>JAJCZP010000241.1 GCA_029262315.1 Deltaproteobacteria bacterium | reverse complement strand
GCGGATCGGCAGCGGTCGCGTGCTTTCGATAGCAATGCACCGCGTCTTCCAGGATCGCCATCATGAGTCGGCGCTCGCCGTCGAGGCGGCTTCGCCTCCTCAGTGCCCCGAAGAACTGATGCGGCAGGACCGTATCTGGCTGCAGCGGCCCGACGTACCGCTCCTCGAATCCCTGACTCGTTGCCGTACTAGTTTGCTCCGTCATCATACACCCCCCACCTGCGGTGTCGGCGTGCAGACCGAACTCGTGTTGCCTAGTGCGTCCGGCTACCCCGCCACCACATCATCCGCCACCCGCGGCAATGCACCGTGCCGCGTCCGGACATCGGCCAGCGTCGTGCTGGCGAACAGATCCATTACCCGATTCTGCGCCTCCTGCCACACGGACAACATGGCGCAGCGCGGATACAACGTGCAGATGTTGTCGCTCCGCTCCCCACTCTCCCCCACACATACATTCAGCGACACTGGACCCTCGATCGCCTCGATCACGTCCTTGAATGTGATCGTCCCAGCGTTCCTGGCCAATGTGTACCCCCCTTGGGCCCCCCGTGTCGAGTGGACGAACCCATGATGAATGAGGTCTTGGATGATTTTCTCCAGGAATTTCTTCGGGATACCCTCGTCAGACGCAATTTGACCCACCGAGCAGGGCTGCCCGCCCTCCTGAAAGCTCAGGTAGATCATCGCGCGAAGCGCGTAGTCGACTTTGCGACTCACTTGCATTGCGGGCATGGGGCAGCTCCCTTCTCAATCCTTCTCAATCTTGCCGGTCCCGGTATTCTTCGAGCCAGGCCATCTGGATCGCCTCCAGCTTGGCCTCGTTCGAGGCTTTCGGATCGTCGTCGAACTCCGCAAGCTCGGTCACGTACCGGTGGAGATCCGTAAACCGGACCGTCAGGGGATCGAGACCATCGTGCGCATCGGCAAGCCCGATCGCCAGGTCTTCGAGGTCGCTCCACGTGAACTTCATCGCGTGCGTCCCGTGAGCCCCGCTTGGCCGCTATACCACATCGCTGGCCGATTTCCGTTCCAGGGATCCCTTGATCGCATCCGACATGATCCGCTGCGCCAAGGGCGTCGAGATCTCGTTCAAGCGGTCGATCTGCTCGCGAATCTCGTTGTAGTCGGTACCCGCGAGGAGATCCTGCAACACTGCCATGCTATCGCGGATCTGCTTGGCCTCGCCCTCTCCGAGGCGTTCCGACGCGTCGCGAAGGGTGCGTTCTGTATGCCGGATCATCCCTTCCGCCTCGGTACGGGCCTCGGCGAGCAAGCGGGCGGATACATCCTCCTCGGCGAAGTCGATCGACTCCTCGAGCATGCGCTCGACCTCCTCGTCGGTGAGTCCGTAGGAAGGCTTCACATCGACCGAGCGCTCCTGCCCAGTTCGAACGTCCCGAGCGGTAACGTTCAGGATGCCGTTCGCATCGATCATGAACGTCACCTCGACGCGCGGAAAACCCGCAGTCGCCGGCTCGATCGGTATCGAGAAGCGGGCCAAGCTCCGACAATCGGTCGCCAACTCTCGCTCGCCCTGCAACACGTGCACGTCCACCGCCGTCTGCTTGTCGACCGCGGTCGTAAACGTATCGACAATCCCTGTCGGAATAGTCGTGTTCCGCTCGATCAGGCGGGTGGTGACACCCCCCATGGTCTCGATCCCGAGCGACAAGGGCACCACGTCGAGGAGCAGCATGTCTTTCTGCCGGCCGCTGAGAATGCCCGCCTGAATGCCCGCACCCAACGCGACCACCTGATCGGGATCGAGATCGCAATGGGGCGGCCGCTCGAACAGAGCCTCGACCCGAGTTCGTACCAGCGGAATGCGTGTGCTGCCGCCGACCAACACGATCTCGTCGATGTCCGATGCCGTCATTCCCGCGTCTTTCAACGCCTGGCGACACGGCCCAAGGGTTCGCTCGACGACGGGCCCGATCACCTCGTCGAACTCGGCTCGAGTCAGGACTCGTGCGTAACGACTGCCGTCAGCCAAGGTGACGACCATTTCGGTCTCGTCGATGGACGATAGCCGACACTTTGCGTCCTCGGCGGCGCGACGCACCAGCGCCTGCACGTCACGTGAAGCTGCAGCGTCCGCGGGGAGACCGGCTCCGGCGAGAAACCAGCCGCTCAGACACGCATCGATGTCATCGCCGCCAAGCCGAGTGTCGCCGTTGGTCGCCTTCACCTCGAAGATGCCACGTTCGAGCTTCAGGATGGAGATATCGAACGTGCCGCCCCCGAAATCGTAGACCGCCACCGAGCCCTCGGTCATGCTATCGAGACCGTAGGCCAACGCCGCCGCTGTCGGCTCGTTCACGAGGCGCAACACCTTCAGGCCGGCCAGCCGACCAGCATCCTTCGTAGCCTGACGCTGACTATCGTTGAAGTACGCGGGAACGGTGATCACCGCGCGGGTGACGGGGTCGCCGAGCGCCTCGTCGGCCCGACGCTTCAGCTCGCGCAGGACGAGCGCCGAAACTTCCGGCGGGGTAATCGCGCGCTCGCCAACCTGAAAACGAAGAACCGCGCCCGCCTGCTCGCCACTCGCGAACGTGTACTGTCCACGATCGGACTCGGTGAGATGCTCCTCCCCGAGACCCATGAAACGCTTGACCGACTGAATGGTCGTCGCCTCGGCGTGGCCTGCGAGCGCACGCGCCTCGTCACCGACGATGCTCGTGCCGTCGGGACGAAACGCCACCACCGATGGCACACTGACACGGCCGGTCGCCCCATCGGCGACGACGCGGGGCCCATCGTCGTCGAGATAGGCAACGAGGCTGTTCGTTGTACCGAGATCTATGCCGACTATTCGTTCCACGTGGCTCCTACGCTACTCTTCACGCTGCTTCGAGTTCCTTGTCGACATCGCGGACGAGCGTCTTGAGATAGTGCAACTCGGAGAGGATGGCCTTCGTCTCCACGAGGTCGTTCGCGTGGCCCGTCCCCTCAGTAGTGTTCCGATCCGTCATCGCAAAATTCTCGTGCAGGCGGCGGTAGACGTCGTCGATGCGCCCCGCGAGGTCCCCCCGCACCGCCTCGACCTCGCCCTGGACACTGCCCGCCGTGCCACCGTTTCGTGCGGCCCGGAGGTCTTCGAGTTTCTCCTGCACCTCGAACACCGTCGCGGCAAGCTCGGGTGGCACGCGCTCGTTGTCGCGTCCGAGCGACTCGCCATGCAACGACAACCAGTACAGACCGCGCTGGACGGGATCTTTGATCGTGCGATAGGCGCGAGTCACGAGCGCCGTCGCGCGCAAGCCGGCCAACTGCTCCGCAGGCGAGCGATCGTGCAGAAGGTCGGGATGCAGCCGACGCGAGAGCGCGTAGTAGCGCTGCTGCAGTTCTGCGAGATCGATGACCAGATTACGCGGCAGGTCGAAGGTAGTGAAGTAGTCGGTCTCGCGTACGAGCGGCTGGACCACGCCACACCCGTCGCACACCAACTGCTTCGCTGCCGACATACCGCAGCCCGAACAGATCGTGGTGTCCGTCGAGGATCCGGGAGTCGTCATTGTGTGTCTCGTGTCGCATGCCGTCGACTCGAACGGGGCCGGGTCAGACGGTAAACGAGGCCCCGCAGCCGCACGCCCGCTTGACGTTCGGGTTGCGCAGCTTGAATCCCGACTCCATGAGCCCATCTTCCCAATGCAGCTCGGTACCATTCAGGTAGAGGAAGCTCTTGCGGTCGACGATCACCTTGGCGCCTTCGTTCTCGAAGATCTTGTCACCGTCACGCTGCATGTCCAGATCGATCTTGTACGACAAGCCCGAACAGCCGCCGCCTACGACTTTGAGGCGCAGGCCATGGTCGGGCTTGTTCTCCGACTCCAGGAGGCCGTGAATCTTCTGGGCCGCGTCGTCACTGACTTGAATGCCTGCCACGACGATTCCTCAGCCGACCTTCTTGTCTTGGTCTTCGTCATCGAGGCCCTTGCGCTTGCGCCAATCGGAGACCGCGGCCTTGATGGCGTCTTCCGCGAGGACGGAGCAATGGATCTTCACCGGCGGCAGGTTCAGGTCCTCGACGATCTGCGTGTTCTTGATCGCGTAGGCTTCCTCGACCTTCCGGCCCTTGACGAGCTCGGTGACGTAGCTCGAACTGGCGATCGCGCTGCCGCATCCGAAGGTTTTGAAGCGCGCATCCTCGATGACGCCCGCGTCGGTAATCTTCAGCTGCAGCTTCATCACATCACCGCACTCGGGCGCGCCGACGATACCCGTGCCCACGTCCTGCTCTTCCTTGTCGAAGCTACCGACGTTCCGTGGGTTCTCGTAGTGATCGATTACCTTGTCGCTGTATGCCATGTCGGAAGTCCTTCCTCGCAAATCTCAGTAGCAGGCGCTCAGTCCCGCGCCCAGTTGTACGACTTCAAATCAATGCCTTCCTTCGCCATCTCGTAGAGCGGTGACATCTCGCGCAGCCGCGTCACTTCGGACACAACGCGCTCAGCCACGCGGTCGACCTCTTCCTCGGTGTTGAAGCGACCGAGGCCGAAGCGGATCGAAGTATGTGCAAGCTCGTCGCCCACACCGAGGGCCTTCAGTACGTAGGATGGCTCCAGCGTTGCCGACGTACACGCTGAACCCGACGAAACGGCAATGTCTTTCAGCCCCATCAAGAGCGACTCGCCCTCGACGAACTCGAAGCTGATGTTGAGATTGCCGGGAAGACGCTCAGTAGGGTGCCCGTTGAGATAGGTGTCCCCGAGATCGTCCATCAGGGCCTTCCGCAGGCGCTCGCGCAATCGCAGCAAGCGTGCGCTTTCTTCTTGCATCTCCTCGCCCGCGAGTTCGCACGCGCGTCCGAGACCGACGATGCCTGGCACGTTGAGCGTCCCCGAGCGCATTCCGCGCTCCTGGCCGCCGCCTTCGATCATCGGCGACAGACGAACCCGCGGATTCCGCGCGCGAACGTAAAGACCACCGATACCCTTCGGGCCATACATTTTGTGCCCACTGAACGACATGAGATCGATGCCCATCGCCTCGACATCGACGGGAACCTTGCCAACGCCCTGGGTGGCGTCGCTGTGGAACAGCACGCCCTTCTCCTTGGCGATCTTGCCGATCTCGTGAATAGGCTGGATGACGCCAATCTCGTTGTTGGCGTGCATGATCGAGATCAGGATGGTCTTGTCCGTGATCGCGGCACGCAGTTGGTCGAGATCGATGAGCCCCTGCTTGTCGACCGGGAGGTAGGTGACCTCGGCGAGGCCCTTCCGCTCGAGCGACTTGCACACATCGAGAATGGCCTTGTGCTCGGTGGTCGCCGTGATGATGTGATTGCCCTTCTCACGGTAGAACTCGACGACGCTCTTCAGCGCGATGTTGTCCGACTCCGTCGCCCCGCTCGTAAAGATGATCTCTTTCGGCTTGGCGTTGATGAGCTTGGCGATCCGCTCGCGGGCTTGATCGACCCCCGCCTCCGCTTCCCACCCGAAGGCGTGATTGCGGCTGCCGGAGTTGCCGTACTTCTCGGTGAAGTAGGGCAGCATGGCGTCGAGAACCCGCTGGTCCATCGGCGTGGTGGCATGATTGTCCATGTAGATACGGTTGCTCATTGTACTCCCGGAACTCCTGCTCGGCTCTGGAGAGCGGTCACCCCGGCCTGGGGATGAAACGAGGTCGTCGAATTCAGACTCATCGACTCTTGTATAACCTCGGTGACCGCCTGCGTCAATCGACTAGACTGCGAGTGGCTGGTGATTATCCTGCAAATTCAACCGGTTCCCTACACACCCTATTCAGACCTGATAAGTCTTATATAAGCGTACGTGGCCTGTCAACCTCGCGGCTACCTGGACTCGGGGGGACGCCCCAGCATCTCCCGCAGCAAACGCCCCGTATGCGAGCCGGATGCGGCGGCCACTTCCTCGGGAGTGCCCTCTGCCACCACCTGACCACCGCCGGCACCCCCCTCCGGGCCGAGATCGATCACCCGGTCGGCAGTCTTGATCACGTCCAGGTTGTGCTCGATCACGAGAATCGTATTGCCCTGATCGGCCAGCCGTTCGAGGACGCCCAGGAGACGCCGGACATCCTCGAAATGAAGCCCGGTGGTCGGCTCATCGAGCACGTACAGCGTTTTTCCGGTCGCCCGACGCGCCAACTCACGCGCGAGCTTGACCCGCTGCGCCTCGCCACCGGCCAGGGTGGTCGCCGCCTGACCGAGCCGAAGGTACCCCAGCCCGACGTCGTGGAGGGCCGTCAGACGCGTGCGGATCGCGGGAAAACTGGCGAAGAACTCGAGCGACTCGGCCACCGTCAGATCGAGCACCGCGGCGATGCTCTTGCCGCGATACTCCGCCTCGAGCGTCTCCCGCGCATAGCGCGAACCGCGGCACACCTCGCAGGTGACGAAGACGTCGGGCAAAAAGTGCATCTCGATCCGCAAGACCCCGTCGCCCTTACACGCTTCGCACCGGCCACCACGCACGTTGAACGAGAAGCGCCCGGCATCATACCCGCGCGCACGTGACTCGGGGAGCTGCGCGAACACCTCACGGATAGGGCCGAACAGGCCAGTGTACGTCGCCGGATTCGAGCGCGGGGTACGCCCGATCGGTGCCTGATCGATGTCGATGATTTTGTCGAGGAGCTGCCAGCCAGTAATCTCGTCGTGCGCGCCAACGGCCTCGCGACCTCCCCCGAGTCGCTGTCGGAGTGCGTTGGTGATCGTATCCACGACCAACGAACTCTTACCGGACCCGGAGACACCGGTGACGCAGGTGATGGTACCGAGCCGGATCTCAACGGTGACGTTCTTGAGATTGTGTTCTCGCGCACCACGAACGACGAGGCTAAACCCTGGGCCCGCACGTCGCTTGTCAGGCACGGGAATGGCCGCTGCCCCCGTGAGATACCGGCCGGTCAGCGAGGACGGATTCGCCATCACCTCGGCCGGCGTACCCGCCGCAACGACGTGGCCGCCGTGCACTCCCGCGCCCGGACCCATGTCGATCAGGTGGTCCGCGGCGAGCATCGTCTCGCGATCGTGCTCGACCACCACCACGGTATTCCCGAGGTCGCGGAGGCTCTGCAGCGTGGCGAGCAGGCGAGCGTTGTCACGCGGATGCAGGCCAATCGAGGGCTCGTCGAGAATGTAGAGCACCCCGCTCAGGCGCGCGCCAATCTGGGTCGCAAGCCGAATGCGCTGGCTCTCGCCTCCCGAGAGCGTCGCGGCAGCGCGGTCGAGCGTCAGATAGCCGAGCCCAACCTCGGTGAGAAAGCCCAGGCGCTCGCGGATCTCCTTCAGGATCGGGCGGGCGATCGCCGACTCCTGCTCGCCAAGTACGAGGTCGGAGATGAAGTCCGCCGCGGCTTGGACCGAGAGTTGCCCGACCTCGGGAATGGTCCGATCGCCCACCCGAACGGCAAGGCTCTCTCGCCGCAGACGAGCGCCGTTGCAGTCGCCGCAGGGTCGCGCGCTCATGAACCGCTCCAACTCCTCACGGAGCCAATGCGAATCCGACGTCCGATATCGATGATCGAAAAACGCCACGAGGCCTTCCCAAACGCGCGAGAGGGTATCCTGACGTTCCCCGCGGACGATCTCGATGTCGACGGCAACGCCCTTCGTTCCGTGGAGCACGACTTTCCGGGCCGCGGCCGAGAGTTCTTCGAACGGAGCGTCGAGCGAGAAGTCATAGTGGCGCGAAAGCGCCGTGAACATGGTGCGCAGTTGACCAGCCGTTTTGCGATCGAGCGCCGCGACTGCCCCCTGGGCCAGACTCTTTCGGCCGTCGACGACCAGGCGGTCGGGATCGAAATAGCGCTTCACGCCCAGGCCGTTGCATCCGGGACACGCACCGTACGGACTATTGAACGAGAAGAGGCGGGGACTGAGCTCGGGCAACGATACTCCACAGCGTACGCACGCGAACCGTCGGCTAAAGAGCGTCGATTCCTCCACCGTATCGCCCTCGCCCAGTCGCTCGACCGCGACGATATCCCCCCCGTGGGTGAACGCGACCTCGAGCGAGTCGGCAAGCCGTTTCTCGAGACCAGCACGCATGACGAGGCGATCGACCAGCACCTCGATCGTGTGCGCCGTGCGGGGCGCGAGTTCGATATCGTCCTGGAGCTCACGCAGCACGCCGTCGATGCGAACACGCACGAAACCGGCACGCCGCAGTCCATCGAGTTCCTGGCGATGCTCGCCCTTCCGACCACGCACGACTGGCGCGTAGAGATGCAGCCGGGTCTTCTCGGGAAGTGCCATGATGCGATCGACGATCTGCTGCACGGTCTGCGATGCGATGGCCTCCCCGCACTCGGGGCAATGGGCCCTCCCCGCACGCGCGAAGAGCAACCGGAGATAGTCGTAGATCTCGGTCACGGTCGCGACCGTCGAGCGCGGGTTCTTGCCCGCGGTCTTCTGCTCGATGGCGATCGCCGGAGAGAGCCCGTCGATGGAGTCGACGTCCGGCTTCTCCATCTGCTCGAGGAACTGCCGTGCGTACGCCGATAGTGACTCGACGTAACGCCGCTGCCCCTCAGCGTAGAGCGTATCGAACGCCAGCGACGACTTGCCGGAGCCCGAGAGCCCGGTCACCACGACCAACCGTCCCCGTGGGATAGAGACGGTGACGTCCTTGAGATTGTGCTCGCGGGCGCCGCGGACGACGATGTACTCAGGCATGCCCGGCGGCGTTCACGACATGCGCCCGTCCGGCTTGACTAGACGCCGGCCTCGCGCTGAATCTCGGCCAGGGTACGCTCGACGATGCCGCGGTACTCCGCAAGTTTGGCTGGGGTCGTCGCCTCGAAGCGCATGACCAACACCGGTTGGGTGTTGGAGGCGCGGATCAACCCCCATCCCTCGGGAAAGCGCACACGCACACCATCGACGTCTATGAGGTCGTAGCCCTCGGCGCGAAACCGCTCTTTCGCCTTCTCAGCGATGGTGAATTTCACGTCGTCCGGGCACTCGACCCGAATCTCCGGCGTATTGACCGCGGTCGGCAGGTCGGCCAACAGCTCCGACAACGGGCGCCCGGACTTGGCCACGACCTCGAGCATCCGACACGCGGCGTAGATGCCATCGTCGAACCCGAAGTAGCGGTCGGCGAAGAAGATGTGACCGCTCATCTCGCCCCCGAGGGCGGCATCTGTCTCACGCATCTTCGCCTTCAAGAGCGAGTGCCCCGCTTTCCACATGATCGCGCGCCCACCATTCGCCTCGATGTCGTCGAAAAGACGCTGCGAGCATTTGACCTCGGAGACGACGGTGGCTCCCGGCTTGTCTTTCAAGATATCGCGCGCGAACAGGATCAACATCTCGTCGCCCCAAAGGATGCGACCGGTCTCGTCGACCAGCCCGACGCGATCGGCATCGCCGTCGAACGCGACGCCCACGTCGGCACCTCCCTCGCGGACGGCGGCGATCAGATCGGCGACGTTCTCCTCGACGGTCGGATCCGGGTGATGATTCGGGAACCGTCCGTCGGGCTCGGAAAAGAGCTCGGTCATCTCACACCCGAGCGCCTTGATGACCCCCGGCGCCACCGGGCCCGCGGCGCCGTTGCCGCTATCGACAACGACCTTCAACGGGCGAGACAACGTTCCGAATTGCTCGTCCAGATGCTTCTGATAGGCGGGGATGATCGCGTAGCTCTCCTCGCCACCGCGTTCCGCCTCGCGGAACTTCCCCGCCTCGATGAGCGTGCGAAGCTCTTGGATCTGCGCGCCGTGGATCGTCGTCTTGCCAACGCAGATCTTGAAACCGTTGTGCTCCGGCGGATTGTGACTGCCGGTCACCTGAATGCCGCCGTCGAGATCGAGGTGAAAGAGCGAGAAGTAGGTGAGCGGCGTCGGACACATGCCGATGTCGATCACGTTCAGGCCCCCGGCCCGTAGACCGTCCTTCAGCGCCTCGGCGTACTTGTCAGACGTGAGACGACAATCGCGCCCCACCGAGATGCGCTTCACCCCGTCCGCACCAAACTTCGTCGCATACGCTAGACCCAGCGTACGTGCGAAGCTCTCATCGTAGTCGCGGTCGGCGACCCCTCGTATGTCGTACTCGCGAAAGATCGCTGGATTCATCGTGGCTGTCTCCCTCGTTGACCCACGCCGTGCCGTGCCATCCGGGCCGCGTATGCGATCGCCTCGACCATGCTGGTCTCCTGCGCCACGCCACGCCCCGCGATGTCGTACGCCGTCCCGTGATCGGGTGACGTCCGCACAATCGGCAAACCCATAGTGACGTTCACCGCATCGTGGAAGTGCAGCAGCTTCAACGGAATCAGCCCCTGGTCGTGGTATATCGCGATCACCGCGTCAAACTCACCCGCGGCCGCTCTCACAAAGAGCGTATCCGGTGGGTAGGGACCGCTCACCGATATGCCAGTCTTTCGTGCTTCGGTGACCGCAGGCTCGATGACCGTCCGTTCCTCAGTGCCGAACAACCCTCCTTCGCCAGCGTGGGGATTCAAGCCAGCGACCGCGAGACGCGGACGTGTCAGATGATGATATCGGCGTAGGTGCTGATCGGCAACGGCGATTGTGCGCCCTACCTGCGTGCCCCGAATCGCCCTCGGAACCGCCCGATAGGGCAAATGCATCGTGACGAGAACGACGCGGAGCCGGCGACCAGCCAGCATCATACGGACGTCGCGCGCCCCGGTGAGATCCCGCAGTAGCTCGGTATGGCCGGTAATCGGAAGCCCACCGCGCGTGACCCACTCTTTGCTGATCGGCCCGGTCACCACACCGTCGATCGTTCCGTCGACGGCAAGGCGCGCGGCCGTCTCGATCCAGCGATAGGCGGCCCGCCCGCCTTCGCGCGTCGGCTTTCCTGGCCGTCGAGCGCGCGCGACCAGCGGTCGCTGCGCCAGCACCGGGAGTACCCCCGGCGTGCGCCGGGCGCGCGCCAATGCTGGCAGCTGGTCCTCGGCTACGGCAACGAGCTCTGTCGGCAGGCGGAGCCGCTTCGCGGTGGCCCGCAGCGTGGCGAGATCCCCGATGACCACCACCCGGACACGGGAAACCTTCGGCCGAGCAATGGCCTTGAGGATGACCTCCGCGCCGACGCCCGCTGGATCACCGAGCGTGATGCCGAGCAGGATCACAGCAGAATCTCGATGTAGTGCCTCTCCCGGAGATCCTTCGTCAGCCAGCGATCGTAGCGCTCTTCCATCGCCTTGCGATAGAGTTCCTCGCGAATATCATCCTGCACATCCTCGAGTGGGCGGTGCGATTCCGCGAGGTGTTCTTCCACTTTCAGGATGTGGTACCCGGTCTCGGTCTCGATCACGTCACTCACCTCACCCTCGGCGAGCGTGAACGCCGCCGCGTCGAAGGCACCCTGCATCTCACCGCGATCCATCACGCCCAGATCGCCACCGTCCTCCGCCCCAGGGCCTTGCGAGTACTCCTTGGCAAGCTTGGCGAAGTTGGCGCCCGCCGCCGCATCGGCCTGAATCTCCTCTGTTTTCTCGCGCAGAACCTCACGCTGAATGCTCGACGCATCGGGAGGCACCAGAAGTGAAATGAGTCGGACGTGCACCCGCGGCGAGAGAGCATAGTCGGGGAGATGCGCCTGATAGTAGCGCTCGACTTCTTCGGGTGTGACGTTCACCCGCGCGCGAATCTCTTTGTTGACGAGATTCGCACGCTCGATGTCGGTGCGCACCTGTTCGATGTAGCCGTCGTAGTTGAACCCGCGCGCCTCAACGGCCGCGCGCAACTGCTCCTCGGTGAGTTGGTTCCGCGAACGGATCGATGCCAGATACTCCTCGACCTGCTCATCCGAAGCCGTCAGCCCCTGCGCTTCGACCTGCTTCTCGAAGATCTTCTCCATCAAGAGTTGATCGAGCAGTGCGGCCTCGTCGAGCGCGCCGGCTCCCTCATTCGCGGGGTTCGCGCTGAAACGCGTACGAAAGGAATCGAACTCGATCATCGTAATCGGCTCGCCATCGAGAGTCGCAACGACGCGGTTGACCAGCACGCCGCTGGGGCCCGCCGTGGCGGTGTCTGGCGTGGCGTCCGCGAACCCGTCGCCATCGGCCACCATAGCCCCGTCTCCGGTCTGCGCTTGGTCGGCGTCGGTTGGCTCGCTCTTCGACGCCCACAACGAGCACGACGCCATACTCACGAACCCGAGTATCACTACCAAGCGCGCCGACACGGTCCACTGTCTTGCCGTCATTGCAGCCTCCCACAGAACGCCTGAAGCTCGGCGATCTTGCCATCGGTATCGCGTGCCTCCGGACGATATCCGACCCGAGAATCCGGGAAAAGGCGTACGCGTTCGTTCTCTTTCTTGGTGAGTCGGAGCACGGTCTGGGGCTCGACCGGTGTTTCCGGATGCAGCTCGAACAGCACGTACTCGCCGCGCTGGCGGAGCGAGGTCACGAGAAGATCCTTCAACGTACGCCGAAGACTCATGATCCGCAGCAGACTGTCAACCAACGCCGGAATCGGACCGAAGCGATCTTGCAGCTCCAGGGCGATGTCATCGAGATCGGCGATCCGCTTGATACCGGCAAGGCGTTTGTAGAGCACCAAGCGTTGATTGACGTCCGGCACATACGTCTCGGGGACGTAGGCCTCGATGCCAAGCTGGATCTCGGGCTCGACATCGGCCGTGAGGGTTTCCCCGCGCACCTCGCGCACGGCGTCTTCCATCATGTGCGTGTAAAGCTCGAAACCAACTGCCGTGATCTGCCCGGATTGCTGTTTTCCGAGCAGGTTCCCTGCCCCGCGAATCTCGAGATCGTGCGCCGCAAGACGGAACCCACCGCCGAGCTCGTCGAGCTCTTGCAGCGCCGCGAGCCGCTTGTGCGCATCGCCACCAATCAGATGCTCACCCGGAATCAGCAGATACGCGTACGCACGCAAGTTTGATCGGCCGACGCGTCCACGCAGCTGGTAGAGCTGCGCCAATCCGAAGGTGTCGGCACGGTTGATGATGATGGTGTTGGCGCGCGGGATATCGATACCCGACTCGATGATCGTCGAGCAGACGAGCACATTGGCGCGATGATGCATGAAGTCGTCCATGACGCGCTCGAGGCCCCGCTCGCCCATCTGCCCATGCCCGACGACTACCGTGGCCTCGGGCACGAGGCTCGCGAGATGCTCCGCCTGGCGGTCGATGGACTCGACACGATTGTGGACAAAGAAAACCTGCCCACCGCGACGAATTTCGCGCAGGATGGCCTCGCGCACCACGTCGTCGTCGGCGCGCGTCACATACGTGCGGATCGCGAGCCGATCGACTGGCGGACTCTCGATGACCGAGAGATCGCGCATACCCGTCAACGCCATCTGAAGCGTACGCGGAATGGGCGTCGCCGTCAGCGTGAGGACATCGACGATCGCACGGAGCGCCTTGATACGCTCCTTGTCGCGCACGCCGAAGCGATGCTCCTCATCGATCACGAGCAGACCGAGATCACGAAACTGCACGTCGCCTTGCAGCAACCGATGAGTGCCGACGACAACGTCGATGGTTCCGACAGCCAGGCCTTCGATGATCTCGAGGTTCTCGGCGCGCGAACGAAACCGCGACAGCATCTCGATGCGCAGCGGATAGCCCGCGAAGCGCTCCCGGAACGTATCGTAGTGCTGCTGCGCGAGCACGGTCGTCGGGACCAGCGCTGCGGTCTGGCGCCCGCTCATCGTCACCACGAACGCCGCACGCATGGCGACCTCGGTCTTGCCGAAGCCGACATCGCCGCACACGAGCCGATCCATCGGCCGCGGGCGACTGAGATCTTCGAGGACCTCGCCAATGGCGCGCTCCTGGTCCGGGGTCTCGTCAAACGGAAATCGTGCCACAAACTCCTGATAGAGGGTGTCCGACGTATGATCGTAGGTCTTGCCGTCCAGCACCTGCCGCCTGGCAGCGACGTCGACGAGCTCGCGTGCCATGGCGAGGAGCGCTTCGCGCGTCTTACTCTTGACCCGCGCCCAGGTCGTGCCGCCGAGCTTGTCCAGTGACGGTTTGGCGCCATCGCTCCCGCCAACGTATTTCTGCACCAGGTTGATGCGATCAACGGGCAGATAAAGGCGGTCGCCACCGAGATACTCGAGGTGGAGAAAATCGCCCGCGGCGTCGGCAACCGTCATGTGCCGGAGGCCACGGTAGAGACCGATGCCGTGATCGACGTGCACGACATAGTCATCCGACTTGAGCTCGGCGAGACTCGACAGCACGTCCGCGGCACTCACCCTGCGGGCACGCCGCCGCTGGCGGCGCTCGCCGAAGAGCTCCTCCTCACTCACGAACACGACCGGCTCGCTGGGAAAACGGAAGCCCTGCGACAGAACGCCGTCGACGATCACCGGCGCGGTGCCGCGCATAGCGAGAATCTCGGGTAGCGGCGTGGTCGCGATGCTGGGCGCCAGATCGTGCCCTTCGAGCAGCTGTTGGAGTCGTGCGCCCTGATTCGCGCCCGGAACGACCAGAATCGTGCGCCGCCCTTCCGACTCCCACTCACGAATCCGATCCGCGATCGGCTTCATCGTCGGCGATGCCTGCTCGGCCTGGACGCCCGTCACATCGGCCAGGGTGTAGCACGTGAGATGGACGCGCCCCGGAACACCGGAGAGGCCAACGAGCGAATCGAGCTCTATGGTCGGGAACGGCTGAAGGACTTCCCGCATCTGGTGCGGATCGAGAAACCAGTGCTCGACTGGCGAAAAAAATCGCGGCGCCTGCTCGGCTTCGCCGGCACGGATACCGACCGCGTCCCACGCGGTTTCCCACATCCCCTCGATGCGCCCCGGGTCATCGACCCAGAGCCGGACGCCCGATGGTAGAAAGTCGAAGAGCGTGGCTAGGCCGCCCGGGTACAGATACGGCGCCGTGAACTCCACGCCGGGGAAGAAGAGTCCGTTCTCGATCGCGTCCGTCATCGCATGCCGCTCGAGTCGCGGCATGCCGATTTCGATGGCGCGGGTCTCGACCGCTCGTCGCCCCGCCGACCCTCCGAGATGCGCGAGCGAAACCGCGCGCGCGGGCAGCACGACCAACTCCTCGCGACTGGCATGTGAGCGCTGCGTGTCGGGATCGAACATTCGGATGCTCTCGATGCGATCGCCGTTCAGCTCGATCCGCAGCGGCGCCGCTTCCAGCAGCGGAAAGACGTCGATCAACGCGCCGCGTACGCTAAACTCACCACGATCCTCAACCGCCGGAAGCCGTTGGTACCCCCACGCCACGAGATGGGCCGTGAGCTCTTCGACATCGATCTCGTCGCCTTCGACGAGATAGCGGAGAGCGCCCTTGAACGTGCCGCGTGGCATGACCCGTTGCATCAGCGCCTCGGGAGTCGTCACGACGATCGGGTCGCGGCCTTCGAGAAGATAGAAGAGCGTGGCCATCCGATCCGCCACGACCGGCGCCGAGGGCGACACCGGCTCGAAGGCTGGAACGTCCCACGCCGGAAAGAGATGCACGCGCCGATCGAGCACGGGGGTGCGGTGATCCTCGCCCAGAAAAAAGCTTATATCGCCTACCAGGGCTTCGGCGGCTTCGCCGTCCGCAGTGAGAATCAGCAGCGGCGCTGGCGTCGTCCGCGACGCCTCGGCGATCAGCTGCGCCCGACCGCCCGCCCGCAAGCCCTCGACACGCAACCGTTCACCCGTGCCAACCGCACCAACCCGGCGGATGGCATCACGGAGCGAACTCCCGCCATCGGCGGCTCTCGGCTGTACCCTCGGCTGCATACACGAATACCCACCAAGGCCGGTCAGACCGGCCCGGTGGGCCCACGTGCGACACTACCAACGCCCCCAGAACCCCGCAACGCGAAGGGCCGGAGGCCCGTCCACGACATGACCCGAGCTACGACCGCTAGCTGCGCTGCACAGCGCGAACCGGGCCGAAGACCGAGGCGAGGCCTCCGATATGAACTGGGCCGGAGGCCAGCACTGCGCCCCCGATCTGAACCGAGCTAGAAGCCGCCGCTGGCGGTCGTCTGGGGCACCAAACTCGTGACCGCCCCGTCCCGTCTGGTCACCGTCCCGTCGCCTGGTGGCGCCGGGGCCGCATCGGACGCGACAACGCGAGCGGTCGCACTCGAATTCACAGTGGCTTCCGGCTCAGCGGCAATCAGCACGGAGTTCTCGCCGGCGACGAGCGCGCTCTGTCGCTGCAACCCCAGAACAGTACTCAGCGGAATGCTTCGCGTCGCCCGGCTCTGTACCCAGCTCGGCACGCGTCCTGCCGGCTCGACAGTGACACGATACTCGACACTCGTCCGATGACCAGCAAGCGCCTCGAGGCGGTAGAATCCTTCCAGTGTGGCGATCCGGACCACGCCGCTCACCACCGGCGCTCTGTCCGGCGCGCTCCGAAACCGCACGAACACGAGCCCACGAGGCTCGACGACCTCGACCTCGGTCCGCAAGATCACGTCCCGATCCGCCAGCGGCCACGGCACGTTCGTCCGATGGTAGGTGTAGCTGACGCTCTCGCTTTCCCGAGCAAGCACGCGCGCGCCGATGCAGTCTTCGAGCCATTCCGGGTGCCGATCGGCTTCCTGGATGACGCGGAGGACGGTCGGCAGGTCGGCGTCAACGAGGCCTATGGCGCGGAAGGTCGGCACGCGTTGGTCCGGGGCGCTCCGTTCCGCAACGACGACCCCATTGGAGCGGGCCGTCTCCTTCCAACCACTGGTCTCCGCGGGCGCCGCCACCAAAGTGAGCACCAGCCCGGTACCGAGCGTAGCGCCCCATAGCGCCCGGGCGCCACCGACCGCCGAGTCCACCTGGGAACACCCCCACCGCACGCGATTTAGGGTAGGGGAGTGCTTTCCTCCAGCATACCCCGAATCGCATGCGCGACCTCCCGCACGTACACTTCCTCGCGCTCCTGCTGGCCGCGGGCGTAGCACTCCTTCAGCGCCGTCTCGACCAAACCGAAGAGCAACTCGGCGACCACCTGCGGGTCGAGCCGTCGAACCAGGCCGCGCGCCATCCAGCTCTCCAAGAAGCGAGTCAAAGTGTTGACGATCTCCTGGCGGTTGGCCCGTCGCGCGCGGCCCGGCGTCGTCGGGTCGTCGCTGAGGAGAAATACGCCGAACGACGGATCGCTGTGTCGCACGTAGGCGAACGCCCGGCGGACGGTCCAGTCGGGGTCGGGCAGCGGATCCTCCGGTCGCACGCCCTCGAACATCGCGCCGGCAAAGCCGCGGCCGTAGCGCTCGGCGACCTCGGACAGCAGACCCTCCTTCGAGCCGAAATGATGAAACACGGTGCCCTCGGACACGTCGGCGGCCGCGGCGATGGCACCGGTGCGCACGTGCATGAATCCGTGCTGCCCAAACAGGCGTGCGGCGGCATCGAGAATCCGCACGCGCCGCCCCTCGGGATCCTTCCGCCACGAGACGCGACGCCGCGTGCGCGTAGGGCGCGATCGCAGCGTAGGCGCGGCCGGCGACGTCCGACGGGTCATGCAGCAGGCCGCTTCGAGGACGCGATACGCCCGCTGCGGCGCCGGTGCCATCGTCGCAATGCGAAGCGCGCGCGCGCAAGCAGACCGCTCGCCGGCTCGGTCGGAAACAGCCGGGGAAACTGGAGGAAGAGTCGTCGGTCGCCCGTCACTTTGAGGCGTCCCGTCACCATCGCCCACGGGGCACTCTTCGTCCCCTGGTGGATACCGAGGAACAACGTCCCTGGACATCGGATCGTGAGATCAGGGTCGGGCGTCGTTCCCGGCTGTACGGCGCACCGCTTGTTCTGGATCCGCATCACCCACTGCCCGCCACCGGGCCCCCCGAAGTCGAATTGCGTCGTGAAATCGAGGCCCGCGGCTTCGTAGCTCCGAAAGTACTGCGGCATGTTGCGCATCATCGGATCGACGTCCTGCGTGCGGATGCGCTGCAAGCTGACCAGCCGTACCGTTTGCGATGCCGGGGCCGCGGGATCGAGTGGCGTGCGCCACTCACCCGGCGGAATGTCGTAACGTTCGCGAGCACTGGGCGTGTCGATGACGAATTGTTCTTCTTCGTGCGTGCGCGTGTATGTCAGGGGCTTCAACGTCTCGTCGAGGTAGCGCCGACGCGTACCCCGATCGCCATGAAACGAGTCGTGAATCTCGGCGGGGCAGGTGGCGACGCAGTTGAAGCAGCGATACTCGACTTTGAACGCCAGTGACTGCCACAGCGCCGCGATCTCGACATCGCTCCAACGCTTGTCGAACTTGCGGGGTTTGGCCTCGCCGAGATCGCGTACCAGGTCGAGGAAACCCGGGATCGAGTCACGATACGTGTGATTGTAGCACGCGAAGAAGTCGAAATCGCCGTCAGCCTTGATCGCCTCGGTCGGACAGGAGGCAACGCAGAGGTTGCATTCGAGACAAGGATTCCAATCGACGGGTGTATCGAACTCCTCGAATTCCAGGTTCGTGACGACCGTGTCGATCAGGCAATACGCGCCGAACTTCCTGTGCAGAAAATTACGACTGAGTCCGATCACACCGAGGCCAGCGGCATGCGCCACCAACTTGTGGCTGAGTGGCCAGATCTTGTCGGCCCAGCGACGGCTGACCTCTTGCGGCCAGCCAACTGTCGTCGTGAGTCCCTCGCCGCCGAGCGTATTGATGTATTTGACCGTGCGCCGACCGATCTCGAACAAGCGTTCCTCACACGTGTAGAGTTCGTGATTCGCGGTCGGCAGGTAGCGCGATTGCATCGCCGGCTTGTTCTCCTCGGCGATCAGAACGACCAACGAGCGCGCGTGCGGATACACGTAGCGCACCTCCTCGACCTCGTGGGCGATCGCCGGATCGTCCAACGAGATGACGCCGACATCGTCGCACTCCGTCGCATCGCGGACACCGCGCTTGAACGCCTCACGCCCGATTGGCGACGGGACCCCGCGCGCGGGTAGGGCCTCTGTATCGAGCGGGCGAAACGGCCATCGATAGGCGGTACGCGGCGGCACGGCACCGTTGGCGTCGGCACGAGCCCTGCGCTTCCCGGGGGGAGGGAAGGGGAACGACCAGTCCGTATGAGCCCTCCGCCGCACGCCTGCGGGGCTTTCAGGCTTATATTGAGTCATACTCAATTCTTAGGCCGATCGCCCCGATGAAGCAATGCACGCCGCGCAGGCAGCGGGCTGGGCGAAACCGTCTCAGCCGGCCATCAAGTCGATGGCGGCCGCAACGCTAGGGATGCCCGGGCGCCCGCCCCGCGCAGTGCACTTCAGCGCAGCGGTGGCGTTCGCGAACCGGAGGGCACGCTCGAGCGGCCAATTCTGGAGCAGGCCGTAGATGAACCCCGCATGGAAGACATCGCCCGCGCCAGTCGAATCCACACAGGTGATCGCGTAAGCGGGAAAGACGTGCAGGTCACCCCCCATCAGGGCCATACAGCCCTCCGCACCGCGGGTGATCGCGACCAACACCGCGCCGGTATCGGCCCCGAGTCGACGGAGCGCTCGCTCTGGAGTAGTCGCGCCAGAAAGCGCAAGCGCGAACTCGAGCGACACGATGACCGCGTCGGTCGCGGCGAGCAATGCATCAACCCCGCCGACCTCCATATCGACATCGACCACGACGGGAATGCCCGCAGCGCGCGCCCAAGTAGCCGCGCGCGTCGCGGCCGCGACGTCGTAGCCGTCGAGATGCAACACGCGCGCCGAGGTCACGACGGCGCGTTCGATCTCCTCGGGATCGAGCGTGAGCGCGGCATCGCGACGCATCATGATCGTCCGCTCGCCCGTCTTCTCATCGACGAGGATGACGGCGAGTTGATTGGGAACACCGCGACGAACGCGAGCGTGCGTGACGTCGATCCCCTCGTCCACGAGAGAGCGCCGCGACAAGTCTCCCGCCTGGTCGCCACCGAACGTCCCGACATAGGCGGTCGCGCATCCCCAACGCTGGAGTGCCACGAGCGCGGTCGCCACCTGTCCACCGGGCTGGCAATCGTAGTCGGCCAACGCGGTCTTGCTGTTGAACACTGGAAACGCGGGAACGGTGCAGAGATGATCAACCGCGTTGACCCCCACCCCCAGAACGTCGAAGGCAGCCGCTGGCGGGAGAGGAATGCCGATCGTTGGCACCAGCGACTCCTCAGGCCCTCGGGGCAGTAGTGTGGATCACCGGGACGACGACGCTCGGCGCGTCCGACGCGTTCGTGTGCACCAGGATCGCGCCTGGCGACACGTTTCTCGGAGGACCGACACTCCGAAGCCGTACGCGAAACTCTTCGCCGGCGACGATCGTCTGCAGCTCGCCAGCGATACCCGGCGGGTAGTCGATGCGCGTGACCTCGAGGGGAGTCCCGGTCACGTTCTTGAGAAAGAGCTGGGGAAGGTCTTCGGCGACGGCGCTCGGCGTCCGCACCTCGGCGGGAAAGGCCGCGAGATCTTCGAATCCAACGCCGGAAACCGCGATCGGCACTGCGCCGGCACCGCGCGCGAGCACCGCGCGCGACACCCCGGGCCGTTGGGGTGCGAAACGCACCCGATATGTTCTGGAGCCGTCCCGCCCAACCGCGCCGGGCACGAGCGAAAAGGCGTCCGCACCGCTTTTCAATCGCACCAGAGGCGGGGCATCCGGCACGAGAATCTCGCGCGCGACCTCGCGACCCACCTGGACGTATCCGAACGAAAGTGCGGCAGGCCGTGCTACGGGATCACCCCCGGCCACGCGAACGGCGAGCGTATGCGTGGGATGGTCCGGATCGTTCGAGTGCACGCGCAGCTGACGATGGTCCCCGGCGCCGGGAACGGGGCGACACCGAGCGGCAATCGTTACTTCCTCATTCGAGCCGACCACATCGGGACCGACGATCGCCGCGTGACACGCACAATCGCTCACGAGGGCCCGCAGCTGCAGAGGACCCTGGCCACCATTCCGAATCCGAAAGCGCGCACCGACACCCGCACGGGCATCCCCGCCCGGAGCACTCTCGACACCGCGCACGTACTCGGCCGGGGAGACCTCCAATCGGGGCGGCCCGCCGTTCCGCTCACACGCCGACGCCAGCGCGACAACACAAAGGGCGAGCAAGACGAGGCGTGGGCGCCGGGTCACGCCGGGCGGCGCGTCTTCTGCGGACGACGCGTCCGCAGGGAGCGCCCCCGTGACGTGGTGATCACCCTGACAGCCGCCCGCAAACCCAGCAGGTAGCTCTCGACTCCGAAGCCCGAAATGGAGCCGACGGCGACATCGCCGATCAGCGAGCGATGTCGGAATTCCTCACGACGCGCCAGGTTCGAGAGATGCACCTCGACGATCGGGAGGCCGACGGCCAGCAGGGCGTCGCGCAGAGCGACGCTGGTATGCGTGTACGCCGCCGGGTTGATGACGATCGCGTGCACCGGGCCGGCGGCTCCCACGGCCCCCTGGATACGCTCGACGAGCTCGCCCTCGTGATTGGACTGAAAGACCTCGAGATCGACGCCGAGCTCCGCGGCAAGCGTGGCCAGCTGCTCGTTGATCTGATCGAGCGTCACGGCCCCGTAGACCTCGGGCTCACGCACGCCCAGCATGTTCAGGTTCGGCCCATGCAGCACCAGCACCGTCTTGCCGCGCGGCCGGGCATCTTGAACGCCTCGCGAACTCATGATCGATCCGTCTTAGGGCCGCACCGCCCGTGGGTCAAGATACGGTGTCGTGGGGAAAGGAGGGCAGGGGGCCGCGCGCCAGGCGCGACCCCCCACGGACGAGCGTTTCTCAGAACTGCAAGGGCGCCATCGGCGGCGCGGGCTCTTCGGTGAGGCAATTCTGCACGTCGAACTCACACTCGTCGCTGCAGGTAAGAATCCCGCCGAAGAAGCCGAGCTCGGTGCAGGACACCTCGTCGAGGCCGTCGGTGAGGTCGCACTGCTCCCCACCACGACGCGTGCCGTTCCCGCACGTGAATTCGAAGGTCACCGAAACGGTAATCGCTTCGGCGGCTGAATCCTCGACGATGAAGGTATCGGTGCCACTGAAGTTATCGCCCAGGACCGTGTACACGACTGACTGCCCGGAATCCTTGCACACGTTCGCCGGTGTCGGCGAACCGTCGTTGCAATCCGCATCGGTGTCACAGCGCGAGCCGCCGCAATTGGAGCCCTCGCAACTCGCGAGACAACGCTTGATCGCGCCGATGCACACATCCTCGGGCAACGGTGAGCCATCGATGTTGCAATCCCCGTCTGTCTGACATGGACTCCCGATGCAGAGCCCGCCGCCGTTCTCGGTACACCCGGGAACGCAATGCTGACTGAGGGTCGCGACGCCGGCACCACTCGCCTCGTTCTTGAGGATGTACGGTGGCGTCCCGCCGATGAGATTGAAGAACACGACCGACCCGATCGACGGCTCTACCAGCGTCACCTCGGACGGGATCACGGCGAGGACATCGGAGTCGATGAACCCAACGTCGGTCAATGTGACCGAGATGCCGGCGGCGAGAAAGAACGCCGGCGGCGCCTGGGCGAAAATCACCCCCGTCCCGAGAAAGCCACCTGTCGCGGTCGGCGTACTGCCGGCCACGGCAATGATGTCAGCGTTCCCGTTGGCATCGGTGGTCGCAAACCCGATCGAGTCGATGGGCCCGTCTTCGGTAAAGAAGTTGCTGCCGATGAAACGGATGTCATCGATGTCGGCCGTGAACTGAATCGTCACGCCCGGGACCGGTGCACCGGTGGCGTCCGAAAGCGTCGCCACGACACCCAAACGATCCGACTTGTTGGCGTCGACTTCGTTGGGATTGACGTTGACGACCAGGCTGCCACGGTTGCTGCCGTTGCTCAGGAAGAATTGGTCAGCGGGATTGCCTTTCTGACCACCTCCACCACCAGTCCCACCACATGCGGCGGCAACAGCGGCCAGCGCAACCATGGCTACGGCTGTGGCGCCCCATCGGTACATTTGTCTTGGTTGTCTCGTGCTCATCATCCGCCCCCCCACTAGAAGACACCTACGCTGTAAGTGAACTCGTTCGACCCAAAGAAGTCTCCGCTATCGCTGATCGCCTCGACACGCATCACGACGTTCATGTCAAAAGGACGCGGCGGGAGGAGGCCTGGATTCTGGTTCAGGAATGCAATCACGTCGGGCGAAACGAAGATCGTCTGCGCGTAGCTGATGTTTCCACCCGAGTCATCGTCCCCCGTCGGCGGAGGCGTCAGGTTGATCGACATCGGAGCAAAGTCGGTGACCACCGGGTTGAACAAGGCTCCGGGAATCCAGATCTCGATCTGTACTCCCTGGACGTTCAGATCTTGAAACACGAGATCATTGCGAACGCCGATGAAGCCACCGTCCAGATCACCATCGCCGTTGAGATCGTTCGGAACGAACAGCGTCGTTTCGAGCACGATGGCACGACCCGTGTCACCGACCGCCTCGTCATTGTTCGGGAACGTATCCGATGCTGGGGCGAACTGCTCGACTGATTCCTGAAAGACCCCGAGCGCACGAAACGACACGCCCTGATCGTTCGACCCGCCGCCACCGCCGCAACCCACCAGCGCAACACACGCCACCGCCACTACCAGAACTCGTCTCATACCTCGTCCTCCCGTCCGTCCATCATCCATTCGCCCCCGTCACCGCGGCACCGTGCGCCGCGTTCTGGTGAGCGCCGTCCCACGAAAGCCGCTCGCGGAACTCCTCCACCCGCTGCTCATGACCGCCGTCGGCAGCCAGCAACCGAGCCTCCGTCCATCATCAACCCCGTATATGCCGCACGATCTCCTCGGCACTCAGCCGCTGAAAGCTGTGACTTCCAATGCCATCGGTGCACACGAAGTTGATGGTGCCACCGCGCGCCTTCTTGTCGGTCTGCATTGCCTGCGCGAGCGACGCATCGCTCAGGTCCTCGGGGATCGTCGTTGGCAAGCCATAGCGCTCGATCAGGTGGTGAATGCGAGTGCTTGTCTCCTCCGAACAGCGTCCGAGGCTCTGCGACAGGCGCGCTGCCGCGACCATGCCGATGGCAACCGCTTCGCCGTGCAGGAACGTCGTGTATCCAGTCAAGTTTTCGATGGCGTGGCCAAGCGTGTGGCCGAAGTTCAGAACGGCTCGAAGCCCGCCCTCGCGCTCATCCTGCGCGACGACATCGGCTTTGAGTCGACAGGACGTCTGGACGATCTCGATGAGCACGTCCCGATCGAGGCGCTCCACGGCTGCGCGTTCCCGCTCCAGCAGCTCGAACAGCTTCGCATCGAGGATGACCCCGTACTTGATGACCTCGGCGAGCCCGGCCCGATACTCGCGAGCAGGCAAACTGCGCAGACAGTCGACATCGGCAAGCACAAAACGCGGCTGCGAGAAGGCGCCGATCAGGTTCTTACCCGCGGGGTGATTGATCCCGGTCTTTCCACCGACGCTCGAGTCGACTTGCGCCACCAAGGTCGTCGGCACCTGCACGCAGGCTATCCCGCGCAGATAGGTCGCGGCGGCGAACCCACTGAGATCGCCGAGCACTCCACCGCCAAGCGCGACGACCGCGCCGCCGCGATCCACACCGGCAGCAATGAGCTCGTCGTAGATGCGCGCCAACTGGGAAATGTTCTTCTGCTCTTCGCCGTCTGGAATGCAAATGACCGCAGGGTCGAAGCCCGCCGATCGAAGCGACGTCAAAGCGGACTCGAGATACAGCCCGGCCACGGTCTCCGTCGTCACGACGGCCACACGCGCCCCGCACCCGGTCTCGGCCACGCGGCGACCCAGCTCGTCCAAGCACGCGGCACCGACATGGATCGCGTAGGTGCGGTCGCCGAGATCGACCTCGACGACGGCCGGACCAGTGTCCCCGGGACGCGGTGTCGCGTGGCGCTCAGCAAGCACACGAATCTCATCGACGATGTCGTCGGCAGGACGACCCGAGGTATCGACCGTCGCATCGGCCGCGGCCGCATAGATGGGCCCGCGCTCCGCTTGCAAGCGCGTGATTGTCGCGCGCGGATCACTGCCCAACAATGGTCGATCGTTCGCGTCGCCAACACGGCTCAGGATCGTCTCGAGATCCGCCGTAAGGTGCACCATCAAGCTGCCGGCATTGCGGAGCGTGCGGGTATTCACGGGATTCACCACGACGCCACCGCCGACGGCAATCACCGCCTCCGCGCGCATCGCGACGTCGCGGACGACGTCAGTCTCCATGGCCCGAAACGTCACCTCACCGTCCTCCGCGAAGATCGACGACACGCTCTTGCCCGCGCGCTCCTCGATCAGACGATCGGTATCGAAGAAGTCGCGCCCGAGCCGACGCGCCAGCCGACGACCCACCTCGCTCTTGCCGGTCCCCATGAACCCCATGAGCACGATCGTGCGCATGGGTCAGGCTGTCTGAACCTGTTTGAGGTAGCCCTTGTAGTTGCGCTCGATCTCGACCAACGAGTCGCCGCCGAACTTCTCGAGAAACGCGTCCGCCAAGACGAACGCGACAATCGCCTCGACGATCACTGCCGCCGCTGGAATCGCACAGACGTCGGAGCGCTCGATCGCACCCTTCGCTTCCGCCTTGGTCTTGAGATCGACCGAATGCAACGGCTTCATGAGCGTCGAAAGCGGCTTGAGTGCCACGCGCACCACGAGCGGGGCACCGGACGTCATGCCGCCCTCGGTTCCCCCCGCGTTGTTCGTCTTCCGCGTGAACGCCTGCGTCCCCTCGTCGAAATAGATCTCGTCGTGCACCTGGGACCCCGGCCGCCGTGCGGTCTCGAACCCAAGCCCAATCTCCACACCCTTCACGGCCTGCAAACCCAACAGCGCATGTCCGAGCCGCCCGTCGAGCTTCCGATCCCAATGGACGTGGCTGCCAATTCCCGGTGGAAGCCCCGTCGCCACGACCTCCACGACTCCTCCGAGCGTATCGCCCCGACTCTTGCACTCGTCGATGTAGGTGATGATCTTCTTTTCCGCCTCCGGATCCGCCATCCGCGTCTCGGAGCGCTCCGATGCCTCGAAGATCGCGTCCACGCTCTTCCCCGTATGATCGGCAACGATCCCACCGATCTCGGAGACCCATCCCCGCACCTGGATGTCGAACGGCGCAAGAAGCGCTTTCGCTAGCGCACCAACCGCCACGCGCGCGGCAGTCTCCCGTGCGCTGGCACGCTCCAGGATGTTCCGGACGTCGTCGTGATGGTACTTGAG
Source organism: Deltaproteobacteria bacterium (assembly GCA_029262315.1). Taxonomy (GTDB): domain Bacteria; phylum Desulfobacterota; class Binatia; order UTPRO1; family UTPRO1; genus JAJCZP01. Next base: position 51,109 of record JAJCZP010000241.1, on the reverse strand, counting down.
CGCGCCCGCGAGATCCGCGTGTCCGGGGCGGGGCCGCGTCACAGCCAGCGCCGGATCGCGGTCCTCCGGAAAGGCGGACATCTTCTTTTCCCAGTTCTTCCAATCGCGGTTCGCCACCACGAACGTGATCGGCGACCCGAGCGTTTCGCCGAAGCGAATCCCGGAGCGGATCTCGATCGTGTCCTGTTCGATCTTCATACGGCCGCCCCGGCCGTAGCCGAGCATGCGGCGCCGCATGTCCTCGTTGGCTGTGGCCAGGTCCAAGGCGAACCCGGCCGGACAGCCCTCTATGACGGCAGTTAAGCATGGGCCGTGGGATTCACCGGCGGTGAGAAAACGCAGCATTCGTGATTACTCCGGAATCTGCCGGCGCCGGGGATTGGCAAGGTGACGCCGATGGTTTCAGGGATTTTCACGATTCTGCCACAGGCTTTCTGCGGACGGCAAACTCGCCAGGTTCTCCGCTCCACGGGCTTGGACCGCGCGGGGCGTGACGAACACCAGGAGTTCCTGCCGCTGGTCGATATCGAGCTTGTTCTTGAAGGCCCAGCCAATCACCGGAATCTGGCTCAGGAACGGCAATCCGCGCTCGTTGGTATCGAGGATGTTCCGAAACACGCCTCCCAGCACGAACGTCTCACCGTCCTTGATCAGGACGTGCGACTCGGCCTCACGACTCACCTCGTTCGGAATTCCATCCGGCGAGGGGGCGCGGGACTGTGTCGGATCCTGCAAGGTACTCGACTTGGCGTACACGTCGAGAAAGATGTAGCCGTCCGACGAGACCTGGGGCGTCACGTCGAGCGTGATACCGGTCCGAATCTGCTCGGTCGCGTTCTGCGACGAGCCCGCCGCGCCGCCGGCACCCGTGCTGATGACGGTGCCGGTGCTCGGAAGCTTGACGCGTAGGATCTCGAGACTCTCGATCTTGGCCGCCACGTTGTTGAGTGTGACGACGCGGGGACGCGAAATGATCTTACCTTTGCCCTGTCGCTCGAGGGCGGTGAGGCGCGCGTTCAGGCTATGTGACCCGTCGAGCGACCCCAGCAACAGGTCGTACGCCGCACCCGCACCCGGCGCGACGCTCGCCGCGGGAAAATCCGCGATGAACGGGACCACCGAAGCGGGTGAATTCTCGCCACCGGCGAGGATACCGCCAGCGCCGACACGACCAGGAAAGTTGTTGCCGCTCGAGTTCCCGATCTCGGGGCTTGCGTTGTACGTGTAGCCCCACTGCACGCCAAGATCGCGGGCGAACGTCTCGGTGGCCTCGACGATGTTGGCCTCGATCAGCACCTGTGGGGTCTGCGTGTCGAACTCAGTGATGAGCTCCTCGGCACTGGCAACGCCGCGCGCGATGTCGCGTACGACAATGGTGTTCGTGCGCGCATCCCACGTGGCAGTACCGCGCTCGGTCAGGACCTCCTGGATCTTCTTGACCAGCTCCTCATCCGCCTTGGCGTAGTTCACACGGATGTACCGTACGCGGAGCGGCTCGGCCTGCTTCTGCGCCTCGTCGGCCGCGCGCTGTGCATCGCGCTCCTCTTTCAGCCTTCCAACGGTGGAGATGCGCACGATGTTGCCATCGCGCACCTTGTCGAGTCCTTGCGCCTTCAGAATCGAGTCGAGCGCCTGATCCCACGGCACGTTGACGAGGCGAATCGTCAGCCGACCGTCGACGTCCTCGGTGGTGATGATATTGAGATCGCTGACGTCGGCGAGGATTCGCAGCACGTTCTGAATGTCCGCATCTTTGAAATCGAGCGAGATCCGCTGGCCGGTGAATTCATCGCGAGAACCCGATTGCATGGGCAGCGCGTACGTTGGCTCCCGAGCCGCAGCGACAGTCTTCGGCTCCGTCCATGGTTCGGCCGTCTCCGGCTCAGGAAGCTCGGCCGCATCCGGCTCTGCGGTCGCGGTTTCGAGCGCCTCTTCCTTCATCCGAGCCTCGATGGCCTCGGCGAGCGCTTCATCGGAAATCTCGTAGACGTGATCGATGGCGGAAAGATCCTCCGCCTCTGTCCCGATCTCTCGGATGTCGGCTACTTGAATCTCCGGCTGTGAATCAGAGGCCTCGGCAAGGACGACTTCGTCATCATTTGCCACCGGCTCGTCAGCGTCAGCCTCGGCATCGTCGAACACAGTGGGCTCGACCTCCGCAACAGCAACATCGTCGGCCTGGGTGGGCTCGTACTCAGCCACCACCGTCGGCGCGGATGGAGCGGTCAAAGCGGCAGCATCGGGCTGCGGCGCGAAATCCCCCAGCTCGTCACCATCCGTGCCGGCACTAGGACGGTCGTCGATCACCGGCTCGGCAACCTCGGAGACGACGATCTCGTTCTGCGGTGTCGGTCGAAGCGTTGCGGGAAGGACCCCCGGAGCAAGAAAGACCGTCTCGTTCGACCGCGGCTCACCCTCGCCAGACACCGTCACGACGACGGAACGACCGCTCTGCTCGACACTGTAGTTGCTCGAGAACGCACCGCTCAGATCGGCGACCACTCGCAGCTTGGCGGGATGCTCACCGATCCGGACTCGATCGATACCGCCCGCTCCGATCTCGTACTTGGCAAGCGAACTGCTCCCGGACATCGGCCCATCGAGATCGACAACGACACGGCTCGGGCCATCGAGCGGAAAATGAACGAGCTCGTCCGGCGAACGCGACAGGTGAATCGTGATCGACTGCTCGCCGTCCAGACTGCTGAGACCGATCTCGTGGACTCGAAGCGTCGACTCGAGCGGAGCATCGTCGATGCTGGGCACCTCCGAAGACTGGGGCGCCGGAGCCTCGACCGTACTGGCAGCGTACGCGGCAAGCGCCGGATCGACACCCTCGACTACGGTTGCGTCGGAGCCGACGACCATCTCGGGCGCCTCGTCCTCGACGACCGACTGCTCGTGTGCCGGCCGAGCATGTGGCGTTCCGTCCAGCGTCGCTATGCATCCAGTGAAGCCCGAGAGCAGGAACACCGCCGCGACGACCACTCCCCCACCCAACTCCTGCCCCAATCTCTTCATGGCGCTTCGTCCTCCTGAGGTAGCTCCATCACGATCTCCCGCGGCTCATGTTCGCCGTAGAAATTCGTGAACGTCTCCTCGATCAGTACTCGGGCGGGCTCGATGTCACGCACGAACCCCCCACTCGACCCGATGAGCGTCCCATGGGTCACGATGTAGCCAAGGCCAGCCGAGTCCTCGACCATCGCCCGGCTGTTGGAACCACCCCACACGACACCGACCAGCTTCAACTGACCGACTTCGTACCGTTCGAGCGGCGTGCGCGGCGTGTCCTCGTTCTCGGCCGCAATGGTTGGCGGCTCGAACGGATCCCGATGAACCGCCGGGTCGTATCGTTTCGTGGCGCGCGAACGACCCTGCTCGGACTTGCTCGTCTTGGTCGATACGACACGCTTCTCGGATGGATGTTCGGATGGCGGCACAGCGTCGGCGACCTTCGCGTCTCGCTCCACGGCCACGCCTACCCGAGCGTTCATATCCGCGGTTCGGGCCGAGGCATCGTTGGCAACCCCTCGAGCTCGAGCGATGGCACTTGCGGGCCCGCTCTCGGCAGCCGCCGGAACAGCCGAACCCATGAAGACGATCAGCCCAGCCGCCAGGCCCAGCCCCGTAGCTTTCGTGAGATCGCGCATCATCTCGATCCTTCCCGACGTCACTTGCCGCCCTTCTTCCTGGCCTCTTCCTGCGCTTTGATCCGTTCGCGCTCTTCCTCATCCAGGAAGCGGAAGGTCACAGCCGAGCACGAGGTATCGATCACGATGGCTCCCGACTCCTCGCGCGGGGTTCGAATGGAGATGTCCCCGACGTTGACGATGCGGTCGAGCTGACTGACGCGGTCGAAAAAGGTTGCCACCTGATGGTAGTCGCCACGCACCAGGATCTCGACTGGCACCTCGGCGTAGAACTCGTGATAGCGCTCGGCCTTCTGCCGAAAGAGCATGATCTCCAGCCCTGACTCACGGACCGCCGACGACACGCTGCTCAGCAGGTCCGGGATTTCCTTCCGGTCCGGCAGACGCACCTCGGCTCGACGGACCTCGGCCGTCAACTCGCGTACCGCATCGCGCGTCGCCGACAGGTTGGCGATCAGCTTGCTCTTCTGGTCGCGCTGGGCGCGGAGATCCTCGACGGTCGTTTGCAGGTCCGCAAGTTCGATGCGCCGCACGGAGTAGACGCTGTACCAGTACCCCCCGAGCACCACGAGCACCGCCGCTACCCCAACGACAAGGCGCTGGCGTCCTTCAAGCTCGAAGAATCGATCGACGAGCTGTCGAATCCTGTCGCTCACGCCCGACCTCCTACCTTGCGCCCACCGTCAGCGGGTGCCTTCGGAATCGGGCCAGCCCTCTCTTCGTCACTCGCGGGCGTAGCGGCCTGATACGCAAGCTGCGCTCGCACGACGAATCGCTTCAGCATCAACCCGTCCTCTTCAGCCTGCGTCGTCTCGACGAGATCGACGTTGTCGAAGTAAGCGGACCGTCCGAGGTTCCGCATGAAGGTGGCGATCGTTTGATTGTCGAGTGCCAATCCCGTGATCGTGGCGGCACCCCCGTTCTCGGTGAACTCGACGAGCCACACCTTGGTCGGCGCCGCGTCGCTCAAATCGGCCAGTACGTGCACTGGGCCGACCCGCTTCTTCTCGAGCACGCCGATCGTTTTCAGTTTGTCGTCCAACTCGTCGCGTTGCCGCTCCAACTCGCTCAGCTCGGACGCTTTGCCGTCGAGCTCTTTGAGCTCGCCGCGCAACACCTGATGCTCGGAGCGAATCGGCGCCAGCCTGAGGCGACTCCCGGTCTCGGCCGCCCCAATCAGCACCAGAACCAGGATGGCCCCGAGCGCGATGAGGCGAGTCTCCTGTCGGCGACCAGCCTCGAGCGCGACCTCGCGAACGGGAAGTAGATTGATGTGGATCACGTCTTGTCCCCCGATCGCCGCGCCGCAAGCCCAATGGTCACGGCTAGTGACGAAGCATTCTCCCGTACGAAATCCTCGTTCGCGCCGCGGGCGAGATGCACCCGGCTCAGCGGATCTGCGATCTCGACCGGCGTCTCGAGTCGCTCGCTGAGCGACTGCGCGAGCCCCTGGACCTGCGACGTTCCCCCACTCAGGTAGACAGCCGCCAACGGCTCCTCGGCATCGGACCGCCAATAGAAACTGAGAGCGCGATGAATTTCTTCGACCAGCAGATTCACCGCCGGCGTCAGCGCAGCGTCGATCTGGTCGCGCCCAAAGGAGCCCACCGACCCACCGGTCTTCAGGAGCTCGGCTTCCTCGGCGGACACGTCCAGATTCCGCATGAGCACGTCGGTGAACTCAGCGCCGCCGACCGGTATATCTCCAGTAAACGACGAACGCCCGCCACGCAGAATGTTCATGGAGCAATACCGGGCACCCACGTTGACCAGCCCGACGACCTGCCCTTCGCCCGTCTCGTAGTTGAGATCGAACATGTTCTCGAGCGCGAAGTAGTCGACGTCGACGATCTTCGGAGAAAGGCCGGCCTGCCGAAGCACGGACGTGTAGCTGTTGAGAATGTCCTTCTTGACCGCGACGAGAAGCACCTCGATCTCGTCCCGGTCGGTGTAGTCGATGACCTGGTAGTCGAGGGTGACGTTGTCGAGATTCTCCGGAATCGCGCTTCCCGCCTCGAGCATGACCTGATTGTCCAGATCCGAGTCGTCGCCTCCGGGGAGCATGATCTTCTTGATCATGACCGCCGGCCCCGGAACGGCCGTGACGACTTCCGTCGAACGGGCGCCGGTCTGGCTCAGGAGATCGCGGATCACTTCGGCGACCTCGTCGGGCTCCTGGATGAGATTGTTCTGCACCGCCGTGGGTGACAGCGGGGCGATGCCGGCCGCCAGGATACGTACCTGGCTCGGCGTACCGTCGGCCTCGACGAGCTTCACACAGCTCGAGCCGATGTCGACCGCAAGTATCGAACTCTGGCGCCCAGGTAGAAAATCCGTGAGCGAGCGGCGGAACAAACCGCTGACAGAACCGAGAAGTCCACCGTTCATAACGTCACCGACCTTCCCAATCCGGAAGCTGTCGCTCCGGGTGCTACCCCGTTTCGGGGGCGTATGGCAGATGGTAGCCGCAGATCGCATGGCACATGACGCGATGCAGCCTGCTGGCCGAGGGGCGCCGAGGCGCCGCACTGTCGACGAACTTCTCTCACTTCACGCACACCCCTCACCCAACGTCTCCTCAACCCACACCCAACATCTCCTCAACCCAACTCACGTCCGCCCGCCGCCCTCCGCAGCAGAGACCCTCCCCGGTGCTCCGGATCGGACCGCTTCATCCCCGCGGAGGGGAGGGGCTGCGGTCTCATAAGCAATCCGGATGCCTTCCGGTAAGCTCCATGAAACGCTCGGCTCCTGGGCGCCGAAACCCGCACAGGACGGTCCCAGGGGACACAAATCTGTACGGGGTGTCACCGATGTGTCGGTTCAGCGCAGCAAATCGACCGTCACGACGCCGAGCTTGCGGTCGTCCTCGATCTCGGCCTCGACCGGCATCCCAGCGTGCACTTCGTGCAGTGCTACCTGGCGCCCACCCTTGTCCTTACACACCGTCCGATCGGTCACCACGTAGGTCTGGGCGTCGATCTGCAGGCTCGCGCTGTTCACCACTGTCACCACACCTTCGATGATCTCTCCGGCCCCACCCGCCGAGGCGAACAGGAGGACGGACAGCAATGACGCACCAATGATCGTTGTTGGACGCATGGTCGCTCTCCTCAATTGCACGGAACCTCAGTCGAGCACTCGCGCCACGAAAGCGGAGTGACGTTGTTCGGCAGACCGGGAAGGTCGACGTCATCCACGTCACCACTCGAGGCGACGAAGCCGGTCGAGCCTTCCTTCTGAATCGTCACCGTGACCTCGGTCGGAATGCTCTTCCCGATGAGATCGAAGCGATCGAACGGATCGACGATCGGCGGCGGAAGCGGACCATCGGGACCGTCGGGGTCTTCGACGGACGAGTCTGGAATCCCGCCCGTTTCGTAGTTGAGCTCGTAGATCCGCGCATCGCCGCCGGCGTTGCACACACCGACGAGTGGCGTGAAGGTCGTGAAGAAGACACTGAAGAAGGCACTCGGAGACGCGAGAACCTTCTCGCCTGGACGCGCGTTGAGCACGATGTACCAGCCGTGCGCCGCCTTGAGCGCTTCTTTGAGCGTGGTCTCATCCTCCGACCCGTTCTGCTGCACGTCGTTGGTGACATCGATGAGATCGGTCTCGGTCAGGTTCGACGCGCCGCTATCACGGAGCTGATAGATCCGATCCTCCACATTCGTCCCGAGCGGGTCGGAGCGGTCGCCGGTCCCGAAGAACACTGACAGAAAACCGACGTCGCGGACGACGTCCGGCGGATAGAAGATCTTGTACAGGTAGGAACCCGGATTCGAGGGTGCCGAGAAGAGCTTCGTAATGTTCAGGCCACCATCGATGCGCCACATCTGTCCACCGAGATCGCCGACGTAGGCACGATCGAGCATTCCGTCACCGGTGAGATCGAGCACGGCAACATTGCTCGGCACCGCGTAGTCCATCCCGCTGGGCTGCAGCAGCGCCTGCTGCTGGCCAGTCAGAACATCGAGCACCAGCACGCCGCGACCCATTCCAGAGCCGTTCGCGCTCGTGTGAGCCGGATCGTCGTAGTACTCGTCGTAGCCGGCGCCCACGATCATACCGTGGTAGACACCTGCACCTCCGGCGATCTTCGCGAACGCGGGCTCGGACCACGTCTGACCGAGTTCGGGGATGTCGGCGTTCGTCGCCTTCCACAGGAACGCAGGCGCGGTCTTCGAGGTGACGTCCAGCGCATAGTATCCGCGCCCGCCGCGCCCGAGACCGAACACCACGATCTTCTGTGAACCGACCGTGCGGAGCTTTGGAGACGAATCGACGAAAAAAGGATGCGCGCCGCTGTTCCCAGGAACCAAATCTCGCAGACTCCCGAGCCCCATATCGGGGACGAACGCCCAGAGTTCCTCGCCCGTCTCGTCGTCGAACGCGTGCAGCATCCCGTCGTTGGCCCCGATGAGGATCAGCGAATCGCCGACGCCGTAGCGCACGACGAGGGGCACTGAGTGAATGATATCCCCGAGGGTCCAATCCCGGTTTTCGGTGAAGATGCCATCCTCGTCGTCGTCGAAGACGTCGACGCCGTGGAGATAGTCGATGATCTCGTCGCGTTCGAGCGCGGTCGCGGCATTCAGCATACCGGCCGTGAGCGCCCCGTTGCCCGTGTCGAAGGCGTTCCCCGCCGCCGTGAGATCGGCGCCCGACAGATTCGTGTAGATGTTCCGAGGCGTGGCGCGGTTGGCCAGAATCTCGCCAACGCCGCCTTTGGTCACGTTCGGACCGGAAGCCGGCCCGTCCCAGTAGGACTTCGCGCCGTCGAGGATGTTGCCGTCCGCGTTGGTCGCCGCCGCCCCGGTCGCGTCGAGCAGCTGACCGGCGTCCGACACACGATACTTCTTCAGATTGCCCGGCCAGCGGAGACTCCCGTCCCGCGGCCGGAAGAGCGCGATGTAGAGACGATCGCCGCTCTGCGTGCGCGTCGTCTGACTGACGGGCACGACCGGCGCAACGAACGACTCGGTCTCACCCACGATCGATTTCAGTGCCTTCCGAAACGCATCCGCGAGTTCGTCAGCCGTACTCGCAGTCGCGTAGTCACCGCCGCCGTTCGCCGCCGCGCGGCTCAGAAGCGAGTTGTTGACCGTGTACCCGATCGTATAGGTGATGAGCGCCTGCTGATCGTCCAAATCGGGGCGGAGATCCTCCTCGAGGGTCTTCTTCGCGATGTCATCGAGGTAGTCGGAACCACCGTTCACGTACTCGCACGGTTCGAGATCCGAACTAAACTGGGGATGGCCGCAGAACGTCGTCTCGATGCACCCGGCCGGTGGGTTGGCATGGGCGCTGTCGGGATCGAGCCCGTCGCCATCGTAATCGGCCGGGTTGCCGAGCCACGTCTCGATGTAGTCGAAATCCCCGAGCGCATCGGCAGTGGTATCGTTCCCCTCGCCCTGTGGACGGCCGTCGGTCATGAGGAGCACGAAGTTTCGCTGACACTCGTACTGCACCGGATCGGCGGCACTCGAGAAATAGCCGTCGTGCTTGTAGTAGCGTGCGGCGGCGATCAGCCGATTGGCGAGCGGCGTTCCGCTATTGGCGGTCAGCCCGGCGACGACCGTCCGCAGCGATCCATGGGACGTGCCGATGGGAGCCTTCAGAATCGTCCGATCCTCGTGATAGGTACTAGCATCGATGCTACACGCAAGGGTGACGTCGCCATTCAGCGTCATGAGACCGAACCGCACATCATCGTTGGCTGGATCGCCGACGATGCCGTCGATGACAGTCTTGGCGATGTCGAGCTTCGACTCGCTGCCCGAGTTCTCGTAGTTCAGCCGGTTCCCGACCTTCACGTACGACGGAGCACGATCGTCGTTGCCGTCGTTGTCGACGTCGACGAAACCGCACGAATGCGTCTGCACCACCCAACTCGTCTGCGTACGCCGACAGCTACAGTCCGAGCGGAACCGACGACAGCGAGAATACACGATCACCGGATCGTACGTGCCCGCATAGAGGAGCGCCGGATCATACGGGAGATTGGCGTTCATGCTGCCGGAATTGTCGAAGAGGATGAGCACGTTCGGCTCAACGGACGTCCCGGCGATGAACACGTCGAGATCGCTCCCCGCTCGCACCGGCGCCGCACTGAACATCAGGACGAAGACCATCGCGGCCGCAGCCGCCCCCGCACGCTTCATTCGCATGTCATTCCGCCTATCTTTCGGCATTTCACTCTCAGAGGGCGGGGCCAAGACGCACCGCCTCCATCTCCAGACTGCTCGACGCATTCACCGGCCCGTTGCCGGTGGAATCGACGTCGAAGTGAAACGCTTTGAATTTGATGGCGCTCACTTTGATCGCTGGTGGCGGGGGTCCCTCGAACAAAAAGCACACGTCGACATCGCCCGAGATACCCATGCCGGCCGCGTCGACGTGCGTCTGACGCGGCACGGACGGGGCGCACGTGAACGCCGGGTCGATAAAGTTGTTGGCGTCGCCGAGCGCGTAGTTCAAACCGGCGTCGGCGGCAGCGAAAGCGGTCGCACTGAATTTGGACGTACCGGACAGCACCGACTCGATGCGGGAGCTTCCGGCGACGAGCGAGCCGAGCACGAGCAAAACGGCGAGCACGCCCAGGACGGACAGCAACGCGACCCCGCGCTCGTTCGATCGAAACATTTTTGTGTTCACGTTGGTGTCCTCACGATCCCTAGGTTGCGAATCCGAATCTCGGTATCGATCTCGGCCTGGGGCTTCAGCCCGTCGTGCTCGATCGACTCGACGTGCATATCGACGGTCGCCGCGCGCAACAGGTCGAGCGCACCGGATGGGTCCGCGAGCTCCGTACCGTCGAGCAGCACATACTGCATGGCCAGATCATCCATCTGATCGGCGATGATCTGCGCTCCCCGGCGCAGAATGTTGTCGGCGCCGAGCACGTAGCTCACCTCGTTGATCTGCTTGATGCGCGACCCCGGGTCGTACGTGTTGTCGAGCAGATCTCCACTGAGCGAGATCACGCCCGTGCCCGCGTCGAAGCCGCTGATAACCCGCACCTCGGCGACCGCGAGGATGGCCGACTCGATGGCGATCCGCTGGCCGACCTCGAAGAGGGGAAACGGGGCCGCCCCGGCGTCCAGCGCGACGGTCGAGGTCCCTGCCGCGGCGCTCCCGCGACTGCTGATGTTGTCGAAATTGCCGCGCAAGCGGACCGCGTACACTTCCGTCGTCACCGGCACTTCGATCGGTGCGAGCACATCCGGAGGTACTTCGCTCATGCCGTATCCGACCATGCGAAGTTCGCGACGAAAGACGGAAAGCGCGTTCCGCACATTTTGCTGCATGTCCGCGGTCCCGGTCTGAAAGATCGTCGTCCGACCTTGACTACGCATCGCGCTCGCCAGGATCGTGAGCACGATGGCGGACACGGTCACCGCGACCAGGAGCTCCAGAAGGGTGAACCCACGCTGCTCGAGCCGAGGAGTCTTCATGGCGCGATCACCGTCAAGAGAACGACCTGATGGGGCCCGAACTGATCGCTCCAGTTCACGGTCACCTGCACGCGCTTCGACGTCCCGGCAGGCGCGGCCGTCACACCGACTGTGCGCGTGTACGTAGTTCCGTTGATGGTGACTCCCTCCGCTGCGCCGGTCACGACCGCGGCGTACGGAATCCGGCGCAGGACCTCGATCTGTTCGGTCGCCGTGATGGTCGCCGCCCCCATGCTGCGACCGACGGTCGTCGCGCGAAGCGCCGTAGCGTGGGTCGCGGCGAGGCCCAGAAAACCGACCGCCGCGATGGCCGCCGCGACCAGGAGCTCGACGAGAGTGAACCCGGTTTCGTTGTGCGTGGACAGCCGCATGCCTCAGCTCCAGTCGGTCCCATCGAAATGCCAGATACGAACCCGTCCCGCGCCGGTCACGGTCACGGCATGCTCGGAATGGTCGCTGGCCCCCATCGCCGCCTGCACGAAGACGCCCGCTGGGTTGGTCACGGTACCCGTCGATTGAAAGATCATTGCCCCAGCGGGAACCGCCGCTGGTCCGGCACCCCCGTAAGGATCATTCGGCGCCGTGGTCGCGAAGGTGACATTCGGGAACTCCGCGGCGACATCGACCGTCTTCACGGTCACGACTCCACCGAGCCCGTCCGCGCGATCGATCCGATACTTGGTCCCCGTGTCGGGAACATAGAAATACTGAAGCCCCTCTTTCACTGCCGACAGCCGGGCTTGGTTGATGTCGCCCGCGATCAGGAGGGCCGCGCCGCGGGTCCGGAAGGCTGGGATCTGCGCCCGGAAATTGGTCGCGGCGATCACGCTGACGATACCGACGAGGCTTGCCGCCGTCAGCACCTCGACGAGGGTGAAGCCTGCCTGGGGGATCGAGCGTCTTTGCCACCGCATGGTTCGGAGACCTCCGCCCTCCTGGCAGCAAGACGCGTTCCCGGCGATCCGAACCCACTTCTTCAATAGGCGTCGTCGCGCTTCTCGAAACGCACAGGGGAGTGCCCCTGCGGACGCTCATCGCTCCCGCAACACCGCGTTACGGAAGCAACACCGGCAAGAGCCTGCCCGCCCGCTGTGCGAAACGTCACGAACACTCCGCACGCACGAGGCGGGGCGCACCGAGCGGCGAGATACCGGGCGATCGAATTGACAATCCGCCGACCTGCACGCGATAACGCTGGCGTGTCGCTTCTTCCCGCAAGTGACACTGCCAACGCCACGGCCGTGTACGCCGCAGTTGCCGTGATGCCGGCCGTGCCTGGGCGCGATCTGCTGACCTACCGTGTCCCGGCGGCAGTCCAGGCAGCCGTCCGTCCCGGCATGCGCGTCCTGGTCCCCATCGGCTCCCGCCGCGCGACCGGAATCGTCGTCACCCTGGCCGACTCGGCACCAACCGAGGTCGAGCGCGTCCGCGACGTCGAGGAAGTGCTCGACGCCGAGCCGATTCTCACCCCCGAGGTATTCGCGCTCTGCCGCTGGGCCGCCCGGTACTACATGACGACGCTCGGCGAGGTCCTGGCGACGGCCGTGCCGGGGGGACTGCGCGCGGCCAGCCGGCGGCTCGTCTGCCTCGTCGAGGGCGTCGATTCCGGCGCGATCAGAAAGCCTCTCGAGGAGGCCATCGTCTCCCACCTGCTCGCACGCGGGCCCCTCACAGAAGAACAGCTGTCGCGGGCCGTCGGCGCGGGCGGCGTGGCGAGCGCGGTGCGCACGCTCACGCGGCGTCAACTCGTTACCATTCAGCAGGTGGTGCGCCCGCCAACCGCACGCACACGGTTCGCCAAGCTATTCGCGCTAGCGCGTGAACTCGCTGACGACGAAGAAGCCTCGCTCGCGCGGCGTGCGCCCTCGCAACACGGACTCTACGCCAAACTTCGGGCGGCGGGCGGCACGCTCGCAGCCGCGGATCTCACAACGTCAGAACGCGCGACCGCGGGCGCGCTCGTGCGGCGAGGTCTGGCAACGCGGAGGAGCGAGGAGTGGTATCGCGACGCCCGCCCGACGCCGGACCAGCCCACGGCCCCGCACGATCTCACGGAAGCGCAGGCGACCGCGGTTGCCACGGTGACGGCGTCGGCAGGATTCGGCGGCTTCCTCCTGCATGGAGTAACCGGAAGCGGGAAGACCGAGGTCTATCTCCGGATCGCGGCGAACACGGTGGCTGCCGGCCGCTCCGTGCTCCTGCTCGTCCCCGAAATCGCCCTGACGCATCAGCTGGTCTTGCGGGTGCAGGAGCGGTTCGGTTCCCGCGCCGCGCTCCTTCACAGCGGCCTCGCTCCCGGCGAGCGCTGGGACGAATGGCGGCGCGTGCTTCGCGGCGAGGCGCGCGTCGTCGTGGGAACCCGCTCGGCCGTGTTCGCGCCGCTCGATGACCTCGGCCTCGTCATCGTCGACGAGGAGCACGACGCCGCCTACAAGCAAGACGAGGGACTACGATACCAAGGTCGCGACCTCGCCATCGTGCGCGCCAAGCTGGCAAATGCGCCGGTCGTCCTCGGATCCGCGACCCCGTCCGCGGAGACCTACCTGCAAGCCCGCCGGGGCAAGTTCTCGTTGCTGACTCTTCCCGATCGCGTCGCGGGACGCAGCATGCCGACGATCGAGATCGTCGATCGCCGGGGCGAGCCGCGCCTCGCGACGGCGGAAACCGGCGATCGGCTCTTTTCGCGGCCATTGCTCGAAGCGATGACGACCGCTCTCGAACAGGGAGAGCAGGCGCTACTCTTTCTGAACCGCCGCGGATTCGCGCAGGTACTGCAATGCCTCGCGTGTGGCGAACCTGCCGGGTGCCCGTCCTGCGCCGTCACTCTGACCCTACACAAGCGACGACGTGCCTTGCTCTGCCACCACTGTGGCCATACCCGCGCAGCGGACATGCGGTGCACGAGCTGCGGGCAAGGCGAGCTACAGGCACTCGGCGATGGCACGGAACGAGTGGAGAGCGAGGTTGCGCGCCTCTTCCCTGAGGCGAGAGTCGCGCGACTCGACCGCGACACGATTGGATCGAAGGGCGCACACCGCCGTGTGCTCGATGCCTGGCGCCGCGGCGAGCTGGACATTCTCATTGGCACCCAGATGATCGCCAAAGGACACGATGTCCCGGGCGTCACCGTGGTTGGTGTTCTGCATGCCGACGTCGCACTGAACCTCCCGGACTTCCGCGCGGGCGAGCGCGCCTTCCAACTACTGACGCAGGTCGCGGGGCGTGCCGGACGCGGCGACGCTCCGGGACGCGTGATCGTCCAGACCTACCGCCCCCAGCATCACAGCCTGATCACCGCGGCTGCGTACGACTACACGGGCTTCATCGAACGCGAACTCGGTCTGCGCGACGAGGTGGGCTACCCCCCGTTCCAGCGTCTCGTGGTGCTTCGCCTCGAGGGCGTCAGCGCACGCGCGACCGAAGAAGCCGCTGCCGACCTCGCCAGCCGCGCACGCGCCGTCGCGAAAACGCATGGCGGCGACGTACCCCCGTGCGTCCGCGGCCCAGCTCCGGCGCCACTCGAGCGTCTTCGCGGACGCTATCGCTGGCAGGTTCTCGTCAGCGCACCGACGCCAGCACCATTGAACGCAGCGATCCGTCATCTGCTTTCGTGGTGGCACACGCCCCCGGGACGACGCGAGGTCCGACTCGTCGTTGATGTAGATCCCGTCAGCATGTTATGAAAAACCGTGATTCGTCGCATTCTTACCTACCCGGATCCGATCCTGAAGCAGCAAGCCAGCGAGGTCCCCAATATCGACGGCGCGCTCGTCAGCGCGATCGACGACATGGTCGAGACCATGTACCACGCACCGGGCATCGGCCTGGCCGCACCGCAAATCGGGCTGTCGCACCGAGTGATCGTTCTCGATGTCGATCCAGAGAACAACGGCAAGAATCTGCTGAAGATCATCAATCCGGTCATCGCCGAGACCGCGGGCGACATCCTGTGGGAGGAGGGCTGCCTCTCGGTGATCGACTACACGGCGGAAGTCCAACGCGCCGCGCAGGTCCTCGTGCGTGGCTGGACGCCCGAGGGCAAGGAAATCGGGATCGAGGCTGATGATCTGCTCGCCGTCGCCCTGCAACACGAAATCGACCACCTCGACGGCACGCTCTTCCTCGACCGGTTGAGTCGCCTGAAGCGCGACCTCTACAAGCGACGTCTGAAGAAACTCGAGCGCGAGGGCCGCGATCCGCCACCGCGCCGGGTGATGATCTGAAGGCGCGACGGGTGACGATCTGAAGGCGCGGCTCCGGTGGGCGGGCGAGCGCCCGCTGCGCTGCGTGTTCATGGGCACGCCAGCGTTCGCGGTGCCCAGTCTGGAAGCGTTGGTCACCGCCGCGAGCGTCGTAGGCGTCGTCTCGCAACCGAACAAACCGAGGGGACGTGGCCTCACCGCGGCCGCGACTCCGATCGCCCGCGCGGCCGCCGCACTCGACCTTCCCCTGATCCAGCCGCCGACCCTGCGAGGCCACGAGGCGCACGACGCCATCGGGCAATGGGAGCCGGATCTCCTCGTGGTAGCCGCGTATGGCAAGCTCTTACCGGACGCCCTGCTCGAGCTGCCGACACTCGCTCCGATCAATGTGCACGCGTCACTGCTCCCGCGCCACCGCGGCGCCGCGCCGATCCAATCCGCCATCGTGGCGGGCGACGCCGAAACCGGGATCACCATCATGCGCATCACCGCGGAGCTCGACGCGGGGGACATGTTGCTGCGACGAACGCTGCCAATCAGCGACGACGACACGGGCGCAACGCTGACCGCTCGCCTCGCCACTCTCGGGGGTAGCGCGCTCGCCGAGGCGCTCGCCGCGCTTCAGCGCGATGGGCTCGAGCCGGAGCCGCAGGATCCAACGAGCGCGACCTACGCACCACGCCTCGAGCGCGAGAACGGGCATATCGATTGGACCGAACCCGCCGACCTGATCGCCCGCAAGGTGCGCGCCTTCACGCCATGGCCCTCGACGTTCACGGCCCTCGGGAAACGAATGGTCAAGATCGTAGACGCGCGCGCAGCGCGGGAGTCGGTCGTCGAGGATACGCCGGGAACGATCGTCGGCATCGACGACACCTGCGTCCGGGTGGCAACTGGCAGCGGAACGCTCGCCCTCGTGACCTTACAACTGGAGGGCAAGAAGGCATTGCCCGCACCGGCGTTCGCGCGCGGGCAGCGCCTCGTCGTCGGCGCCCGGTTCGATGGTTGAAGAACGCCTCGGGGCGCGTCAGATCGCGGTCGAGACGCTCCTGCGTGTCGATCGCGACCGCGCCTGGGCCGATGCCGCGCTGAGCGGCGCCCTCGATGCGGCTGCGCTCGATGCGCGCGACCGCGCCCTCGCGACGCGTCTCGTCTATGGAACCCTCGCCTGGCAAGGACTCCTCGACTGGCACCTCGCCACATTGGCGAACCGCAAGATCGCATCACTCGACTCTCCTCTGCGCGTCATCCTCCGAATGGGGCTGTACCAGATCCTCGTCCTCGAACGCATTCCACCGCACGCCGCTGTGGACACGAGCGTCGATCTCGCGAAGCGGTACGTCCGCGCCGCCGCGGGGATGGTGAACGCCGTCCTCCGTCGGGCGCTGCGCGAGCGCTCGACGCTCTCGACGCCCGACCCCGCCGACATGGTGCGCCATCTGTCAGTGACGACATCGCACCCCGAGTGGCTCGTGCGAGAGTGGCATCACCGCTTCTCGCCGACGGAGCTCCGCGCACTGCTGCTGGCCAACAACCAGGCGGCGGCGACCGTCCTGCGTGCCCGCCCGGCCTGCCGTGACCGCTTGCTCGCGGATCTCGCAAGCGCGGGCGTGTCGGCGACCCGTGGTCGGTTCGCCCCCGACGCCGTGCGGATCGACGATCTCGGGGCCCACGCACTACCGACTGTCCTGCCGGAACACGGCACGCTTCAATCAGAGGCATCGCAACTCGTGACGGCACTGCTCGGCGCCGAGCCCGGCCTGCGGGTGCTGGACGCCTGCGCGGCTCCGGGCGGGAAGGCCGCCTACCTGGCCGATCTCGCCGACGACCGTGGGCTGGTGGTCGCTGTCGAGCGCCACCCACGGCGTGCTGCCGCCGTCCGACACTCGGCCCGTCGTCTGCAGCTCCAATCTCTGGTTTCGGTGGCCGCGGACGCTCGGACGTGCGCGCAGCTATTTCAAGGCACCACGTTCGATCGCATTCTGGTCGACGCGCCCTGTACCGGGCTCGGCACCCTGCGCGCTCACCCCGAGGCGCGCTGGACGCGGAACGCGGACGATCCCGGCCGCCTCTCGGAACTCCAAACGGCCATTCTGGAGGGGGTTCTGCCGCTGCTTCGGCCAGGCGGCGCCCTGGTATACGCGACGTGCACGCTCACCGAAGCGGAGAACGAGCAGGTCGTAGGGCGCGCCCTCGCACGCCACCCCGCGCTCGAGCGCGAGAATGCGACCGCCTATCTGCCATCTAGCGCCCACGGCCTGGTCGACCCGACTGGCGCACTCCGCACGCTCCCCCACCGCGACGACCTCGACGGCTTCTACGCGGTCCGCCTCCGACGCCCGGCCTAAAACGCAGGCGTCCGTCCCTCGCCTTGCGACCCGCGACGGCGAGACGTTATACCGGGACCGTGCCGGCTCCCTCCGCGACCACTACGCATAGAATCGCGCCCTCGATCCTCGCGGCGGACTTTGGTCGTCTGGCGGCCGACATCGAGCGCGCGGAAGCGGCGGGCGCCGATCTCATGCACGTGGATGTGATGGACGGCCACTTCGTGCCGAACATCTCGATCGGACCAGCGATCGTCGCTGCCGTTCGTAAGGCAACGTCACTCCCGCTCGACGTTCACTTGATGATCAGCGACCCGTTGACATACCTCCCCGCGTTCGTCGACGCGGGCGCGACCTCCATCTCCGTACATCAGGAGACCTGCAGCGACCTCGCCGCCGCCGTCGAGAAGGTACACGCTGCCGGGGTCGAAGCGGCCGTGGTCGTGAATCCCGACACCCCGGTTGCCTCGGTCGCCCACGTCATGGATCAGATCGAGATGCTGTTGATCATGAGCGTCCATCCCGGATTCGGGGGACAGAAATTCATCGTGGGGGCGCTGGACAAGATCCGCGAGGCCGCCACTCTACGCGCAGAGCGCGGTGCGACGTTCGCCATCGAGGTGGATGGGGGCATCGATGCGGCCAACGCCGCCCGAGCCGCCTCCGCTGGCGCGGACGTCTTCGTGGCGGGAACGGCCATTTTTGGGACATCCGACTATGCGCAGGTAATCTCCTCGATGCGCCAGGCGATCTCCGACGCCGTCGCCCCTACCTGAGCCCCGCTTTGCAATCCAATTCCCACGTGTTACGACGATTCGCCTTCCGGCTCTCGGGGTGTAGCTCAGACTGGCAGAGCACTGCGTTCGGGACGCAGGGGTCGCTGGTTCAAATCCAGTCACCCCGACTCTCTTCAATCGGGGCGCGTTGCGCGGGTTGCGCGGTCGTTCTGGCCGCCCTGCTCGCGTGCGCGCGCGTCGGCGCCGCGCAGGACGAACCCCGGACCATACGCCGAGGCAGCGACGACGTCACGGTGGTCGGCGAGCAGGACGGCTGGACCGAGATCGTGCTCCGGAACGGCAAACGCGCGCTCGTGCCCTCGAGTGAAGTGGCCGGGGAAGCCGAAGCGCGCCCCAAGAAACGGACGGCGCCGAAACCCGCACCGCCGCCTCCAAAGGTACCGAAAGCAGACCCGACCGCGGGCACGCCGACTCCGATACGAACGACCGCACCTCCCGAGGTCATCGTCGAACTCCGAGCCGAGGTCACGCGTCTTCGTGCGCTCGTCGACGAGCTCGCCGCGTTGCAACCGTCCGCGGACGCCGCCACGCCACCTGCAGCAGCCGCGGAGCATTCGTGGCTCGCGAGCGAGTCCCTCACCATGCTGGGGCTCGCGCTCGTGATTGGCGTCCTTCTGGGCGGGGCCGTGCAACGCCAACGGGCCCGTCGATCGAGTTCGCTGAGATTCTAGCGATGCTCCACGCCGCTCTTCTCCTCGGACTCTCCTACCTGTGCGGCTCGATCCCGACCGGCGTTCTGCTGAGCGCACGGCGCGGCGTCGATCCGCGTGACATCGGCAGCGGCAACATCGGCGCGACCAACGTAGCACGCACGGTAGGTGCTCCCCTGGGCGTGCTCACCTTGATCGGTGATGCATTGAAAGGAATGCTCCCGGTCGTCATCGCGACACGACTGGGCTTCGATGCTCCGGTCGTAGCCAGCGCCGGGCTCGCTGCCTTCGCGGGGCATCTCTTTCCCTGCTTCCTCCGCTTTCGTGGGGGCAAGGGCGTGGCAACCGCACTCGGCGTACTGCTCGGCCTCGCACCGACCGCGATGGCGATCATCGTTCCTTTGTTCGTCATGATCGTCGTCGGAACGCGCTATGTGTCGTTGGCGTCGCTGATGATGGCGATCGTGACGGCACCCCTGGTCTTTGCGCTCGACTATCCACGGTCGACGATCGCAACGGCGACGATCATGGGGCTGCTCATCGTCATCAGACACCGCGACAACATCCAGCGCATCCGCTTCGGCACGGAATCTCGCGTTGGTACCAAGCGCCCACCCGCAAACGACTCGGGAATTGCCTAATGCTTAGGCACGCTGCCAACGAATTAGGCAGCGTGGCGGGTGCGATCAGGCCCACGCCGAGACCGACGAGATCTTTTTCGATCGAGACGCGTTTCGGTACCGCATCGCCCTTGCTTTCATCCTTCTGCTCATATTACAGCCCCTGGCTGCTCTTTCGTTTCTCTACTTCTCACCAATGGGGGCTCGCATGAGAATGACGTGGCAAAGCTCGATGAATCCACTTCGCGCTGCTGGCTGGCTCGCCGTTGCCGGAGTGCTCGTCTTCGTGGACAGCGCATGGGCGGAAGAGGCCGCGTCCACGCTCGACACTGGCGATACCGCCTGGATCCTCATGTCGAGCGCCGTCGTCTTGTTGATGACGCCAGCGCTCGCGCTCTTCTACGCAGGAATGGCGCGCAGCAAGAACGTGCTCGGCACGATGATGCACAGCTTCTTTCTGATGGGGCTGATCAGCGTGCAATGGGCAGTCATCGGATACACGATGGCGTTCGGCTCCGACGTCGGGAGCTTCGTTGGCGGATTCGACTATGCGTTCCTGGCGGGCGTCGGAGGCGAGCCGAATCCGGATCTGGCCGAAACGATTCCGCATTCGGCCTTCATGGCATTTCAGATGATGTTCGCGATCATCACCACCGCCCTCATCAGCGGAGGCTTCGCCGAACGCATGCGCTTCAGCGCGTTCGTCATCTTCAGCCTTCTCTGGGCAACGCTCGTGTATGCGCCGGTGTGCCATTGGGTGTGGGGCGGCGGCTGGATCGGCAGCATGGGCGCGCTCGACTTCGCCGGCGGAACCGTCGTCCACATCAACTCCGGTGTCGCTGCGCTTGCCTGCGCCATCGTGATCGGTCCGCGTCTCGGGTATCCGAAGGAGCCGATGGTACCGCACAATCTCACGCTCACCGTGATCGGCGCGGGACTATTGTGGTTCGGATGGTTCGGCTTCAACGCCGGTAGCGCACTGGCCTCGGATGGCGCCGCCGCGAACGCATTCGTGGCGACGCATCTCGCGGCAGCGACCGCGACCTTGACCTGGTGTCTGGCGGAGTATGTCGCACGCGGCAAAGCCAGCGTCCTCGGCGCGGCCTCCGGCGCTGTCGCCGGCCTGGTTGCAATCACCCCCGGCGCGGGCTTCGTCGGGCCGATGTCGGCCATCGCCATCGGCGCCGTGGTTGGACCGCTCTGCTACTATGCCGTCGGCCTCAAGCAGACACTGGGCTACGACGATTCGCTCGACGCGTTCGGCGTCCACGGAGTCGGAGGCACCTGGGGTGCCCTGGCGACGGGGATCTTCGCGAGCGCCGCGGTTGGTGGCACGGATGGTCTCCTGTACGGGAATCCGGGACAAATGTGGCCACAGGTCGTCAGCATCGTGGCCACGGCCTCGTACTCGTTCGCCATGACCTTCGCGATTCTCAAGATCGTCGATGCCCTCGTAGGCCTACGGGTGGCCGACCAGGACGAGATCACCGGCCTCGACCTGTCGCAGCACGGCGAGGTCGGCTACAACCTTTAGCCCGCTCGAGAGCGGCTACATTCAGGTCGCCCCGCTTTACAAGGCGCGGCGAATGCGTTTTAGGAGCGACCTGCGGAGGCACCAATGAAGAAAGTCGACGCGATCATCAAGCCATTCAAACTGGACGAGGTGAAGGAAAGCCTATCCGCGATCGGCATCCAGGGCATCACCGTCACCGAGGTCAAAGGCTTCGGCCGTCAGAAAGGGCACACGGAACTCTACCGCGGCGCAGAGTACGTCGTGGACTTTCTGCCGAAGGTGAAGCTCGAGATCATCGTCAAAGACGATCTGGTTGCCAGCGTGGTTGCCGCCATCGAGAAGTCGGCCAAGACCGGCCGCATCGGCGATGGCAAAATTTTCGTGCAAACGATCGACGAGGTCGTGCGCATTCGGACCAGCGAGCGCGGCGACCAGGCCATCTGACCCGCGAACAGCGTAACGGCGTGCGGTGCCTCGGCTCCGCACGCCCGCCATCCGAACCACCCGCGTATTCCACAAGGAGGGAAACAGCATATGAGTACCGCCAAGGACGTCATCAAGCTCGCAAAGGAGCAGAAGACGGTCGCAGTGGATTTCAAGTTCTTGGACTTTCTGGGAACTTGGCAGCATTTCACGACGCCGATGAGCGAGCTCGAAGACGATGTGTTCGAGTCGGGCTTGGGATTCGACGGATCGTCGATTCGCGGCTGGCAGCCGATCCACGCCTCAGACATGCTCGTCATCCCGGATCCTTCGACTGCCGTCATGGATCCGTTCACGGCCTACCCGACGTTGTCGCTGATCTGCGACATCGCCGATCCGATCACCAAGGAAGACTACTCGCGCGATCCGCGCGCGGTGGCCCGCAAGGCTGAGGGCTACCTCAAGTCGACCGGGATCGGCGACACGGTCTATTTTGGACCGGAGCCCGAGTTCTTCATCTTCGACGACGTCCGCTTCGATCAGAACGAACACGAAGCGTTCTACCACGTCGACTCGACCGAGGGCCGCTGGAATACGGGACGAGACGAGGCACCGAACCTGGCGTACAAGCCTCGCTACAAAGAGGGCTACTTTCCAGTCGCGCCGACCGACTCGATGATGGACATCCGTCAGGAGATGGTCGTCGCCATGGAGAAGGTCGGCCTGCACGTCGAAAAGCAGCACCACGAGGTCGCAACGGCCGGACAGGCAGAGATTGATCTCCGCTACCTATCTCTGGTCAAGATGGGCGACGCCCTCATGTGGTACAAGTACTGCGTCAAGAACGTCGCCCGTCGGCACGGCAAGACGGCGACCTTCATGCCGAAGCCCATCTTCGGTGACAACGGCTCGGGTATGCACGTCCACCAGTCGATCTGGAAGGGCGACAAGCCACTGTTCGCCGGCGACGGCTATGGCGGTTTCAGCGAGCTCGGCATGCACTACATCGGCGGTATCCTGAAGCATGCCCGCGCAATCTGTGCCTTCTCGAATCCAACGTCCAACAGCTACCGTCGTCTGGTCCCGGGTTTCGAGGCGCCGGTCAACCTGGCGTACTCGTCGCGGAATCGCTCCGCGGCGTGCCGCATCCCGATGTATTCGCCCTCGCCGAAAGCCAAGCGCGTCGAGGTCCGGTTCCCGGATGCTTCGTGCAACGGCTACCTCGCATTCGCGGCAATGTTGATGGCTGGACTCGACGGCATCGAGAAGCGTATCGATCCCGGCGATCCTCTCGACAAGGACATCTACGCGCTCACGCCCGAAGAGCTTGCGGACGTCCCTTCGGTGCCAGGATCACTCGAGGATGCGCTCGAGTGCCTCGCGAAGGATCACGAGTTTCTGCTCAAGGGTGACGTATTCACCGAGGACGTCGTGGAGACATGGATCGAGTACAAGCGCACGAATGAGGTCGACCCGCTTCGGCTCCGACCGCACCCGTACGAGTTCGCACTGTACTACGACGTTTAAAGACGCAGCACTCGCACGATGATTCAGGGGCAGGCTCCCATGCGGGGCCTGCCCCTTTTTCATTCCGGCGCCACGTCAGGTTCAACGCTGGCGGGCTCGCTCCGAAGCGAATCGAAACACAACAGAATCACGCCGACCGTAATCGCGGAGTCGGCGACATTGAATGTCGGCCAGTGATACGCACCCACGTAGACGTCGAGAAAGTCGATGACCTCGCCCAGGCGGAAACGGTCGATCATGTTCCCGAGCGCGCCGCCGAGAACCCCACCGCAGGCGGCGACGATTCCTGGACGATTCGCCGGCACCTGGCGCAAGAACCAGATCAGCAGCCCAACCGCGAGCCCAGAGGTGATGAGGAAGAACGGAACGCGCAGTGAGGCGGACAGCTTCCCGGCGAGAATCCCGAACGCGGCACCCGTATTGCGGACATAGGTCAGAGAGAAGAAGTCCTCGATGATCGGAATCGATTCGTGCAACGTCATCCGCTCGTGCACCAGCACTTTGGTCCATTGATCGAGAAGGACGACGGTCACGGCGACCCCGATGGTCACCAGCCACTTCGCCCTCACGATGTCGTCGGCTCGGCGCCCGTCACTGCGAGCACCCCGGCACAACGCCCGCAGAGATCGGCAAACGTGGGATTGGCGCCACCATCGGTCCGATAGTTCCAGCACCGCGGACACTTCGCACCCTCCGCGCGTCGCGCCGAGACCGCGATCCCGGGCGGCAGGACTGGCGCGCCAATGCTATCGGCCGGATCGAGATCCACACGCGAAACAATGAGCAGGTCCGCAAGCTGCTCCGCGCGGGCGGCGAGCACCGGTGCCAGCGCCGCATTCGGCGCCAGAACGACGTGCGCCTCGAGTGAGTGCTTGATCTCACCACCTTGCCGGAGCCCTTCGAGCGTCTTGGTGACCGCGTTTCGCACTTCGATCAGTTGATCCCACTCCTGGGCGAGATCCGGAACGCGCCGCGCGGGATCGACACTCGGGAATTCCGCCTCGTGCACGCTCGCCGGTCGCGCGGCATCGGCAGGCATGTGCCGCCAGATGTCCTCCGCCGTAAAGGCGAGGATCGGCGCCATCAGCCGCACCATGCCGTCGAGAAGCGCGTACAGCGCCGTCTGACCCGAGCGGCGCTCCTTCGAATCCGCGGCTTCGCAGTACAGCCGGTCCTTGGCGATGTCGAGATAGAGCGCAGAGAGATCGACACTGCAGAAGTTATTGAGTGCGTGGAAGACGACATGGAACTCGAAGTCGTCATAGGCGCCGCGGCAGTGCTCGATGAGCTGTTGCAAGCGATCGAGCACGAAACGGTCGATCTCGAGGAGCTCGGCATCCGGTACCCGATCCCGGCTCGGGTCGAAATCCGCGAGGTTGCCGAGGAGGAAGCGCGCCGTATTGCGAATCCGCCGATAGGCGTCAGCTGCCTGGGTGATGATCTCGGGCGAGATGCGGATGTCGTTCCGGTAGTCTTCGGCCGCCACCCAGAGGCGCAGGATGTCGGCGCCGTGCTTCTTGACCACCTCTTGTGGAGCGATCACGTTGCCCACCGACTTCGACATCTTGCGGCCATCATCGGCGAGGATGAACCCGTGGGTGAGGACCGTCCCGAACGGCGCCGAGCCGCGTGTCGCCACCGACGTGAGCAACGCGCTCTGGAACCATCCGCGGTGCTGATCGCTCCCCTCGACGTAGAGGTCCGCGCGTCCACCCAGGTCCGCACGCTCTTCGACCACGGCGGAGAAGCTCACCCCGGAGTCGAACCAGACGTCGAGAATGTCCTCTTCCTTCGCGAGCGTCGTACCGCCGCAACTCCGGCACGCGTAGCCCGCCGGCAGCAGGTCGTCCACGGCACGCGCGAACCAGGCGTCGGCCGTCTCTTCGGCGAAAATGTCCGCGACGTGGCGCAACAGCTCGGCACTGGTCTGTACGTCGCCGCAGCCCTCGCAACGTACGGCGACGATCGGAACACCCCAGACGCGCTGTCGGGAAACACACCAGTCGGGCCGCGTGTTGACCATGCCGCGAATGCGCTCCCTCCCCCAGCGTGGCACCCACGTGACCTGCTCGATGGCCGCCAACGCACGCGTGCGAAGATCGGTCTTCTCCATCGACACGAACCACTGCTCGGTCGCACGAAAGATCACCGGATTCCGACAGCGCCAGCAGTGCGGATACGAGTGGTTCATCGATTCCGCACCGAGCAGGCGACCCTGGTCGCGCAGATGTTCGATGATGCGCGGGTTCGCGTCGAGAACCGCGAGCCCGCCGAAATCCGGCAGGTCCGCGACGAAACGCCCCCGGTCGTCTACCGGGTTATAGATGTCGAGACCGTAACGGAGGCCGACCTCGTAGTCGTCCTGACCATGGCCCGGCGCGGTGTGGACGAGCCCCGTACCAACCTCGAGCGTCACGTGTTCGCCGAGAATCACCGGTGACTCACGGTCGATCCAGGGGTGGCGCGTCCGGAGGCCATCGAGCGCTCGGCCCGTCATGGTTCCGAGCACGGAGGGAGCCTCTCCAACAAAGGCCGCCAATCGGGGGAGCATCTCGCGCGCGACGAGGAGCACCTGCTCGTCGGTCCCTTCGACCAACACGTACTCGAAGTCGGGATGCACGGCGATCGCGAGGTTCGCAGGGAGGGTCCACGGAGTCGTCGTCCAGATGACGGCCGCAACCGGACGCCCACCGATGTCGGGAAGCGCCGCGGGGTGGGGTTCAATCAGCGGAAAGGTGACGTAGATCGAATCGGTGGTCGCGTCTTTGTATTCGACCTCGGCCTCGGCCAGTGCCGTCTGACACGACGCGCACCAGTGCACGGGCTTCTTGCCACGATACAGATCGCCGTTCTCCGCGAACGTTGCGAGTTCCCGGAGTTCTCGCGCCGAGTACGCACCACGCATGGTCAGATACGGATTCGCCCAATCGCCGAACACGCCCAACCGCTCGAAGTCCTTCCGTTGGATGTCGACGAACCGCGTCGCGTATTCGCGACACAGACGACGCACCTCGACCTTGCCGAGCGCGGCCTTCTTCGCGCGACCGAGCTTCTTCTCCACCTCGAGCTCGATCGGCAGCCCATGGCAGTCCCAGCCCGGTACGTAGGGCGCCAGGTAACCACGCATGGTCTTGTACTTGACGATGATGTCTTTGATGATCTTGTTCAGCGCGTGCCCGATGTGGATGTTCCCGTTGGCATAGGGAGGGCCGTCGTGAAGCAGATAGCGTGGACTCGCCGCTCGTGCCTCGAGCACACGCTCGTACACCCGATCTTCGGCCCACTTCGCCAGAATCTCCGGTTCACGCCCGGGCAAGTTCCCTCGCATCGGAAAGCTCGTGCTCGGAAGATTGAGGGTCGCCTTGAAGTTCGGTGCCCCGTCCTTACTCATCGGCACCCCGAGGCGCGCTGGCTCGTCGTTCTCATGCGATCCAAGGAGCGAGATAGTCCGCGATGATCAACGACCGTTGAGGCGTGGCCGATGCGGCGCGCGAGCGAATCCCTCGAAGCCGAGCTTCCAGAACTTTTGCACGCCGAAACGCGCGCAGCACATGTCGCTATCGAGGTCATTGTTGAAAGTGCGCTGCTTGCCGTCCTCGAACAACACCCGTACCAAACAGGTGCCCCCCGGAACGACTGACGTCATGACCTCGACCACGGCCCCCATCCCCCACCCATCGTGAGTGGCGTGCTGGACACGGTCGCCCAGACGCAGGAAAAGCCGCTTCGCGGAATCCAACATGAGTTCAACGCACCGGCGGATTACGCTAGCGGATCGACCTGCCGATTTCCAGATGTCGCCCGCCATACTTGACAGGCTCCCGACAGGGCCCCAAACTTCAGGAGCATTCCGGTTGGGTCGAATCTCGTGACACGTGACATCAAGATACTGCTCGCCATCGTTGCCGGCGCCGCGCTTGCGGGCTGGGTCGTGGTGCGCCTCGGCGCGCCCACCCCTGAAAACTCGGCGCCGGGGGTACCCGTCGCGAGCGCACCTGTCGCCGAAGAGCCTGTCGAAGAGCCCGTGATCGAGGCGGCGGAAGATCGGGCGTCCCCGCTCGATCCCAAGGGCCCGGCCGAGGATGACGAGGCGGACACCGACGCCATCCTGCGCGACCTCGACATACTCGTCAGGGCAGTTCGCAAGGACAAATACGCACCCGAAGTAGCGTTTCCGGACAGCACAAAGATTCTGGAGTTTCCGAGCATGATCCACTACGTCCGCGCGGTCGAGTTCTGGCAGTCGGCGTTTCCGAGTGAGGAAGGAGATCGCTAGATGATCCAACGTTGGCGAGGTCCGGTCATTGCTGTAACGACGGCGCTGCTCGTGCTGGTGATCGGCGCCGATATCTCACTCTCGCGCGCCCGCCGCTCCAACGGGCGCCGCGAGCTGCACCGACAGGAAACGCAGGTCAAACGCGCGCGGCGGGTCACGAGTCGGATCCTCAAGGACCGACGTGCATCCGACACCATCAAGCGGCAAGCACAGGAGCTCGACGTCGTCCTGACGGAGCGCGAGCGCGTGATCACGGCGCTCGAGAGCCTACACCGCGATTTCGTGGCCCAGCACAAAGCGGACATCGACGAACTCAGCGCCTTGCGGCGGCGTGCGGTGGGAATCGACGCCCGATTGCGAAACGGTCGAAAGCAGGTATTGGCCGCGCACACGGCGGAGATCGAAACACTGGTCGGCGGCGCCGAACGCGCCGAACAGCTGATCACCGCGCTGACCACGAACTACACTGCGCACAAACGCGAGCGACGAAGCTCCAGGCGCCAGTAGCCCTGACGTATCTCGATCTACGCGACCTCGACCAGACGCAGTCGACCACTAGAACGAGTCGGCTCCGTCGGGAGCGATGCTGATCCGCACCCCGTCCACGAGTACGGGAACGACGCGCTTCCCACCCGTGAGCTTCAGCAACTCCGGTATGGCGTCCGGCCGCGCTGACACATCCACCTCGCCAAAGGAGGCCCCCCGCCGCCGCAGCTCCGCCCGCATGGCGGCGCAATGGGGGCCGTCGGCGCACACGTACAGCGTAATCGGCACGCGCCGTCGCTAGCACGAAATGCCGTTCGAACGCGAGCTGATCGACCTCGTCGACGACGCCGACCGTATCGTCGGACGCGCCGACCGACGCGACATGCGAGCGCGAAATCTGCTGCACCGCGCCGTCTACATCTTCGTCGCCAACCCCAGCGGGCAGCTCTTCGTTCACCAACGCACGGTGACGAAGGACGTCTATCCGTCACACTGGGACGTCACGGTGGGCGGGGTCGTCGGGAGCGGCGAGAGCTACGCCCACGCCGCGAGCCGCGAGCTGGGTGAGGAACTGGGCATCGTGACCCCCCTCTGCGCGCTCGGCCCCCTGCGCTACGAAGATGCCGCAACGCGGCTGCTTGGCGCGGTCTTCTTCGCAATTCACGACGGCCCGGTGACGCTTCAGGAGGACGAAATCGCGCGCGGCGCGTTCGTCTCGGTCGCCTCCGCCGAGCGAATCCTTGCCGAAGAACGCTGCTGTCCGGACGGCGCGCTCGCCTTCCGCACGTATCGTCACATGCTCGCCGCCTTCCCCGACTAGCGAGTCACGACGACGCGATGACCAGGCGTTGTCCTTCGCGAATCGTGGTTCCGTGAAGGCTGTTGACGACCATCAACGTCCGCACGGATACACGATGACGGCGGGCAATCGTCCACAACGAGTCACCCCGCCGAACGCGATATTCGAGGTAGGGCTTCAGCTCCAGGGCGGGGAAGTATTCCTTCACGTGCGAGGCCACATGCACGGCCGCAAGGAACTCGGCATAGAAATTCTTGGAGGCGAACCCGAACGCGGCGCTCGAATAGCCGCGCAATACATCGTCGAGGTTGCTCCCTGCGCGCGCCTGTGCCCGACGGATGCCGGGCACGCCGTGGTTGTATGCCGTCACCGCGAGCGGCCAATTCCCGAGCACGGTGTGCGCGTGCCGAAGATGACGCGCGGCCGCCTCGGTCGCGCGCACGGGATCGTAGCGCTCGTCGCGTCGACCCTGGACCGTCAGATACTGGCGCGCGGTCGGTCTCGTCAGCTGCCAGAGCCCGACCGCACCGGAACGGGAGACAGCGTTCGGATTGAAGGACGACTCCACGTGGGGAAGATACGCGAGTTCGACGGGCAGGCCGGCGGCACGAAGGATGGGTCGGATCTTCGGGAGATAGAGCGCCGCGCGTGTCAGACCCACCGCGAAGCTCTCGCGAAGACCGCGCTGCGCCCGAATGTTCCCGACCGAGCGGGCGACACTACGCGGCCCAAGACCCCGCGCGGTGAACAGGCCGACGATGTGCTCACGCTCCGGAGAGAGCGGATGGAGTTCCGGCTGCATCCCCGCCATCGCGACAGCAGCCAGGACGCGATCATAGCGAGCGCGCGCCGGCTCGACCCCGCCCCGGCGAAGACCCAAGGGTACGACGTCGTAGGTAATCCCAGGGTGCTCGCGGTGATGCAGCACCACATGTGTATCCGACACCGCGGTGAACACCCGTACCCAGAAGCGCACACGCTCGGCCATGGCCTCCGAGACGGGAAATGCGGGCCCGAAGCTGAGTGCCGGCTCCATCGCCGCAGTGACGCGCGTGGGGCCGAGCAAGCACACCACGAGCACCACGAGCCGGGGGAGCAAGATCACGATCGTCGTACGCATGAAGCCGGGGGGCTCTCCATGCCGGTTTGGCGGCGCTCATCAGGCCACAGGAGCACCGCGTAGAGCAACCGGCGACCTGCCGCACCGCGTCACTCACTTGCGATGCTTGCCTCCGACCTATAAGTCTGACTGTGAACTAGCCGCGATCCATCAGAGAGGCTTATCGACTGCGATGCAACTCGAGACCCTGCAAGTGTTCTGCGACCTCGTCGAGAGCGGCAGCTTCTCGGCCGCGGCCTCCCAGAACTTCATCACGCAATCCGCGGTGAGCCAGCAAGTACGCGCACTCGAGACGCGCTTCGATCAGCCCCTGATCGAGCGTACCCGCGGGCATGTCCGACCCACCGAAGCGGGCCAGCTCCTCTACGAGGCCAGCAAAGACATCACTGGCCGGTATCGCGAGCTGAGCGAGCGCATGCAGAGCATCGGCAACGTCGTGAGCGGCAGCGTGCGACTCGCCACGGTCCACAGCGTGGGACTCTACGAGCTCTCCGAGCCGCTCAAGCGCTTCGTCAAGGCCTACCCGCAGGTCAACGTGCATCTCGAGTATGGCCGCTCCAGCCGCGTGTTCGACGATGTCCTGAGCGGACGCATCGATATCGGTATTGTCGCCTATCCGACGCGGCGTCCCCAGCTCGCCACCATTCCGTTTCGCGAGGATCGGCTCGTCCTCATTTGCGCGCCCGATCACGCCTTCGCCCGCCGCCGCTCCGTCCGCTTGCAGGAACTCGATGGCCAAGAGTTCGTCGGCTACGAGCGCGACCTCCCGACCCGGCGGGCCACCGATCGGGTTTTACGGGGAAAGAACGTCGCCATTCGCTACGCCATGGAACTCGACAACATCGAGACCATCAAGCGTGTCGTGGAGGTGGGCGTCGGGCTCGCGTTGGTCCCGGAGCCATGCGTGAAGCAGGAGGTAAAGAATGGGACCCTGTGCGCGATTCAGATCAGCGACGAGCGACTCCTCCGACCTCTCGCCATCGTGCACCGCCAGGGCCGCCGCTTCGCGCCCGCGGTCGAGTGCTTCGTTGCCGAGTTGAAATCCGAGGTCGACCCTCAGCTTTCGTCACGCACGAAAAAGCGTCGTCGGGCGACGGCCAAGGAGCAGCCGACGATCACACCTTGAGCTGCGGCAGTACTTTCTCGCCAAACAGCTCGATCGTCTCCCGGGGCGCGAAGTCGCCGAACATCATCGTGAAGAGCCGTACCCCCGCGTCCACCTTCGCCTGCAATCCCTCGACGACCTGCGCGGGCGTCCCGCGAACAGCAACGGCCTCGACATCGGCGAAGCCGCCGAGCAGCTCCTTCGCCATCTTCCAGCGCTGTTCGAAATCCGCCTGATCCTTTCCAAGGACGACGAGCACCTGCTCGGAGACCGTGATCTCGGCCGGATCGCGCCCCACCTCTTTGCAGTGCGAGCCGAGAATAGCCAACTTGTGCGTGAGCTCGGCCGCTGCGTTCATCGGGCAGTTCCATCGGTCGGCGTGTTTCGCCACCACGCGCAGCAAGAGTCGCTCTCCCGCCCCACCGATCGTAATCGGCGGATGGGGTTGCTGACTGGGCTTGGGATAGTTCGCCGCGTCATCGAGCGCATAGTACTTCCCCTGGAACGTCGAGCGGCTTTCGGTAAACAGCCGCCGCATGACTTCCAGACCTTCGTCCAGCTGCTCGATCCGGATCTTCGTCGACGGGAAATTGTACCCATAGCCGCGGTACTCTTCGTCCATCCATCCGGCGCCCACCCCGAGCTCGAGACGACCGCCGGAGATCTGATCCAGACTCGCGGCCATTTTCGCGACCAGCGCCGGGTTTCGGTAGGAGTTGCAGAGGACCAACGATCCGAGCCGGAGACGCGTCGTATGCATGGCCAATGCCGAAAGCGCTGTCCAGATTTCGAGATGCGGCATGTCGGGCAAACCGCGGGCCCACATGTGGTCGACGAGCCAGATCGAGTGGAATCCGCTCTGCTCGCACGCCGTCGCACGCTCGAGTAGCCCGGGCATGTCGGTTCCCACCTGAGGAAAGAACAACCCGCACGCTACCGCATCTCCGCTCATGGGAACCTCCTCCGGGACCAGCCCGGTCGCGGCGCCGTATTAGAGCACACCGAGGTGTGCCCGCCAAAGCGACCTGTGACAGCCAGCCGAGCGCGTGGTAAGGAGGCCCCCCAACACCTCTAGGAGCCGCCATCATGTCGCAAGCACGGAAGAAACAGGTTGCCATCGTGGGCGCCACGGGTATCGCCGGGCAACAATTCGTGGCCGCCCTCCGCGACCACCCTTGGTACGATATCGCCGCCCTTGCCGCCTCGGCACGGAGCGCGGGCAAGCGCTACGGGGACGCTCTGCGCGATGCCTCTGGGGCGCTCCGCTGGTGGTGCGCCGAGCCGCCACCGCCAGCGCTGCTCGACGTGACGGTCCAGGAAGGGGCACGCCTCAACCTCGACGGCATCGACATCGTCTTCTCGGCGATCGAGAGCGAACCGGCCAAAGAACTCGAACCGCTCTGGGCCGCCGATCGCCCGGTGGTCAGCACCGCCTCGGCCTTCCGCTACGAGGACGACGTTCCGCTCCTCATCCCAGGCGTGAACCTCCCGCACGCACCTCTCATCAAGACGCAACAGTCGCGACGAGGTTGGCGCGGATTCGTGGCGCCGATTCCGAACTGCACCACGACCGGGCTCGCCATCGCTCTGAAGCCACTGCACGACCACTTCGGAATCGAACGTGTGTCCATGACGTCGATGCAAGGGATCTCGGGTGCCGGGCGCTCTCCAGGAGTGCTCGGGCTCGACATGCTCGACAACGTGGTGCCGTACATCCCGGGAGAAGAGGAGAAGGTGGCGCGCGAGACCGCAAAGATCCTGGGAGTACTCCGCGACGACGCGGTGACACCGGCTGATTGCATCGTCTCGGCAACGTGCACCCGCGCCGCCGTGCTCGAAGGCCACACCGAAGCTGTCTCGGTGTCGCTCGCGCGGCCGTGCTCACCGGCTGACGCCGCGGCGGCAATGCGCGAATACCAAGCCGGCATCGACGATCTGCCCTCGGCTCCTCAGCAGTTCATCACGGTGCACGATGACCCGTTCCGACCGCAACCGCGTATCGATCGCGATGCCGACGGAGGCATGACGACCTCGGTCGGCCGCCTGCGGCCCGATCCCCTGTGGACAAACGGTCTGCGTTTCGTACTCGTATCGCACAACACCAAGTTCGGAGCCGCGAAGGGCGCCGTGCTGGTCGCCGAGGCATTGCAGAGAGACAAGATCCTCTAGGACTGCGATGCAGCGCGCCGACATCCCGGCGAAGCCGCTCGGATTCTGGGCTCTCGCCGGCCCCGGCGCCGTACTCGTCGGACTCTCCATCGGGGCGGGGGAACTCGTCATCTGGCCCCGGATGACGGCGCGCTTCGGCGCGTCGATGACGTGGGCCGCACTCCTCGGGGTCGCGCTACAATTCGGCATCAACTGCGAGATCGGCCGCTACACCCTGGCGACCGGCGAGAGTGTCTACGCTGGCTACTCACGGCTGTCTCGCGTCTGGGCTCCGATCTTCGTTCTGCTGAACGTCGCAGGCTGGCTCTTGCCCGGATGGGCGCGAACATGCGGTGGGGCCCTCAAGGCCCTCCTGGTCGGCCCCGACGGATGGGGCACGCCGTGGATGTGGACGGCCATCACCTTCCTCGGCGTCGCCGTCGTACTCTTCGGACCGCGGGTCGCCTATCGCGCCGTCGAGCGGACCACGACGACGCTCGTCGTCCTGATGACACTCGGACTGATCTCGATCGCGGTCCTGATCGGGGATGCGGGCACCTGGGGAACCCTGCTGCACGGGGCCAGCAACGTCCCCTACCGCGATCCCGAGATGCCTCCGTACGAGTTCTTCTCGGCCATCGTTTTCGCCGGCGCGGGTGGTACGGCGAACCTCTTCTTCTGTTTCTATATCCGGGACAAAGGGTGGGGCATGGCCGCGGCCCGTGCGGACGGCGCGCGCGTGCCCACCGATACCCCCGAGAACCGCGTGCGTTGGCACGCGTGGCGCCGGCACCTCGTGCTGGATCAAGCGCTCTTCTTCTGGGGACTAAACACGTTGACGATCATCCTCTTCATCTACGCCGCGCTCGCCGTCCTGCATTCCGCCGGGGTCGTCCCCAATCAAGAAACGCTCGTATGGGACGAGGCCACACTGCTGGGCTCGCTTGCTGGTGGCTTTGGTCGCTATGTGTTCCTCGCGATCGGCGTCGCCTGCCTCTTCACCACACAACTCACACTGGTCGACGGCGTCGCTCGGAGCCTCGCCGATCTGGTGCACGTGAACTACGAGAGCGCACGCCGCCACGATGTCGACTGGTGGTACCTCCGTATCGCTGTCGGCTGGATCGTCCTCGGCGTGATCCTCACCTACGTGTACGAGAGTCTCCCCCCGATCATGTTTCTGTTGAGCGCCGGATTCTTCGGCGGGATCGCGATGGCCATCTACACACCGCTCACCCTGGTCATGAATCGGCGACTCCTGCCGCCGTTCTGTCGCCCGGGAAGGGTTGCGACGGCCGTGATGATCGCGACTAGCGTGTTTTACGGGACGTTCGCGATCTGGGCGATCTCGCGTCTTGGAACCATCCTCTTCTGAACGCATCGCATGCGCCCCGCACAGGGCAACGCGGGCACGCCGGCCGTCGGGCCGTACAGATCGTGGCACCAAGATCCATGATCGCTTGATTGAAGTCGTAGCTGCGGCCGCGGGGGACGACGTGCTCGGCTACGGCCCAGAGACGCGACTCGCGTCCACGCCGTCGCCCGGGACCGAACACCCGCTGCAGTACGCGCGCCGCGTTCGTGTCGAGAATCGCGGCGTGCGCACCGTAGGCGAATGACGCCACCGCGGCGGCGGTGTACCGACCGATACCAGGAAGCTTCGCAAGGTCGGCAGGCTCGGCCGGAAAGCGCCCCCCATGCTCGCGCGTGATCAGCCGGGCGGTCCGGTGGAGATTCTGGGCGCGGCGATAGTACCCGAGGCCCTCCCACGCATCGCGCACGGCGGACGCCGACGCGGACGCGAGATAGGCCGCCGTGGGATAGCGCGCCAAGAATCGAGGATAGTACTCCAGAACGCGGCCGACTTGCGTTTGCTGCAGCATGATCTCCGAGACCAGAATCTCGTAGGGATCATGCGTATGCCGCCAGGGGAGATCACGCCCATGCCGCCCGTACCATGACACCAGGCGGCGACGGAACGCGTTGACTCGCGCGGGATCCAGACGCGGTGGCCGGCGTCTTCGCCGTGGCGCATTGTGGAAATTCTTGCTTTTCGTGCTTTTCACGTGGAAAGCGCCTCGGTTACAATGATCTCCGCAGAAAAAACATCATGCGACTTCGTATTCGCCAACGTCTCGTCCGACTCATCACGCGGCTGCTCACCACGCCGCTGAAGCGCTACCAGCGGCCGGCGCGCAACGATCTGACGAATCTCCGACGCTTTATCAAGAAGGGCGATGTGCTGCTGGTCGAGGGCGACCAGCGAGTAAGTGAAGTCATCAAGTATCTGACGCAGAGCTCCTGGTCACATGCCGCGATCTATGTCGGTGACGAGCTGTGGCGACGATACCCCGAGGATCGACCGGCGCTCCTGGAGCAGTTCGGCGACGACGCACAGCATCTCATCGTCGAAGCGCTGGTTGAAGAAGGCGTGGTCGCGTCCCCGCTCTCGAAATACATCGAGTACAACATCCGGGTGTGTCGCCCCGCGGACCTCCGGCGCGAGGACGCGCAAGTCGTCATTACCGAGATCATCTCGCAAATCGGATTCCGCTACGACGTCAAGAACCTGATCGACCTCGCGCGTTACTTCCTCCCGGTCAGCCTCGTACCGCGCCGCTTCCGTCGCTCCGCCCTGGCGTTTGGTAGCGGCATTCCGACACAGGTCATCTGCTCGAGCATGATCGCGCGCGCCTTTGCCAAGGTACGGTACCCGGTCCTGCCCGTCGTCACCGAGACGGACGAACCGGAGCCGCAGCGCCTCCGTGACTGGCTCTCGCGACGACCCCCGCGGGCCGGCGCCGTGTTCAAGCGCCGCCCGGCGACGTTGATCAGCCCCCGCGACTTCGACATCTCGCCGTTCTTCGACATTCTGAAGTTCAACGTGATCGAGGACGTGCGCTTCGACTATCGGAAGATCCGCTGGGTGGAGGACCAGGCGAGCTGAGCAGTACGAGGGTCGCCGTCGCCGCGCTGTAACCTTTTCGTAATACTCGCGTCATCGAACATTCGCACCGTCGTTACCCTCTCCTAACCGTCCGCGGGCTAGATCTCGCGCGATACGTTGACGAAGTTCAGAGAATCGGTCAGGAGGCTGGAATGAAGGCTGCGGGATGGACACTCACGCTGGGGATACTCACGGCGCTGCTCGTGACACCGGCGTGGGCCGGCGGTCAGAGCGTCGATGAGCGGCTGCGACACCTGGAGCGGAGCCTCGAAGAGCAGCAGCGGCAACTCGAGAAACAAATGGAGGAGATCAAGGCCCAGCGAGAAGAGATTCGGGCCCAGCGAGAAGAGATCGAATCACAGGGCCAGGAACTCGCGGAAGTCGAGCAAGAGGAGTCCAACGCGCCCGCGGTCACGCTTGACGCGAAGGGCTTCAACGTCAAGTCCCAGGATGGGCGATTCAGCATGAAGATCGGGGCGCGCTTGCATACCCAGGCGTCCGGCAACTACGGCGATCTTCCGGACGGCGTCGATGCTACCGATGGGACCGAGCTGCGCCGCGCTCGTCTGGAGCTCAAGGGCACGTTCTACGAGGACTGGAAGTGGTCTACTGAGCTGGACTTCGCCGACAACGACGTCGCCATAAAAGACTTCTGGCTCGCGTACGAAGGGTTCCCGTTGGCCTCGGTTTCCGTGGGCCACCAGAAGCAGCCGTACAGCCTGTCCATCGAGATGAGCTCGAACGACATCCCGTTCATCGAGCGCTCGATCGACGCTTTCCTCCTCGAACGGTTCGTCGATCGTGCGATCGGCGCCCGCGCGCAGCATTCGGGCGAGCACTGGTTCGCGGCCGCGGGCGTCTACGGTGAGTCCGTCGATCCAAACAAAGACGACGACGAGGGCTGGGGCCTCGCCGGCCGGTTCATCTACACGCCGATTTTGTCAGAGAACCGGGTGCTCCACCTGGGCGCGCGCGTCGCGTATCGCGAACCGTCACCTGGCAAGGACGGCCTCCGGATCAAGGATGAGACGACCCACCAGTCGAATCTCGCGATCGTGGACACGGGCCAAATCGAAAACATCGACAGCGCGACCCTCGTTGGTCCCGAGTTCGCGCTGGCCGTCGGGCCCTTCTCACTCTTCGGAGAATACAACAAAGCGTTCATCGATCGCAGCAGGGGGAGCGACCACGATTTCGACAGCTGGCACGTCGCAGGAACCTGGACGATGACCGGAGAGTCACGCGCGGCGGCCTATAAGATGAGCTCCGGCGAGTTCAAGCGCCTCAAGGGTGACAACAACTTCAGCTTGGCGGCGCGCACCTGGGGAGCCTGGGAACTGGCGGGACGACTCTCCGGCATCCACCTCAACGACGGCTCGCTGAAGGGTGGCGAGGAAATGGTCTGGACGACCGGTCTCAACTGGTACCTGAATCCCGCGGTCCGGCTGATGTTCGAGTGGTCGAGGATCGTCGACACGGACAACACGTCTGCGACCCGCCGCGATGCCAACGGCATGGACATCGTCCAGGGTCGAGTTCAGTTCGTATACTGATCGCGCGCGGGCGCCCGTCACCCCATGCTACGGGCGCCCGCTCACACGAACTCGACCGCGCCGGTGACCCGGTGGTGATGGGGTTCTACTCGTGAGCGACCGTTTCGGGGCGCAGAGAGGTCAGCTGCTCGACCAGATTGGTCACGCTGGCGTCCATCGTTTCCATCAACGGGCCGGGATACAGGCCGACGAAGAGCACCGCGACCGCCAAGGGAAGCAGGGTGATGAGCTCCCGGCGGCTCACATCGGGTAGCCGTAGGATAGCGGGGTTCGTCGGTTGGCCCAACGCAACGCGCTGCAACATCCACAACATGTACGCTGCCGCCAAGACGATTCCGCTCATGGCGAGGAGCACCAGCACGAAACTTCGCTGCGACGTCCCGATCAGGACCAGAAACTCTCCAATAAAATTGGCCGTGCCGGGCAATCCGAATCCGGCCACGGAAAAGAAGCACAGCAGAGCTACGAATCGAGGCATGGGTTTGTGCAGGCCGCCGTAGTCGCCAATGGAGCGGCTATGTGTGCGGTCGTACAACTGCCCGATCGCGAGAAACAAGGCGCCCGTCGTGATGCCATGATTGAACATCTGGAGCACGGCGCCCTGGATGCCCTGGTTGTTGAATGCGAAGATCCCCAGCGTCACGAAGCCCATGTGCGACACCGACGAGTATGCCACCAACTTCTTCAGATCGGACTGCGCGAGTGCCATATACCCGCCGTACACGATGGCCAGGACCGATGCCCATAGGATGAACGGAGCGACCGTCACGCATGCGTCTGGAAGAATCGGCAGACAGAAGCGCAAGAATCCGTACCCCCCCATCTTCAAGAGCACGCCCGCAAGAAGGACACTCCCAGCCGTTGGCGCTTCGGAGTGGGCATCCGGCAGCCACGTGTGAAAGGGCACCATCGGCAACTTGATGGCGAAGGCGAGAAAGAACATCGCGAAGATCCACATCTGCACATCTGGCGAATAGGTCTGCGTCGCCAATGCCACGATGTCGAACGTCCGGCCCCCTTCGAGATGCAGGCCCAGAATCGCCACGAGGAGCAGCAAGCTCCCGGTCAGACTGTACAACACGAACTTGAGGCCGGCGGCGACCCGGCCCGGCCCGCCCCACAGCAAGATCATGAAATACATGGGAATCATCGTGACTTCCCACATCATGAAGAAGAGAAAGAGATCGAGCGCGGTGAAGACGACGATCATGGCGCCCTCCACCAGCAAGATCAGCATCATGAACGCACGGACTCTGGTGGTGATGGC
This sequence comes from Deltaproteobacteria bacterium, assembly GCA_029262315.1. Lineage (GTDB taxonomy): Bacteria > Desulfobacterota > Binatia > UTPRO1 > UTPRO1 > JAJCZP01. The sequence goes on along the minus strand of JAJCZP010000241.1, from coordinate 12,239 downwards.
GGTCCAGGACGACAGCACGCACAAGGGACACAGCAGCGTCGTGAGCAGCACCATGAGAATGCTGATGCCATCCACGCCGACGGCAAACTGAATGTTGAACGTCGGCATCCACTCCACGCGCTCGACGAACTGCATCCCCGCGCGCTGCGCATCAAACTGAGACCAGAGGATGAGGGAGAGCCCGAACGTCACGAGCGTGGCGATGAGCGCCGTGCGACGCACCCACTGCTCGTCCCGCACCAACGCCATGGCCGCGATCCCCAGAAACGGGACGGCGATGATGCAACTGAGTATGTGGGCGGCGACGAACGACGTCATGATGGCCTCTTCACTGCACGAGCCAATAGAAGAGTCCGATCGCCGCGACGAGCGACACGACCAGGATCAAGAGGTGGTGCTGGAGCGCACGCGGCTCGCCCCTGTCCAACGCGTGGCCCGCAGCATCGACCGTGTACGCCAATCGGTCGACGTTGTCACCGATCCCTCGCGTATCGAAGAACTCCCATAGCCATCCCGCGAGGCCAACGGTTCTCCCTCCCGCTCCCACCACGCCGCGATCGATGCCTAGATCCACCACGCGCAAGAGCCACCGGGCGAGGCTCACGGTTCCGCCGGCCGCCCCCACGATTCCCCGATCGATTCTCAGATCCACGATCCGCGATAGCCACCGCGCCAATCGCAGCATGGGCTCGACCACATACGCCTCGTAGAACTCGTCGAAATACAGCTTGTTGAGCAGGTGCACGTAGCAGCGCTTCATCCACGTCGACTGCGCGAGGACAGAGGTCCTCCTCGTGATGTGAAGCACGTAGGCACACCCGCATCCACCGATGGCGACCGCCAGTGGAAGCAGGATGGGCACCGAGAGTGTCGCGGTCGGGACGACCTCGCCGAGCGGCAGGCGTCGGCCGACGGCCGGCGTCAGGAACTCAGCGAACCGGGTCCACACTGTCACGAGCACCACACCCAGCATCGTAGCGGAGGCAAGAATTGATAGAAAGTATGGCCCCGATAGGAGCGAAGGTCGCGCGCCGAACAGGCCACTCTGAAGGGCCGACAGCGCGCCGCGCACGAGGTACATCGCCGTCAGAAAGACCGTCACCAAGCCGATCCCCCAGAAGGCCACTCTCCCCGAGACAAACCCCTGCGAGGACCACATGGACTCGTAGGGTCCCGAGAAGATCACCAACGGGGGAACGCACGCCAAGAGCAGTGCTCCTACCAGCACGGCCGCGCTCGACTTAGCTTCGGGCCGGGCCTCCGCATCGACATGCCCGTGCGCCTGGACCGATTCCAGCGCGTTGCCGGTCGACAAGAACAGGAATGCCTTCAAACACCCGTGCGCCAGCAAATGGAAGCTCGCGGCAACGAAGGCCCCGACGCCGCAGGTCATGATCATGAACCCGAGCTGGCTGATCGTGGAATAGGCCAGCGTCTTTTTGATGTCGCTCTGGGTGAGCGCCACCAGCGCCCCGAAGAGCGCGGTCGTGGCACCCATGACCGCGATCACCGTCATCGCCGCGGGAGACACGATCAGGAGCGGGCTCATACGAACCAGAAGAAACGGACCGGCGTTGACCATTGTCGCGGCATGAATCAGCGCCGACACCGGGGTCGGCGCCTCCATCGCGAAGGGGAGCCACACGTGAAACGGTACTTGCGCCGACTTTCCGCAAACAGCCATGAACATGCTGAGGGTAATGAGCGTCACCGTTCCGATCGGGCAGTCGACGCCAGCCCACCCCAAGAGATTGATCGTCTGTCCATCCATGCTGCCGGCCCGCGCTAACACCTCTTGGATATCGAGCGTCCCAAAGGTGGCAAACGTAAGGACAACGGCAAACCCGAGCCCCACGTCCGCGACGGCGTTCACCAGGAATGCCTTGGTGGCCGCCTTGCCCGCCGCCGGTCTCTGCGCGCTGTGCGCGATCAGGAGATAGGAGCAGAGCCCCATGATCTCCCAGAAGACGTAGGTCACGAGCAGGTTGCTGCTCATGACCACCATGATCATCGCGAACGTGAACAACGAGGTCACGGCGAAGAAGCGACTGTGCCGTGCGTCGCCGATCATGTAGCCCGAGGAATACACGTGCACGACGCCACTCACCCCGGTGACCAACAGCAGGAGCAGGACGGTGAGCTGGTCGATGAAGAACCCGAGATCGACGACGAGCGTCCCGGAGTCCACGAAGCGATAGAGCGGAACCGTGATGGGTCCGTTGCTCAGGACCTCGATGAACGCCCCGACCGAGAGGATGAAGGACAACCCAATGGCCGGGATCGCGATTCGATGCCCCCGGCCCTCGAATCGGCGATCGCTCAAGACGAGGACGAGACAGGCCGCCAACGGCAGCAGCGGGATCAGTACGTACGCAGACATAGACTCAATCAGGCCCTTCCAGCTCGACGCTACATGCCATCAGGCAATGCCGACTCGAGTAGCACTCGGACGATGGGGTCGCTGCACACCCCCAGAAGAATGATGGCGGCCGATACGCTGGCGATACTGACCCTGAGGGACAGGGGCGTGGCGTGCGATGGCGCGCTCTCCGGTTCTGGGCCGGTGAAGAGGCGTTCGAAGAGCTTAACGAAGTAGCCCAACGTCAAGAGGGTCGACAGGATGACGGCCCCGACGGCGAAGTAGTTCCCGGCCTCGATCGCGCCCAGGATGATGTTCCATTTCCCGAAGAATCCTCCCGTCGGGGGAATGCCGACCATCGACATCGCCACGAGGATGAGGGCTCCCGTCAACCACGCCGGGCTACGGAGCCCTCCCAGATCGTCGAGGGTGCGAGCTCCGTACTGATGGATCGCGGTGCCCGCCAGGAAGAAGAGCGCGGCCTGCATCACCGCATCGTTGATCAGATAGAACACGCCCCCCGCAAAGGCCGTCGGGTTCCCGAGGCTCACGGCCATCAGCACCAAACCCATGTGCGAGATGCCTCCGTAGGCGAACATACGCTTGATCTCGCGTTGGGTGAGCGCGAGCAGGGCACCGGCGACGGCAGTGATGGCACCGAGCTCATCGAGAAACGTGATCACGGGAATGTGCTCGATGCTCGCATTCGGCCCAACCACCCAGAACATGATGCGGATCCAGACGATCATGGCGACTTTGGTGACCGAGGAGGCAAGGAAGGGCGATACGGCCTCCGGGGCATGCGTATAGGCGTCCGGCAACCATCCGTGCATGGGCATGATGGCCATCTTGATCGCCAACCCGAGGAAGATGAACGTGAGGCCCCCGACGATGGCTGGGGACGCCAGCATCTCGGGCACGCGTCCACCCAGATCGGCCATGCTCAGCGTGCCCGTCGCGGCATACAAGTAGCCGACCCCCAACAAATACAGCGAGGCCCCAAGCGACCCCAGAATGAGATAGCGAAAGGCCGAGACGAGCGCGCGTCCGCCCGAGACACCGACCAGGGCGTATCCCGCCAACGCCGCCACCTCCAGAAACACGAAGACGTTGAACACGTCCGCCGCGAACACCACGCCAGCGAGTGCCGAGTTCTGCAACAGAATTAACGTGTAGAACGGCACGACCCGCCCGCCGAGGGTGCGCGGGGCGGTTCCCCCCGCAAAGACCAGCGACGTCAACGTCAAGAGACTGAGTGTGAGGACAATGATGGCTGCCAGCTCGTCGTTTAGCCACTCGATCCCAATCGGGGCCGCCCAGCCGCCAAAGGCGTACCGGCTCGCTCCGTACGTCAGCACGGCGATGAGATTCAGCCCGGCGAGCGCACTCATCGCGGCGACGGCCCCGAGGGCCAGCGGACGGCACCACTGCCGGTGCCGCACCCCCACCAGGGGCAAAGAGACCGCCACGGAGAATGGAATCAGGAACAGAAGCGCTGGCAGGTGACGGATCATTCCAACCTCTTCCCGACTTCGTCCTCATCCAAACTGCCGTATTGGCGGTAGATCGCAGACACCAACGCCAGCGACACTCCCAACGTGGCGACCTGCACGACGATCGCCGTCAAGGTCAACACGTGCGGCAAGGGATTCGTGTAGAGGCCGACATCGACGGGATCGGCACCCGGCAACAGAATGGGAACGGTCGCGCCCGTCTTCGCGCTGAACGCGACGAGAAAGAAGATCACGCTCGTCTGAAGGATGTACAGGCCGATCACCTTCTTGATCAGATTGTGATGCGTCACCATGATGTAGAAGCCGGAGAGGAACAGGATGACGAAAGCGACTACGTTGGGACGCAGCAGCCATGCGCCGACGAGTTCAAGCATGCGAGTCTCCGTTGCTGGCCGACAGGCTGAAGACGATTGAAACGCCGGTGACGGCGACGTCGAGGGCCACCCCGATCTGCGTGAGCACGATACCCAGGTAGCGGCGCGCCGCGACGTCGAGGCCGGGGATCTCGAGCGCGGCGTAGTTCAAGACTTCCCCGCCGCCGATCAAGCAGAGTCCGCCGACGAATACGAAGAGCAAAAGGCCGACCCCATCGCCGTGGAGCGCGCGGTGCGCGAGCCGGCTCTGCGACGCGTCCGTGCCGAAAATGAGAAGAGACAAGAGCATGCTGGTCGCGAGAATCACGCCGCCCACGAACCCTCCACCAGGCCCCTGCTGCCCCGAGAACAGGACGTAGAGGCCAAAGAGCTGCGTCACCGGAATCAAGCCGCGACCCAGTATCAAGACGATGAGGCTATCGTGCGCCTGAATCATCCCTGGTCTCTCCGCAGCAACAGGGCGCACGCCACGCCCGCGGTAAAGATGACGGCGGTCTCGATCAGGGTGTCGAACGAGCGATAGTCCATCAGCACGGACGTGACGACGTTCGGGGTCAGCGTGTCCTTCAGACTGTTCGCCAGGTACACCGGCGACACGTGCGTGCTCGCGGGCGAGGCCGGATCGCCGAACTCGGGCAGGCCGTTGGCGCCATACATGAGGAGAAGGCCGAGGAGAGGCAGTCCCACGATCGCCGCCCACGGCGTTGGCGGACGCCGCAGCCGGGTATCCTTCGGATTGGTCCCAAAGAGCGTGAGGAGAAACAACACGGTCGCCAACCCCGCCCCCACCACGGCTTCAACGAATGCGACATCCACGGCGCCGAGCCACGCCCATACCAACGCGAGGAAGAAGCTATAGGATCCCAGAATGAACACCGAGGAGACGAGATCCTTGACCAGCATCGCGCTTGCCGCCGTCAGGATCAGGAGGACGAGCAGAGGGATCTCGAACGCGAACGTCATGGCCGCTCCTTTACCCACGGGGTCAGACCCGATCGCAGCGCCGCACGAATGGTGGCATGGGCGATGACGGGATTGAGCGCGACGATGAGAACGAGCACCGTCAGGATCTTGAGCGCATAGACGCCCATGCCTTCGTAGAGGGCCAACCCTGCGAGGACCAGCGCCGCGCCCAAGGAGTCGGCGAGGGAGAGGGCATGGGAGCGCGCGAAGACGTCTGGCAAGCGCAGCATGCCGACGGCCGCAACGACCAGGAACAGCAGCCCCATGAGAATCAGGACGATGGCAATGAACGACATCTACACCGCCCCTCGCTGCTCGAGATACTTGGCGATCGCCAGCGCGCCGGCCAAGTTCAACAAGGCGTAGCCCGTCGCGATATCCACGAACATGTCGACACGGTCGTAGACGACCCCGATCACGATCAACATAAGGATCGATTTCGTGGAGATCCCGTTCAGGCCGAGCACACGGTCGAAGACCGTCGGTCCTTGGGCCACCCGATAGAGATAGACCAGGATGAGGGCGGCGAGCATGAGCAACACGAACAGGAAGAATGACGTCATCGCGTCTCCCGTCGGCGCGGGAACACGCGGCCCGCGCTTGCCTCGAGGCTGCGGAGGACCCCATCATCAGCCGACGCGTCATCGATGGCATGGATGATGAGCTCGTTGGCATTGATCTCCGCCGTGATCGTGCCCGGCGTCAACGTGATGGAGTTCGCGAAGAGCACGACCGCGGCCTCGTCGCGGAGCGTGGTCCGATAGTGGATGAGCCTCGGCGCGATAGGGAGCGCAGGGTGAAGGACAACAGCCGCGAGATGGAGTCCGCTCTGAAAGATGCGAAGGAACAGCCTGGGCAGATACAACAGTAGTCTCCACCACGAGAGGTTCTGAACAATGGAGGGCCGCTCACTGGAATTCAGCCACGCGACCACGAAGGACACGACGAGCCCCAGACCCAGGCGGGAGAACGTTGCCTCCCCCGTCAACAAGATCCAGATCGCGAACAAGCCCAACGCCGTAGGAATCAATGCCATCATCGTCGTCAGTTTCCGGCCGCTGCAGTCATAGCCATGCGCTCCCACGTCCCGTCTGGATTGTACCGATGAAAGTCGGAAGTCTGCGGATCCAGCGCGACGAGGTTCACCCATTGGTTGTGAAAGAGCTGCTGGAGGAGCTCGTGCTTCCGAACGATGGATGCCACCATCTGCGGAACGGCTTCGATGATCGTCAGCAGGCGCATCGGCTCATGATGATGGATCGCTCCGTTGTTGACCGTCTGGAGCGGAAGACCAGTCTGGAGGTCACTTTGGCGCCCGAGCATGAGTCCGACGCCGGACACCACATTGTGCAGGACCTTGTTGCCGCTCCCATACGCCCAGGGATCCACCGCCGAGAAGTAGTGCTCCATGCTGATCCACTCGCCGACGATCAGAGGCGCCGTCATGATCTTCTCCAGGATCGCGCCCGCGGGATCAGCCACGGGATCGTAGGAGTGCAGGAAGACCCGCCCTTCTAGATCGAGCCCTTTCGTCAGTGCTCTTCGTCCAACGAGGAAGGCAGCGTTGCTCGCCAGTCCCCACTCGGGGCGGGGATTGGCCCAGTCGACACTTCGCATCTCGACGTGGACGTAGGCCTTCGCGGGAGAGATGTCGCGCGGGGCTTCTGGGATACGGTGGCATCGTTCGAGGGCCTGATGGGCGCCCGCCTGCTCGAGGTCACGCCGCAATGTGCGCAGCTCCTCCGACCAGCTCGCCGGGACATCTTCGACATCGTAGAGGGTAACCCGATCCGTGTTCGTATTGTGTTTGCCGGCCAGAAACCAGGTATCTTCCGGGACGGCCAACCCTCTCTCCTTCAGTAGGCGACGCACCTCCGGGTTGTTCCCCATCGCCGCGAAGATCCTGGCATTGGGGTCCCCGGGCCGGCCTCCGCACGCACCACAGTCCAGGGCGGCGCCGTACGGATTGTTGTCCGAGAGACTTCCGTGACCGCACAAGACGACGAACCGGCCGAAATCTCCCGTAAGGCCCATGGTCCGAAGTCCGTTCTCGACGAAGGTGGCCTGTTCGACGGGTGTGAAGCCCCGAGCCAGCGCTTTCGGCGTCACGTTCCCGTCCGCGTCGGCGCCCGCAACGGCGGTCGAGGAGGGAGTCGAGTCGATCGGGATCTCCGTCGGAACGGGATGCGCGAACCAGCGAGCCAGGGTCGCAACGATGGCGTGATACGGTCGTCGAAGCAGAGTCTTCCCGACTAGACCCAGGCCAAAAAGGAAGCCCAACACGTCGATCAAGATGAACGACGCGATCGGGTGCTGTTTCAGATCGTGAAAGAGATCACCTCCGATCCGCTGCCATCTCGTCCCGGAGGCGTACCGGCGTAGTGCGCCGTCCTGCCCGGCTCGAGGGGTCTCTGCGACCGCGTGGGCGGGCTTGAGCAAGACGGGACACAAGGCCACCGACTCTGCCGTATCGAAGACTCGATGGCTGATCGGAATCCCGAAAAAGCCGGCGAAGCCCAACGTGTCGTACCGCCCCTGCGCCTCGAGATGCCGACGGTACGACTCCGACCTCACGTCGATGCAGAACACGGCTTGGGCTCGAGGCCGTCCCTTCGCTTCGGGGACCTGTCCACGATGTGCGACGAGCTTGCCGACAATGTCGTCGCGATACACGCCCTCATAGGCCTCGAGCCACACGGGGCCATGCCGCTCGGGCGGAAATCCGTCGAGCCAACCAAGGAGTGTGTGGACGGCGTCTCGGGACAGGTCGCGCACTTCCTCGGGAGACAACTCGAGAAACTGCGCCAGATGAAAGAGCCGCCAGCCATCACGACCCATCGCGGCGGCATTGGAGTCGTCGCCAGGAGACGCGTGGCCAACCAACGCGTCGTACTCTTCTCGACGGTCTCGCCAATAGCCCACGACCGCCGGCACGGTTCCCTCGATTGCCCACTGCCTCCACGCTTCCAGCTGGACCAACTCGACCTCGTAGAACAGACGGACTGCGAGATACTGAACCGCGTCGATGGGATGCCTTTGCTGCGCGGGATAGTCGGGGTTGTCTCCCATCCAGCGAATGAGGCCGGTCCACCCGGGCAATTGCGCCAGCACCCGCGACAGATAGTCTTGCCACCGCTCTCTGGGAACGCGAAGACTCTGCAAGCTCCACGCGATGGCCTCTTCGGGCTCCTCGGGAAGAGCGTCGACTTTCTCGACGAAGTGCCGAATCCCGAGAAAGCGCCCCGACCGGTCGTGGCGCGCCAGGTCTCGCCACGCTGCGTAGAACCCCGCGCTTCGCGAGGGCATGCCCCAACCCGCGAGCCCCTCGTCGACGAAGGCGGCAATCCACTTTCCCATCTGCTCGTTGATCCGGTCGACGACCGACACATCCGCCAACCGCTCCAACCAATCGCTGAGCGTCCTCTGGGCGGGCAACTCGACGTCCCCTGCGGTTGACGCGTGGCGCCCCCCCGACGTGTCACCGCAGTCAGAAGCGCTCTTCACGTCGCTGCTCGAAAGGGAGTCGGAGAGCCCGAGGACGGCCAGTGCGCCCTTCCACAGCTCCGTCACGTACGCGCGCTCGGGGTGGCTTGGATCGTGGTGGGCTTCGCGGCCGATCCGCTGGATGATCCGGTGCTGGGACTCCGATGGGAGGTCGTGTCGAAAGCGATCGATTGCACCCTTGTTGTCGAACTGCCAGGGCAACGCCGCCGGCTCGAGGGGATAGAACTCGAACAAGAGTTGGAGTCGCGATACTTCCGAGGCGCGGATCTCGCGCGAACCCGCCTGAACGCTCGGCGGTCCCGGAACGTGCGCGCCTACGCGTTGGAAGGCTCTGCGGACCGCCTCGTCCGTGATGCGTCCTTCGCGGTAGAGGTCGCGATACTCCTCGTTGGGAAGGTAGCCGTTTCCCCCGAGCAGTCGTTTCCCGTATCGAACGGCCTCGTCGAACGGCAGGTGTTCAAGCCCGTGGATCGGATTGTGGTGTACGAACGCCTTCATGGGCCAGAACTGGGCCACGGGCTCACCAGCTTCGGCAATCTCGCCGCGTAGGCGCGCCCGGTCTTCTGCGGACAGCGCGTTCGATTCGGCTATCACGAACGCGGGACCTTCTTTCGCGTCGCCTGTGGGTGGTCCGAGAGCTTCGTGTGCTCGTCCAGCCCAGTGACCACCAAGATCGATTTCTTCTCCACAAACTCCTTTTGCAGCTGCTCGAGTCCAACGACGACGGTGTGATCAACGAGCGACGTCCTCGATAGATCGACGACGACTTTGGGCTCTCCTTTGAAGGGCTCGATCGTTCGCTTCAACGCGATCCACGTACTGAATACGGCCGACTGCTCCACGATCACCGTCGCACTCTTCGCATCTTGCTCTATGCTGACGTCGGACTTGAACAGCGACCCGAAGGGCGCGCCGTTGACTACGTGGATGACGGCCTCGACGATGATCCCAATCCCGATGCCCACCAGCAGATCAGTCGCGAGGATAGCGATGATCGTCGAGACAAAGACGACCAATTGCTCCCGCCCGGTCCTGTACGTGTGGATGAACTCGGCCGGCGCGGCCAGTCGAAAGCCTGTAAACACCAACATCGCTCCCAACGCGGCAAGCGGAATCTGGTTGATCAGCGTCGGCACGAGGGCCACGAAGACGAGGAGGAACAACCCGTGAAACATGTTGGCAAAGCGCGTCCTCGCCCCGTTGTCGATATTGGCTCTGCTCCGCACGATCTCCGAGATCATCGGAAGCCCACCGACGAAGGCGGCCAGGGTGTTCCCAGCCCCGATGGCAAGTAGGTCGCGATCGAGGTTCGTCTTTCGTCGCCATGGGTCGATCTGGTCGATGGCCTTGGCGCTGAGGAGAGACTCTACGCTTCCGATCAACGCGAACAGCACCACGTACTTCCATCCAGTCGTGGTCGCCAAGCCGGAGAAATCCGGAAACGTGAGGGCGCTGAACATGTTCTCGGGCACTGCGACGAGAAAGCTCGGTCCGAGTGGGTATGCGTGCGCGTTGAAGTTGTAGGTGCGCTCGTGGCCGAGGTTGAAATACATCCCCAGCGGAACCGCGATCAGAAGCACGATCATTGGCGCGGGAACCGCGGCGAGCCTCGTGTTCTTGAGGAGCGGGTAGCCGAACATGATGATGAGGCTGATGATTCCGATGAGCCCCACCACGGGATTCATCTCCATGACGAAATGCGGAAGCTCGGCGAGCAGCTCCAGCGGCTCTCCTTCGGCGCTCAAGCCCATCACGATCGGCAATTGCTTCAGGATGATGATGAAGCCAATGGCGGCCAGCAGCCCATGGATCACCGCGGCGGGAAAGAACTCGCCAAGGACGCCAACGCGGAACAACCCAAAGAGAATCTGAATGACGCCCGCGGCCACGCCGACCCCCAAGGCCAGCCGGTACGCCTGCAGGTCGGCCGCGGGGTCCTGTCCTCCCGTAAACCCGAACTCCGTCACGCAGCCGATGGCAATGACGATGAGGCCCGCCGCAGGACCCTTGATGGTGAGTTCGGAGTTGCTGAGGACCGTTGCCAGCACTCCACCAATAATCGCGGTGAAAATACCCGCGATGGCCGGATACCCACATGCAAGAGAGATCGCGAGACACAACGGAAGCGCAATGAGGAAAACCATGAACCCGGACAGCAGGTCCGACTTCCAGTATCTCTGCAGCCCTTCGAGATTTCCTCTGGGTGGCGCTGATGTTTCTTCGGTCATAACCCTCCCTCAAGCTGCCGATGGCTCGGCGTGGGCCAGCGCGCCGTTCGTAGGCGCGTGGTGAACGCGGACGCGGAGGACATCGCGCGCCCGACCTTCGTCACCTGGCGCTACGCTATGGGAGGTCGGAAGACCTTACGAGGCCTGCCGGAGCGGGGCACGACATACGAGGTCCCGGGGCGGGACGTGGAGGCACTGGGCCCGCCAGCCTGAATGCGGCGAGAGGAGCGAGCCTCCTCATCCTTCTCGTTACGGTCGTCCTCTCGCTCAGTCTCAGTGTCCACGGCTCGGCCGTCATCCGCCACCGGCGCCGTGTCGCCGACGTACACGGTGCCCCCGAGGGCCAGCATCACGATCGCGGCTGCAAACACGGCGCGTATCAGCGGGACGTTCATGTGACTATCGGGGCGATGCTTTGGAACCTTTGCGTGCTCGGTGAAGACCGAGGCGTCTTGCTTCGCTCGGCTCAAGCAACATCTCCAGCAGACTTCCGACCGTCCGATTGACTTCGAGCGGGTGCCGCAAGGGAACGGAGAAATCGAGCTCGTAGTGGTTTCGCCGCCCGCCGCGGCGGCGTGTGATGACGCCAGCGTTCTCCAGCTCGGTCACAATGCGGTGAACAGCGCGCTCTGTGACACCGACCTGGGTAGCCACATCGCGCTGCCGCGCGTCCGGGTTGCGCGCCAGGCAGACGAGAACATGCGCGTAATTGCTGAGGAAGGTCCACGATCTGCGTGTGTCGTCTGAGTCGAGACGTTTCGTCGATACCATGTCTTGGCTAGCTTGACGCGTTGGTCAGTGCCGGAGAATACACGAAATTCTAGTCATGTCTATAGAGTCGTGTAACAGGGTTCGGCACTCTGGACGCAAAAAGGGGCCCGTCGCATGGCGACGAGCCCCTTTTGCGTACCTTGCCCCGAAGGGCGCGGCCGGTCCGACTAGAACACGTACGCCAGCTCAGCCGCGATCGTATGCTGGTCCTCCTGGAAGCTACCGCTGCCCCGCGTTTCCTTCTCGTACAGGTTGTTCGGCGACCAGTCGTAGCGGTACTCCGTCCGGAAGCGCAGCCCGTCGTAGAGCCATACGCCGACCGTGTACGTCACTTCGTAGGCATTCAGCGCCTTGCCGAACGTGAACGGATTCGGCAGCCGGGTGCCATCGCTGTCGTCGAAGTACTCGCCGCGAAGCGCCATGCTGATGGGCATCGGCGTCAGGTCCTTCGGCAGGTCGTACGCCACGATGCCCGCGAACGACTGCCATTCCACCGTCGTGTCCCGCGTCGGCCCGAGATCGGTCT
>JAJCZP010000240.1 GCA_029262315.1 Deltaproteobacteria bacterium | reverse complement strand
GCTGGGGGGGGGTGGTGGCGGTGTGTGGGGGGGGGGGTGGCGTGGGTCCCTGCGCGCGGGGCGGAGCCCCGGGGGTCCTGCGCCTGCGCCCCAACACCCCCACCCTGAGACGGCAAGCGTGCGGGATCGCTCGTGCGGAGGTTTCAGGCCTTGGCGCTATGCTAGCTGGTCGTCGGCGAAGCTTACGTAGGCGTGTCGGCCTACGACGATGTGGTCGAGGACGTGGATGCCGAGGAGTTCGCCTGCCTGGCGGAGACGCTTCGTGATCTCCAGGTCTTCGGCACTTGGGGTGGGGTCGCCGCTCGGGTGGTTGTGGACGAGGATGATCGCGGCCGCTGCCGCTTCGATCGCGGGCAGGAACACCTCACGCGGATGCACCAGGGATGCGGTCAGGGATCCTTCGGAGATCCTGACGTCGCGGATGGGACGATTCTTGCCGTCGAGGAGAATGACCCGGAACTCCTCTTTCCGTAATGCGCTCAGCCGGACGCCGCAGTGGCGGAACACCTCGGCGCTCGTGCGAAGCGCTCGCCCACGATCGAGCCGTTCGGCGGCGTAGCGGCGCGCGAGTTCACCCAGTGCCGCCAGCATCGCGGCGCGCGCGGGGCCGATGCCGAGGGTCAGGGTGAGCTTCCGCGGCGGGGCATCGACAAGAGCACGCAGGCCACCGAAGCGCGCGAGAAGCATCCGGCTGTGGTCCACAGCGCTGCCACACGTACCGCGCGTGCGTGTGGGCATCAGCACGGCCAGCAGTTCGGCATCGCTCAGCGAGCCGACGCCGTGCTCGTCGAGTTTTTCACGGGGCCGTTCGCCGAGTGGCCACGACTTGATGGAGTGCGACGTATGCGGCATGGCGCCGGCCCTCGATAGTCGAACGGCACCCCCGGACGCCATCACTACCCGCAGGGATTGCGACACTCCGGCGGGCGCGAACCACGGCTACACGCCGAGATCCGTACGCGCGCGTGCAGCGAACCGCTACGCGGTCACCCCGATCGCCGACGTGGGCAGCCCACCCCCTTCACGCTCGGCCTGCAACTCGTGAAGCTTCAGCTCCATCACCGCCCGCACATGGTCACGGAGTGCCTCGACGCTCGGAAAGGCCTCAGGGTCGATCGGATCGAGCACTTGCACGACGATCTCGGGCGCACTGCGGAGAATCAGGCCGTGTTTGGGGAGCGCCTCGAGCGTCCCATCGAGCACGATCGGCAGAACGGGAACCGCTTGCTCTTTGGCGAGCGTGAACGCCCCGTGCTTGAACGGCCGAAGGTGACCATCGAGGGAGCGTGTCCCCTCGGGAAACATCATGATCGAACTGCCACTGGCGAGCGTCGCGATGCAGTCGGTCATCATGCGCTGCGCGTCGTGCGCGTCGCCCCGACGAATGGCAATGTATCGGTTCAACCGCATGTTCCATCCGAGGAAAGGCGCGCTGAATACCGACGCCTTCGAGACCCACTTGAAGTGGCGGTAGAGCTGGAAGAGCACGAGAACGTCCAACCAGGACTGATGATTCGAAACCAAGACGTACGCGCGATCGTTGCGAATGCGCCCGCGCCCCCGGATTGCGATGCGCCAGAAGGGAAAAATGTACGTGTAGAAGGACGCCCACGCACACGAGTACAAGTGCAGGAGCCGCAGACGGCGATCAAACGGGGCGGTGACGAGCCACAGTACAAGCGCCCCAACGAAAAAGACCGGGCACGTGGCGCAGAGCACCAGCCAGAGCAGCACCGAGGCAAGCGTATGAGCCGCCGCCGTCATAACTAGACTTTTAGCAAGAGCCCCTTCAGGTATCGACCCTCCGTGTGGGCAATCGCTTGGGGATGGTCGAGCCCTGGTCCAAGTCGGCGCAATATCGATGCTCGGCACCCGGCATCGCCGGCCGCGGCCGCCACGACGGCCTCGAAATCGTCAGCGCTGGTATGCTGCGAGCAGCTGAAGGTGAGCACGAGGGCACCCGACGCGCACGCCGCCAACGCGCGTAGATTCACTTCCTTGTAGCCCGCAAGCGCGCGCCGCTGGTCGACGCGCCGGCGCGCGAAGGGGGGTGGATCGATGATGACGAGATCCGGAGCCTCGACTGTGCCCCGAAGGTACTCGAACACATCGCCCCGCGTAAACACCCCCCGCGCAGCGTCGAGCCCGTTCCGTCCCCAACTTCCGTTGGCCAGCACCAGCGCCGGCGCCGAGCTCTCGACCGAGTTCACGATCAGCGCCCCACCCTGCGCCGCCGCGATTGCGAAGCCCCCCGTGTAGGCGAAGAGATTCAGCACCCGACGTCCCTTGGCGAGCTCGCCCACGAGATCGCGATTCGGACGTTGGTCGAGAAAGAGACCGGTCTTCTGTCCGCGATGCAGGTCGACGAGGTACCGTCGTCCGTGTTCGATCACCTCGACTTCTGACGGGGGCGGCGCGCCATGGAGCATGCCGGTCGACGGCGCGAGCCCCTCGGCCTTCCGTACGTTCCCCTCGCTACGCTCGAGGATGCCGGCCGGCGCGAGTAAGCGCACCAGCGCTTCGACGACCTGCGCCTTCATCAGGTCCGCGCCCGCGGTGAGAAACTGACACACGACGTAGGCGCCGTACCGATCCACAACGAGACCCGGGAAGCCATCACCCTCGCCGTGCACCAAGCGCATGGCATCGCAATCATGGACCAGCGTACGCAGATCGAGCGCGGCCTCGATCCTACGCGCCACGAATCCCTCATCGATCGCGGGGGCGTCGTGGCAGAGCATCCGCACGGCGATCGACGTCGCGGCGTTCCACATCCCGCACCCGACGCTGACGCCGCCGGCCGTTCGTACCTCGACGACCTCTCCCGGCGCCGCCTCGCCATCCATGCGAGCGATCGCCCCCGAAAAGATCCACGGGTGCCCGCCGCGGACGGCGCGATCACGACCCTGCTTGAGGATGACGGTCGCCACGCGTCAGGAACGCGCCCGTCCGCGGACGTAGGTCCCGCTCTTGCCTCCCGACTTCTCGAGCACCTGCACCGCCGTGATCTCCATGCCTCGATCCACCGCCTTACACATGTCGTACACGGTGAGTGCGGCGACACTGGCGGCAACCAGGGCTTCCATCTCGACACCGGTGCGCCCGTCGAGTCGCACCGAAGCCACGACGTCGAGTCGCCCACGTGCCCGCGGCGTCAGCTCCACGTCGACGTGTGAAAGCTGGAGCGGATGGCACAGGGGGATGAGATCCGCCGTCCGTTTCGCGGCCATGATGCCCGCCAAGCGCGCGGTCGCCAACACGTCACCCTTGGGCACCGTACCGGTCGTGATCATGCGCAGGGTCGCCGGACGCATGAGCACTCGGGCTCCCGCGACCGCGAGGCGTCGCGTCACCGCCTTGTCGCCGACGTCGACCATGCGCGCGTGGCCGCGCGCATCGATGTGAGACAACCGCTTTCCTCGTGCCGCCATGGGACGCGCATCGTACTGACGGTTGACCAGCATGACAACATCATCTTGCATTGCCACTCGTGGGTGATTACGGTCCGCCGATGCACAAAATCGTCATTCTCGGCTCTGGCCCCGCAGGCCTCACCGCCGCGCTGTACGCCGCGCGTGCCAACCTCGCCCCGCTCGTCATCGAAGGCGCCCAGCCAGGCGGCCAGCTGACGATCACGACCGATGTCGAGAACTACCCCGGGTTCCCGAAGGGCGTCCTCGGCCCCGAGTTGATGGACCTCTTCCGCGCCCAGGCCGAGCGCTTCGGTACGACGTTCCGGACGGGTGACGTCACCGCGGTCGACCTCAGCCGACGCCCGTTCCGCCTGACGCTCGACGGCGGCGACGTCGAAGCCGAGACACTGATCATCTCGACCGGCGCCGCCGCCAAGCTCCTCGGCATCGAGTCCGAGTCCCGACTCATGGGCTACGGCGTGTCCGCATGCGCCACGTGCGACGGCTTCTTCTTCAAGGACAAAGCGGTCTTGGTGGTCGGCGGCGGTGACACCGCGATGGAGGAAGCAACGTTCTTGACCAAGTTCGCCAGCAAGGTGACCGTCGTACACCGCCGGGACGAGCTGCGCGCCTCGAAGATCATGCAAGAGCGCGCCACCAAGAATCCGAAGATCGATTTCATCTGGGACTCCGTCATCGACGAGATCCAGGGCGAGCCACAAGGCGCCGGCGTCACCAGCGTGTCCCTCCGAAACCTCAAAACCGACGCCGCCACCCAGATGCCCATCGACGGCGTGTTCATGGCGATCGGCCATACCCCGAACAGCGCGCTGTTCACCAACCAGGTCGCCATGGACGAGTTCGGCTACATCGTCACCAAGAAGAGTTCGAGCGAGACCAACGTCCCGGGCGTATTCGCCTGCGGCGACGTGCAAGACCGGACCTACCGCCAGGCCATCACCGCCGCCGGCACCGGCTGCATGGCAGCGATCGACGCCGAGCGATTTCTCGAGGCGGCAGAGAGCGAAGAGAGCGCGGCCTGAGGCTGCAGGATAGACGCCAGATCACGATTCGAGCGACGAAACCACAGACCGATAACGCTCACAGACTACCGACGAACACCTGCACTCCGAGCGCACAGACGCGCTCGAGCGACGCGAACAGATGCGCCGCCAGTTCCTTCGGTTGGTCGTACGTCGCGTAGGCCTCTGCGCTCACGCATCTGCGACCCGCGTCATCTCGCGGTAGATCTCCCACATGTTCAGATCCATGAGATGGAGCTGTCGCTCCTGCTCGGGGGAGGGCGTCATGAGCGTTCCCCATATCGGCGGCCCGTCGCTCGCGGAAGACACCATGATTGGGTGGAGAACGCGCGAAGAGATGACCGATGGACGGAAGCTCGTACATGACGAGCGGGTCACTCGGTCGCTCATGAACGATCTTCCCGATCCTGGGAGGCGAGGGCGGCAACGATCGAAAGGATCGTGCTCGATGAGAGATCGAGGCCGCAATCTCGGACTGGGTCCGCTATTCTTACTGGGAGGCGCTGCGATCTTCCCCGATTTCGTTGCAGGGAGCGATATCGTCCTTAGGATACTCGCAGACCTGCCACCCTCCTGGGTCGAACCATCGGCAGAATCGAGTCCACTCCTTCCCGCCGAGTCCATTCTCGTACTCGACGCACCCGAAGACGATCATTGTTTCTCGGCGGGCCGTCAGGTCCGCAACTTCCGACTCCGCGAACTCCTCAAGGGAGAACGCCGTGTACGTGGCTCGACTCTGCCCCGGGCGCAGGGGTTCTCGGCTTCGCAGTTGATGGACGCGCCCCCCTATGCAGGGCCCCGTCGTGGTGACTGTACGGCGTGCTGCCACATGCACGACATACCGAGGCGCAGCGAAGACCCCCGTGTTAGCGATCGTTACCGGCAGCATGCGGCGTTCCCAGAGGGGCGATCCGGTTTCCAGCGTGACGACCGCCCGATGTTCCTGGCCAAGGATGTCAGTTTGTCGGTCCAGGATTCGCGTCTGGCGACACGTGATCAGAATTACGCCAAGCGTCAGAACTACGACCATGGCCTCGGAGGCAAGCCGGAAGGCACGTCGGACCGCTCGCTTCTGCTGACGACGCTTCTTGGCTGCGCGTTTCTGGCGGCGGGCTTCGGCGTACTCATTGTAGCTGGCGTGATCATCGAGACGCGGGATTTCGGTCCGGTCGTCTATCTCGCCGGGTACTTTGTTGCGCTCGGAGTCCTCGGACTTTTCGTTCATGCCGGCCTCGTGCTGCTGATGCGGGCGACCGCATGAGAGCTATTCGCCACGACCTGCGAGGTCAACCTCGAGGCGGAGGCTGTCCTGTGACCCACAATCTAAGGAGTAGTGATCGATGAGGGCCAGCTACGAGAGAAACCCGAGGAGCCGTGGAAGCAGCAGGGCCGCCAATAGCGAAGCCGCGAGTACTGCGGCCAGCATCGCCCCCTGGAACCTCCACTCACGTTGACCCATGGCATCAGGACACTACCGGTGCGATCCATCGATGACTACCCAAAAGATAGTGCGCGTAGCGTCGATGTCATTCGTTGGCCCAAGGGGGGAACTCGTTCGGCCCTCTGGGAACAAACCGTCTCTGGCCGTTCGCATCCATCAGGATTTCGAACTCCCGACAGACGCGCCGCCGCCAGCGATAGAACCAGAGAATGCTCGTTTCGAACTCAGCCGCCAACGCAAAGCCGGAATTCGGCCCGACCATGCCGACGGTGAAGCCCCTGCAGACGTGCTTCACCTGGGATTCTGCAGGGCTAATGGTCCCATGAGATTTCAGCTCGACCATCATGTTTCGCTTCGCGGCCTTGTCCCAATCGGGGGTATTGAGCAGCTTATCGCAGCCGCTTCTCACGTCCGGCGGTGCGTCGAGCATGAACGTGGAGGTTGCGATGCAAGCCGTTCGCAGATCATGCAGCGCGAAGGGCCCAGTGGCCGTGATGCTAGCCGCGTCTCTGAGTTCGCCTGGGCGACCGCGGAGGTGCAGCGGCAGTATGTCCGCCGTGCTGATGTAGGCGGTCCAATAGAGGCCGAGGATGGTGGCCAATGACACGGCAAGGGCCATCGTTCGCTTTGCCGTGCCGAGGAAGAACCACGCTACGGCGCCCAGCACGCGCGCTGTTGTCCGCAGCACAGTGGCTGGTCGCATACGCGGCGGGGCTTTGGTTCTGGTGGGCCTACGTCGCTTGCGTCGTGGACGGCCCGACATCCCTGCTCCCGTGCATTTCGCCTTGGTAGCAACTCCGGTGAGAAGGGCAAAGGGCCGAGAAATGAGCAGGACCCGAGCAGCAACGACTCGTCAAATAGTGGTCGAAGCGAGCGGCCTCGACCGGTCGCGGGACTACTGCGGAAGGGCGGCAAGCAGGGCTTCCACATGCTCGATCGCGGGTTGAGCGCCGACCGCTCGAAAGAGGTCCAGCGATCGCTCGTAGAGCCGTCGAGCTTCAGCGAGGTCGCCCCGCGTTTGCGCGATGCTGCCCAGGCTACCGTACTGCTTCGCCATGTTCATTCGGTGGCCGAGGTCTTCGTTGATGGCGAGACTCTTGCGCAGGAACTTCTCGGCTTCGTCGAGGTTGCCCCGCGTCTGCTCGATGAGGCCCAGGTTTCCGTACTGGTTCGCCATGCCCTCGCGGCGGCCGAGGTCTTCGTGGATGGCGAGCGCCTTGCGGTGGAAGTCCTCGGCTTCGTCGAGGTTGCCCCGCATCTGCTCGATGAGGCCCAGGTTCCCGTACTGGTTCGCCATGCCCTCGCGGTGGCCGCGGTCTTCGTCGATAGCGAGCGCCTTGCGCTGGAAGTTTTCGGCTTCGTCGAGGTTGCCCCGCGTCTGCGCGATGATGCCCAGGTTGCCGTAGGTCGCGGCCATGCCGCTGCGGTGGCCGAGGTCTTCGTGGATGGCGAGACTCTTGCGCAGGAACTCCTCAGCTTCGTCGAGGTTGCCCCGCGTCCGCGCGATGAGGCCCAGGTTCCCGTACTGGTTCGCCATGCCCTCGCGGTGGACGCGGTCTTCGTGGATAGCGAGCGCCTTGCGCTGGAAGCTTTCGGCTTCGTCGAGGTTGCCCCGCGCCTGCGCGATGATGCCCAGGTTGCCGTAGGCGACGGCAAGGCCCGACTGGTCGTTCGCTTCCCTACTCAGCAACTGCACGCGCCTGTAGGCGCTAGCCGCGTCATCCAGCTCGCCGGTACGGAACAGGAGGTGCCCGAGCCGATTCCACCCGTCGAGCGACGCTGGATCCAGCTCCACTGCTTCGCGATAGGCGGCCAATGCTGCGTTGCTATCATGCAGGAAGGCCAGCGCTCCCAAGTGTCTCGCGGCGGCGGCCGCTGTCCCAAAGGCGCTGTGACCTCTGGCTCGCTCTTCATCGAGAACGCTGCGGAACAGAGCTTCCGCCTGCCCGGTCTTTCCCTGTGCAAGCGCCGTCACCGCGTCCGAGAATCCTGGGCGATCATGCTCGGCCTCCAGGGCATCGACGGCTGCTTTGAACGCCGCGGTTTGCTCTCGCTGGTCGGTAAGTTCCGCGCGGGTCGAGGCGTACTGCTCCTCAAATGCCCTGACGATCATGGCGTGCGACTCGGGCGAGATGCCTGTGATCTCACGAGGTGAGCGGAAGTGCTTGAACAGTTCCCATAGACCTTTGAACGTCGCGAGTATGATCACGAGCACCGCTGGCACCATGATCTTGGGGTCCGTAGTCCACTGCGGCAGCCACTCCATTGCTAGCCGCCGAGCCTACCGCCTCGCGGGCGCCCAGGACAACTGTGTCAGGGCGAAACGATTCGGGATCATCATCAGCCCGAGACGAAAGACGAATGACTATCCCGAGGATCGTGCGCGATGGCTGACCCTGCGAATGAAGTGCTCGTGCGCAAAAAAAAGGGGGCTCGAGAATGATCCCGAGCCCCTTAGCGGCACAGCGTGGCGTGGAACGTGTCCTTGCCGTCTGCGACGCCCAAGCAAAAGAGTACGCGGGTTGCGATGGGCTGAACATCTCGAAAAGTTCGCGCGCGGCGGACACGTGCCAGAGTGAGACAGTGGGTGCGCACCGTCTCAAATTGGGACGCTCGCCGTGTGAGCCTCACGCCGCGTAGACCTGGAACCCATCGGGGAATGACCACTGCTCGAGAGATCGTCACCGAGGACCTGCCGCCCACGCCGGCATTTCTCGTAACCCTAGCAGCGATGCTCTTCTTCGTCGGCTTGCACCCGAGATTGAACCGTTCGCTACTTATATGTTTGGAGTGGCGGTGGGATTCTGGCTCCGCCCCCGGATACCGGATGACGATGGCTGAGCACACGGACACTAGAATAGTGGGCGTCTCGTTCTGAGTCATGGCTTCGTTCTCTGTAATCGGCGAAACTACGGTCGCCACGAGGAGGTAGGCGCGCGATGGCCATTCCTACACAGGTCGAGATCGCCAAGCAGGGAAGGGCCGCTATTCAACAATGGCGGGCGGAGAATCCTGAACTCCTCTTGAACCTGCGCGACGCGGATCTGAGCCTCGCGGACCTGCGCGACACGATCCTGACCAACGCGGACCTGACCGGTGAGGACCTGACCGGTGCGGACCTGAGCAACACGAGGCTGGTGGGGGCGAAACTGCACCATGCGGACCTGAACAATGCCCATCTCGGCAACGCGAACCTTAGCAAATCGATCCTGTACGACACAAATCTGACCGGGGCCATTCTGAGCGGTGCGTGCTTCGACAATGCACTCTGTTTCGACACCGTATTCGCTCGCGTCGACCTATCGGGCGCGAAGGGTCTTGAGGACACTGATCACTTCGGTCCTAGTACGGTCGGAATCGATACGTTGGTGGAGTCAGGGGGAAAGATTCCCGACTCCTTCCTCCGCGGAGCGGGCGTTCCTGATGCACTCGTCAGCTACCTCCCATCGCTCCTAGGGTCGATGGCGCCGATCCAATTCTACTCGTGCTTCATAAGCTACAGCGCTGCCGATGAGGATTTCGCAAAGCGGCTCCACGCGGATCTTACAGAGAACGGCGTGCGTTCTTGGTTCGCTCCGGAGGACTTGAAAGTCGGGGACCGGATCCGAAAAGTGATTGACGAGCAGATCCGCGTCTATGACAAGCTGATCCTGATCTTCTCTTACGCTTCGTTGACCAGCGACTGGGTGGAGCACGAGGTGACGGAGGCGTGCAAGGCCGAGGAGAGCCGCACGGACGACGTACTCTTTCCGATTCGGATAGACGACGCGGTCATGGAGGCGGAGTTCGGGTGGGCCAAGCGGATTCGCCAGGCGGACCAGGATGGTCGCCACATAGGTGACTTCACCAAATGGAAGAACCACGATGCCTATGAGGTCGCGTTCAAGAGGCTCATGCGTGACCTGAAGCAATCTGCGGAGCCACGTCGCGAATGAGCACTACCCGAGGAATAGTGGGGCCTAGCTGCCTCGTTCTGAAACATGGACCCATCCCTCGGAATCGGCGAAACTGGCTGCACCACTAGGAGGACGGCGCGCCATGGCTAAGCATCAGCATGTAGAGATCGTCAGACGGGGGAAGGTCGCAATTCAAGAATGGCGAGCGGTGAATGTTGATACTCGACTGGACCTGCGTGGCGCGGGACTCGGGCGCGTGGACCTGCGCTCCGCGGACCTGGGCGCCGCCATTCTGCACGGCGCCGACCTGTCCCAAGCTAACCTGCACTCCGCCAACCTGGCCGCCACGGACATGCGCTCCTCCATACTGTCCGCTGCGAACCTAAACTCCGCGGACCTGCGCGATGCGGATCTAAGCGCGGCGTCCCTGCACTCCGCGACTCTGTGCTCCGCGGACCTGTCCCGTGCGAACCTGCAAGCGGCACACCTGCCCTTTGCCAACTTGAGCGGAGCGCGTCTGAGCGAAGCGAACCTAAGAGACGCAAGCTGCAGGGCTACGGTGTTCGCCGACGTCGATCTTTCAACTACTAAGGCGCTCGAAACCATCAGGCACGTTGGGCCCAGCACGATCGGCATCGATACGTTGATGAAGTCCCGTGGGAACATCCCGGCATCGTTCCTCTGCGGCGCTGGCGTACCAGAGGAGATGGTCGACTACCTGCCGACACTGCTTGGGGCGTTGGAGCCGATCCAATTCTACTCGTGCTTCATCAGCTATAGCAGTGCCGATGAAGCGTTCACGAGGAGCATTCACTCCCGATTGAGGGACGAGAAGCTGCGCGTCTGGTACGCACCCGAGGATCTTAAGGGTGGCCGGGAACTCTTTCCCCAAGTTGACGAAGCCATCCGCGTCCATGACAAGGTGCTGCTTGTCCTTTCCGAAGCGAGCCTCGGCAGTGAGTGGGTAAGGACCGAGGTGAGGCGAGCTTGCGATCGGGAAAAGCGGGAGAATCGCCGCGTCCTCTTTCCGATCCGCCTTCTTCCATTCGAGCGCCTACAGGGGTGGACGCTCCTGGCACTCGACGGTGAAGATCTGGCCGCCCGAATTCGGCGAGACTACATCCCCGAGTTCTCGAACTGGAAAGATCAAGATGCGTTCGAGAAGGAGTTCTCCCATCTGGTGCGCGATTTGCGCAGCGATGACGATAGGGCCGCTCAACCGGCGATGGGCGATGACTAGGCGGCTGTCTCCATCTGGGGGGCCAATGCTTGACCGCACTATTCAAAGGATAGGCGTACGTAGAGGGGGGAGAACCGCGGTGCTGTCGCAATCTGGAACACCTACCCTCTCTCGGACCGGATACCCCGTGCTCACTGCGGACCGATCGGCTAAGGGCTTCGACCGTAACTCAACCCATTGGACGACAACGCCAAGCGCAGCGATCACCGGCCCGTGAAGGCTGTCTTTACGATCCCGTAGCCCGCAACATGCCGAGAACGATGACCGCCATCGAACGTACCTACTACGCGAAGCTGCTCACGTACGCCGCCGATCACGCTCCGATCGAGAAGGACGCCGCGGTCACAGCCACAGGGATTTCCTCGGACGATTTCGACAAGTACGCCGCTCATCTGTTCTCGAGGGACCAGCAGGGCAAGTACTTCCTCCAAGCGTCCGTGGTTCCGACGATGCTCCAGTTCGTCGCGGTGCGGGAGGCCAGAAGCCATGCGAACTGGGCGATCAGGATAGGTGTCGTCGCGATGGTCGTATCCGTCGCCGTCGCCGCTGCGCAGTTTGTGAACGGGGCGCGCCCGGAGGACGCGCCCGGTGACGGAGCGGTCGCTGCGGGAGCCACGGAAGCCGCGATCGAACAGCTCGAGGAGACGATCGGGAAGGCGGTCGGGATTCTCGAACGTATTGAGGAGAAGCTCGCCTCCCTTGAGCGTATCGAGCAGACGCTCAAGGCTGGCCAGCGTCCTCCGCCGAGCCCGACGCCGGAGAAGACCCCGCTCGCAGCGAAGTAGCGTATGCATCCGAGCGAATTAGTAGGAAACTCGTCGATGCCGAGCGCGACGGATGATCACTATTCCCAAACTAGTCGATCGTACATCGCAGAGGGCGAGAATGCCGCATGGACACTACTAGGAAAGTAGTGAGTGACAGTCCCCAAATACGTCGAATCGGTGAGATCCGCGATTCAGCCCATCACCCCAGGCGCTTCCGCAACCATACGATCTCGTCCAGGGTCAGGTGCCATTGCGAATTCAATCGCTCCAGTGTGCGCGCCGAGCCGTCGCGCAGCAACCGTGACCTTGCGGCTAAGAACGCGGTCGTCGTCCAAGGACACGTCAACCTCGTCTGGAACCGAGACCCCGCGACACGGGTTTTGGTCTTCACCACACCGCTCCCCACGACATCGCTTCGGAATAACACGCCTCTATGGAACGGATAGATGAGGATGCATGGCGAAGCGGAGGCGTCATGGCACTGTCGAGGGGTCGCGTCCATGTAAGGAGCGCCCTGTCGGGGACGATGCAGTCGCTCGCGAACGGCCGAAGTTGGACGACGGCTTACGGCCCGCGTCAGTACAGACCCGCGATCAACGCGATTCCGGGTCGGAGTGCATCACGCCACGCTTGCTCGATCTCGGGCGTCCATGCGGGCTCCATGTGCTGCACCGTCTCGCCCCCGCGTACCTGCGCACGATCCGCCTCGACCCTCACAGGCGTACGTCGACACCGCGGGCGAAGAGATACTCTTTGCACTGGCGGACGGTGTACGTGCCGTAGTGAAAGATCGACGCGGCGAGCGCGGCGTCGGCTTCGCCTGCGGCGAGGCCCTCGTACAGGTGTTCAATCGTCCCGACGCCCCCCGACGCGATCACGGGGATGCTGACGGCACGGCTGATCTGACGGGTCAGGGGGATGTCGTAGCCTTCCTTGGTACCATCACGATCCATGCTGGTGAGCAGGATCTCGCCGGCGCCGGCCGCTTCCATCCGCACGGCCCACTCGATGGCGTCGAGGCCGGTCGGGCGGCGGCCGCCATGGGTGTAGATCTCGAAGGTGGGGGCTTCGGTTGGCGGCGCGGGTCGGCGCTTGGCATCGACCGCGACGACGATGCATTGGCTCCCGAACTTGAGCGCGGCCTCTTCCACGAACTCGGGGCGTTCGACAGCCGCCGTGTTGATCGAGACTTTGTCGGCGCCGGCGTTCAGGAGCGCGCGAATGTCGTCGAGTACGCGCACGCCGCCCCCAACGGTGAGTGGCATGAAGACGCGATCGGCCGTGCGTTCGACGATGTCGAGGAGAATGGGACGCTTCTCGTGCGACGCGGTGATGTCGAGAAACGTCAGCTCGTCAGCCTCTTCGCGATCGTAGCGCTCGGCGACCTCGACCGGGTCGCCCGCGTCGCGCAAGCCGACGAAGTTGACACCCTTCACGACGCGCCCGTCCTTCACGTCGAGGCAGGGAATGATGCGCTTGGCGAGCACGCCTACGCCTCGGTGCCGTGTCCGACGCGGAGCGCGGTCGCGAGATCGACGGCGCCGGTATAGATCGCGCGGCCGACGATGACGGCGGTGAGATTGGTTCTACCGAGCGCAACCAGGGCTCGCACGTCGCCCAGCGACGCCACGCCACCAGAAGCGATGACGGGCATGTCCACCTGCGCCGCCAACTCGTCGACGGCCGTCGCGTTGACTCCGTCTCCCGTGCCGTCACGACTGATGTCGGTAAACACGATGCCGGCGGCGCCCGCATCGCGGACGCGGACCGCCAGGGTCGACACATCGGTCGTGCTGTCTTTGGTCCAGCCATCCACCGACACCTTGCCGCGCCGTGCGTCGATCCCGGCCAGAATCGCACCGGGGTGGGCCATGCAGGCCGCCGCGAAGAACGAGGGATCTTCCAGCGCGGCGGTCCCGAGCACGACGCGCCCGGCCCCTGCGGCAAACACGCGCTCGAGCGTGTCGCGGTCGCGAATCCCGCCGCCCACCTCGACCCGCGCGTCAACGCTCCGGCATACGGCGGCGATCGCCTCGGCGTTCACCGGCGAGCCGCTGATCGCGCCGTCGAGATCGACGACGTGAATCCATTCGGCCCCGGCCTCTTGAAAGCCGCGCGCCACGGGAACGGGATCGTCAGCAAAGACGGTCTCCCGCTCCATGTCGCCCTGCACGAGACGCACGCAGCGGCCGCCCTTCAAATCGATCGCGGGAATGACGAGCATGACTGGGTCAGGAGGCGACGGCCGTGCCGTTCGTGGCCGCGACCAACCCCGCGAAGTTCGCCAGCACGCGCAGACCGACCGCCTGGCTCTTCTCGGGGTGGAACTGTGTCGCAAACAGGTTGTCCCGCCAGACCGCCGACGTGAACGGCCTGCCGTACTCCGTAGTCGTCGCGACGTCCGCGTCGTCCGCGGCCTCGGCGTAGTACGAGTGCACGAAATAGACGTAGGCATCCTCGGGGACGCCTGCGAGGTGAGGCGCCCGGCGCCGGATGGAGATCGTGTTCCAGCCCATCTGCGGCACCTTCCGGTGTCCGTCGGGGTCGTTCGGGAAGCGCGTCACGCGCCCAGGAAGGATCCCAAGCCCCTCGACACGACCGAATTCGTCGCTTTCATCGAACAGAATCTGCATCCCGACGCAGATACCGAGGAACGGCCGACCACTCGCAACGAACGCACGGACCGGGTCGGCCAACCCGTAGCCGTTGAGATTCTGCATGCACATCCCGAACGCACCGACACCGGGCAAGACGGCAGCCGAGGCCCCGGCGATCACGGCCGGATCACGGGTGATCGTCGTGGACGCACCGACCCGCTCGAGCGCCTTTTGTACGCTCCGGAGATTGCCCATGTCGTAATCGATGATGGCGATGGTCATGTACTAGAGAGTTCCCTTGGTGGACAGGACACCCACGACACGAGGATCACGCTGCGTGGCGAGATCCATCGCGCGCGCAAACGCCTTGAAGGCCGCTTCGATGATGTGATGCGGATTGCGCCCGGCCAGCATGCGCACGTGAATGTTGGCGCCGAGCTGGTTGGCGAGCGCGAGCAGAAAATCGTGAATCAACTCGATGTCGAAGGTGCCTACCCGGTGCTGTCTGGTCTTCAGATCGTAGGCGAGAAACGGCCGGCCGCTGAGATCGACCACCACCTGCACCAACGACTCATCGAGCGGGACTGTCGCCTCGCCGAATCGGCGGAGCCCAGTCTTGGGGCCCAATGCGTCGCGAAACGCCTCCCCGAGGGCCAGCCCGACATCTTCCACCGTGTGATGATCGTCGACCTCGACGTCGCCCGTGGCACGCACCTGCAGATCGAAGAACCCATGACGGGTAAAAAGCTCGAGCATGTGATTCAGGAACGGCACCCCGGTCGCGACATCGTACCGGCCGGACCCATCAAGGGTCAGCGCAAGTTCGATGTTGGTCTCGTTGGTGTGCCGGGACACACGCGCCTGCCGACCCCGCGAACTCGGGGCGCGTCCTTTGGTTCTGCTGGTTGCTCGAGCCTTCGAAGTCCGACTCCGAGGCGCAATGGATGTCACACGCTTTTTCATTCGCGATCCTTTCGACGACCATTGTAGCCGAGGCGCACCCCCACCGCGACGGCATGAGCGTCGAGCCCCTCGAGCTCGGCGAGGCGCATCACGGACGGACCAAGCCGCCGCAATGTCGCCGCCGAGGCCGCAATCACGCTCGATCGCTTGACGAAATCGTAGACACCGAGCGGCGACGAGAAACGCGCCGCGCCCCCGGTCGGGAGAATGTGGTTCGGACCCGCCAGATAGTCGCCAAACGCCTCCGGCGTGTGCTCGCCGAGAAAGACCGCGCCCGCATGCCGCACCTGGCGAAGCAAACGCTCGGGACGACGCACCGCAAGCTCCAGGTGCTCGGGCGCGAGTTGGTTGGCGAGCGCCATGGACTCACGGAGACTGCGGGTGACAAAGGCGGTGCCCTGCTTCCGGAGGGCGCGGCGTGCGATCGTCCGACGCGGCAGGCGCGCGAGCTGGGCCGTCAACTCGGCCTGCACCTTCGCAACCAACGTGCCCGACGCCGTCACCAGAATCGCCGCGGCGAGTGGATCGTGCTCGGCCTGCGCGAGGAGATCGGCAGCGACGAAATCAGGTCGGGCACTGCCATCGGCCACAATCAGGATCTCGCTCGGACCCGCGATCATGTCGATGTCGACGGTACCGAACACGAGACGCTTGGCGGTGGCCACGTAGGCGTTCCCGGGCCCCGTAATCTTGTCGACGCGCGGTACCGTGCGCGTGCCGTACGCGAGCGCGGCAACCGCCTGCGCGCCCCCGATCCGAAACAGTCGGTCGACGCCAGCGATGTGGGCCGCGGCAAGGACCGACGGCGCGATGCCGCCGCGCCCTGCCGGCGTGACGCCGATCACTTCCCCAACGCCCGCGACCTTCGCGGGCACGACGTTCATCAGCACCGAGGATGGATACGCAGCGGTACCCCCAGGAATATACACCCCCGCGCGATCGAGCGGCCGAACGATCTGGCCGAGCTGTGCACCGCTGGCATCGCGGAAACGCCACGACGCGGGTCGCTGGCGGCGATGAAACGCCTCGATACGTCGCGCCGCGAGACGGAGGGCACGCCGCACATCCGGCGCAAGCGACCGTTCGGCCTGCGCCATCTCGCGTTTCGGCACCTCGATGGTCCGCCCCGAAAGCGTCACGCCGTCGAAACGCTTGGTATACGCGAACAAGGCGGCATCCCCGCGACGCCGCACGCCGTCGACGATCGTACGCACGCGGCGCTCGACATCACCGGAGATGCGCTCACCGCGCCCCTCGAGGAACGTCACCCGCGCCGCGGCCGCACGCCCGGGCACCGTAAACACGGCCAACGGCCCCGCTGAGGCTTTCGCCACTAGGGAGTGCTCCCTGCAGGAACCCGACGCACGCAGGCGCCGAGTGCCGTCAACTTCTCTTCGAGACGTTCGTAGCCACGATCGAGGTGATACACGCGCGACACTTCGGTCGTGTTGCTCGCGACCAACCCGGCCAGGACGAGGCACACACTCGCCCGCAGATCGGTGGCCATGACCTGCGCGCCGGACAAGTGGGACACGCCACGAACCGCGGCACTGTTGCCGTCGATCTTGATATCGGCCCCCATCCGCACCAGCTCCTGCACGTGCATGAATCGGTTCTCGAAGATGCTCTCGATCATGACGCTTCGCCCACGCGCTGTCGTCATGAGCGCCATGAACTGCGCCTGCAGATCGGTCGGGAAACCGGGAAAGGGCGCCGTCCGGAGGTCGACCGCCTTGAGCCCCGCGGGCACGCTCACCGCGAGTCCGCCGTCGCGAGCCTCGAGCGAGACGCCCGCCTCTTCGAGCTTCGGCAGCAACCCCTGGAGATGATCGGGCCGTGCGCCACGCACGAACACGTCACCGCCCGTGATCGCCGCGGCGATGATCAGCGTCCCCGCCTCGATCCGGTCGGGAATGACCACATGGTCGAAGCCGCCGAGCTCGCGCACACCCTCGATCGTGATCGTCGACGTCCCCGCACCGTCGATCGTAGCGCCCATGGCGATCAGCGTGTCGGCCAGATCGATGATCTCCGGCTCGCGGGCCGCATTCTCGATCGTGGTGGTTCCACGTGCGAGGGTGGCGGCCATCATCAGGTTTTCGGTCGCGCCCACGGAGGGAAACTCGAGCGGCACCGGAGCACCCTGGAGACGCGAGGCTTCGGCCTCGACGTAGCCGTGACTCTGGCGAATCGACGCGCCAAGCCGCTCGAGGCCCGAGAGGTGAATATCGACGGGGCGACTACCGATAGCGCATCCGCCTGGGGTCGAAACCCGTGCATGACCCGTCCGCGCAACCAGCGGACCGAGCGCCAGGAAAGACGCCCGCATGGTCTTCACGAGATCGTACGGTGCCTCCGTGGACGCGAGCGTGCGGGCCTCGACGACCATGCCATTCGAACCGTCGTCGCCCACACGCGCGCCCATCTGCTCGAGCAGCCGAAGACTGGTCGTCATATCCCGGACGTGGGGCAAACCACGGACGACGCAACGCTCGGAAGTGAGCAGGGTCGCGAACAGCAACGGCAGTCCCGCGTTCTTCGAGCCGCTGACGGGCACCTCCCCCCGGAGCGCTCGTCCGCCCTCGATCACGATCTTCTCCATCAGGCGTGGCCTCCGACCACCCGCTCGATACCCGCCAGGTCCCGATAGCTGGCAATCTCTCGCGAGCCCGCGGCGCCCAGAAGCGCCGCCACTGGCTCGGCCTGGCCTTCGCCAACCTCGAGCAACAGCCTCCCTCCGGACGCCAGGAGTGGCACCGCCATCGGCACGAACGTCCGGTAGGCCGCGAGACCGTCCGGGCCGCCATCGAGCGCGAGTGCCGGCTCCTGACGCACCTCGGTCGCGAGGGTGTCGATCGCTGCCGTCTCGACGTAAGGGGGATTGCACACGATCAGATCGAAACACGGGCCGCCGTCGATCGACGCGGTCCAATCCGAAACGGCGACCTCGACACGATCGGTGAGGCCGGCCGCCTCGACGTTGCCCCGCGCCACGGCCACCGCCGCCGGCGACACATCGAGCGCGACCACGTGCGCGCCCGGCAACTCCGTGGCAAGCGCCAGCGCGAGCGCACCGCTCCCGGTACCGAGATCGAGCACGCGGAGGACCCGGGCGCGATCGCCGAGATCCGCGAGCGCGCGCTCGACCAGGAGCTCGGTCTCGGGACGCGGAATGAGGACATCCGGCGTCACGCGAACGTCCCGCGACCAGAATTCGCGCCGTCCCGTCAGATACGCAACCGGCTCGCCGAGCCCCCGCCGGCGCACCAGTTCGCGGTACGCCACCACTTCGGCCTCGCCGAGCGGCTGATCGAAGCGCAGGTAGACGTCGACCCGGTTGGCCTCCAGAAGGAAGGCGAGCAAGACCTCGGCATCGAGCCGTGGCGTCGCGATGTCGTGCTGGGTAAGGAACACGGTCGCCCGGCGGAGATAGTCGAGCACCGTCCGTGGCGCCTCCGGTTGGGCGACGCCGTTCGATTCCGCGATCACGAGGCCGCCGCCTTCAGGGCCTCGGCCTGGTAGTGCGTCACGAGCGCGTCGATGAGCGGGTCGAGCTCACCCTCGAGCGTCTTGTCCAACGAATGCAACGTCAGATTGATGCGGTGATCGGTAATTCTGCTCTGCGGAAAGTTATAGGTCCGGATGCGCTCGGACCGATCGCCGGTCCCGACCATACTGCGCCGGTTGGCGGCAATCTCCGAGTGCTGCTCCGCCATCGCCCGGTCGAGGAGACGGGCGCGCAGGATCTTCAGCGCCTTCGCTTTGTTCTTGTGCTGCGACTTCTCATCCTGGCAGGTGACGACGAGATTGGTCGGCAAGTGCGTGACCCGAACCGCCGAGTCCGTGGTGTTGACGCTCTGCCCCCCGGGCCCTGACGAGCGGTAGACATCGATCTTCAGCTCTTTGTCCTCGATGTGGACATCGACCTCGTCGGCCTCGGGCAACACCGCAACCGTCACCGCGGAAGTGTGAATGCGCCCCGAGCCCTCGGTGAGCGGCACGCGCTGCACGCGATGCACGCCACCTTCGTACTTCAGTCGACTGAACGCGCCCTGCCCCTCGATCGACGCAATGACCTCCTTGAAACCCTTGAGTCCGGTCTCACTGGAGCTGAGGACGTCGACCTTCCAATGACGCGTCTCCGCATAGCGGCCGTACATACGGAACAGCTCGGCCGCGAACAGACTCGCCTCATCACCACCGGCGCCAGCGCGGATCTCCAGCAGGACGTTCCGCTCGTCGTTGGGATCGCGTGGCAGCAGCAGGCGCTTCAGCTCCTCCTCGATGACCTCGCATTGCGCTCGGAGCCCGGGAAGTTCCTCCTGGGCCATCGCGCGCATGTCCTCGTCCGAGTCTTGCAGGAGCGACTTGTTGCCCTCGATCTGCGCCTGCAACTCCTGCCAGGCGCGAAAGGACCGCACGATCTCGTCGATCCCGGAGCGCTCCTTCGCGAGCTTGGCGTACTCGGCCCGGTTGGCGATGACGTCGGCGTCGACGAGCAGCCGCTCGAGCTCCACGAACCGCTGCTCGACCGCATCCAGCTTCTCATACATTACGCAGTCGCCCCCACCCGCGCACTACGCGCGATCCTGCATGCCACCGATGGCGAGGGAACTCCTTCGCACGGCGCACAGCCGCGAAGCGGCCGCACGCACGGGAGCGGAACCGAACGGACGAATCTAGCGCTGTCCGGCGCGGGTGTCGCCGAACTTGCGCTTGAAACGCTCGACGCGGCCGGCAGTGTCCACGAGCTTCTGCTTGCCGGTATAGAACGGATGGCACGCAGAACAGATCTCGACGTGGATGTCGGCGACAGTCGACCGCGTTTCGATGATACTACCGCACGCACAAGTGATCTTCGCGGCCGCGTACGCCGGATGAATGCCTTCCTTCATGGTTGAACCCTCCTGCCGCCGGGAAACGAGCACTATAACAAGGCCCCCGCGCTCCTTCAACGTCCCGTGCGGACCCGGGAGACGGCCTCCTGCCAACCGGCATAGTGCCGCTCGCGAACGGGAGCCTTCATCTTGGGCTTGAAGACCTTATCCACAGCCCGCACGCGGTCCAGGTTGGCCTGGGTCCAGAGGCCGGTGCCGAGGCCAGCCAGCAGCGCCGCCCCGAGCGCCGTGGTCTCGAGCACCTTGGGCCGATCGACCGGAATCCCCAGAATATCGGCCTGAAACTGCATCAGGAACCCGTTGGCAGCGGCCCCGCCGTCGACCCGCAGGATGTCGATCTTGGTGCCCGCCTCGGCGCTGATGGCATCGAGAACATCGCGGGTCTGGTAGGCCAGCGACTCGAGCGTCGCCCGCACGATATGGGCCCGGGTCACCCCCCGCGTCAGGCCGAGAATCGCGCCCCGGGCCTCAGGATCCCAGTGTGGGGCGCCAAGGCCGACGAACGCCGGGACGACGTAGACCCCGAGGGTCGAGTCCACACTCCGGGCGAGCGCCTCGCTATCGGCGGCCTTTTTGACGATCTGGAGCCCGTCACGGAGCCACTGGATCGCCGCGCCCGCAATGAAGATCGCCCCCTCGAGCGCGTAGCTCACCCGACCACCCGGCCCGCATGCGATCGTCGTCAGCAAACCCCGATCGGACATGACGGCCTTGGGGCCGGTCGGCATCAGGACGAAGCAGCCCGTCCCGTAAGTATTCTTGACCTTGCCAGGCTCGAAACAGGCCTGGCCAAAGAGGGCCGCCTGCTGATCGCCCGCCACCCCCGCGATCGGCACGGCCGTGCCGAAGAGCTTTGGCTCAGTTTCGGCGATCACCCCGCTCGACGGATACACCGTCGGGAGCATCGACTCCGGGACATCGAAGAGCCGGAGCAATGTGGAATCCCACCGTTGGTCGTTGATGTCGTAGAGCAGCGTCCGCGACGCATTCGTCGGATCGGTGGCGTGCACCCGCCCACCGGTCAGCTTCCAGATCAACCAGGAGTCGATTGTCCCGAAGACGAGATCACCGTGCGCGGCGCGGGCCCTGGCATTGCGCACGTGATCGAGAATCCACGCCACCTTCGTCCCCGAAAAGTACGGATCCAACACGAGGCCGGTCTTGGCCCGAACCGAGGCCTCGTGACCCGCTTCCTTCAATTCCTGACATGTGTCGGTCGTACGACGGTCCTGCCAGACGATCGCCTTGTGCACCGGCTGTCCGGTGCGACGATCCCACACGATCGTCGTCTCGCGTTGATTGGTAATACCGATCCCGGACAGGCGTGCCGCGGTAATCTTCGCCTTCCGCAGTGCGGCACGCGCGACCTTCAGCGTCACGCGCCAGATCTCCTCGGGGTCGTGTTCGACCCACCCCGGCTTCGGATAGTACTGGCGAAATTCCGAATACGCGCGACCGGCGATCCGGCCGCGGCGATCGAAAACAAGCACCGTCGATCCGGTCGTACCCTGATCGATCGACATCACATATGTCGGTGTAGTCGCCATGCTTCCCTCCCGTTGCGCGCGACGCGCCCCGCCCTACCCGTTGGCGAGCGCGAACATCCCGAGCGCGATCGTTTCGTTGCATACGCCGACGGTATCGACCAACGGACGCGTCACACCGCCCCATACCGAATGGGCCACCACGCGGCTACCGATCGCGAATACTCCTACCGCCAGAATGACCACGAGCCCCCACGCTTCGGTGTAGGTGAGCGTCACCCCGAGCGCCATGACGCTGGCGCCGGCGAACTCGCGAAACTTCATGCCGCGAAGCGCCAGATCGTCGGCCGTGCCGCCACGGACCGTGCGCGACCCGAACGCGAACGCGACCATCGACCAACGGCTGAGTGTGGGTGCGAACAACAGCCCCGCGATGAGCGCACCCCCGGTCAATCCCGCCAGCACACTGATTTGCGCCAGCAGAAGCGCGGCGGCCACCGCCACACCGCGCGCACGGATCGCTCCATCGTTCCCACATCCGGGCGCGGTCGCCGTCCGCGCAACGCCGCCCAGATGACGACCCCCCGACAACACGGCCAGCACCCCGACGAGCAGCATCGCACGCACAGTCGAGGGCATTGCGGCGGGGAGCCCATCGGACACAGCGAGCGCCACCGCTCCGAGGGCGAGCCCCACGACAGGAAAGAACAGGGCGCTCTCGCCACGCGCCTCGTCGTCCGCACCTGGCATCGGCACGATCGTGAGTTCACGAATCGCCGTCAGGAGCTGAACAACGAGAGCCGCCGGCTCGTTCGCCGATGGCCGAGCCTCCAACGCTGCCTGCTGCTCGTCATTGCTCATGTCGGGGGTCATTTGGTTGCGCCGCTCGGGCTTGCTTCCTATCATTCGCGCACATGCCGTGGCGAACAGCACCCGAGCGGATGATCCCAACCGCCGCAGCGGAACTCGCCACGACGCTGGGCGAGCCGTTGCGGTCGCTCGTCGTCTACGGTAGCGCCGCACGAGACGACTTCGACCCGCGACGCTCCAACGTGAATCTCGCTGTCGTCGCCGAGCCGCTCGGCTTTGCTCAGCTGGGCCAGGTCGCGCAATGGCTGACGCAGTGGCGCCCCGAGGGATTCGCGGCGCCGCTCCTCCTCTCCACGACCGACCTCGCGCGCTCGCTCGACGTCTTCCCACTCGAGTTCCTCGACATCCAGGCGTATCATCGCGTCCTCGCCGGCGCCGACATGTTCACCGGGCTCGATCTCCCCGCGGACGCCATCCGCCGCGAGTGCGAGCGCGAGGCCAAGGGCAAGCTGGTACGTCTCCGGGAACTCTACCTCGAGCTGGCGGGCTCGGGCCGTGAGCTCCGCGCGCTCATGCTCGACTCGCGCAAGAGCTTCCTTATGGTGATGCGCGGGCTGCTCCAGCTCCGCGGCGAGGGCTGGGCGGGATCACCGCACAGCGTCGTCGAGCGCTTCGAACGCTGCTACGAGTGCGCCATGCCCGCGCTGGCGGCGCTGGATCCAACGCTCGTCGATCAACCCATCGAGCAGCACTTCGACGACTACCTGCAAGACGTGGAGCTGCTCGCTACCATTGCCGATCGTGCCTTGCACGGCGCGCAATGACTGCTCGCCGGAGCTTGGCGCTGCTCGCGCTGCTGCCAGCCACGGCGTTCGCCGAGCCGACCGCTCTGCCGACCCCGCTCGGTCTGATTTCGGACTTCGCGCAGGTCATCGATGCGCGGACGGAAGCGACGCTCACCGCACGCATCCGCGAGGTCCAGCAGAAAACCGGCGCGGAGATCGCGGTGGTCACCCTCACGAGCACCGCTCCCGACGAGGTCTTCGACTACGCGCTGCGCCTCGCCGAGTCGTGGAAGCCCGGCGCACGCGACAAGGACAACGGCATCATCTTCTTAACCGCGGTCGCGGACCGGAAGATGCACATTCTCACCGGCTACGGCATCGAGGGCGCGCTCCCGGATGGCCTCGTCGGCGAAATCCGTGACCGATTCATTCTGCCTCGCTTTCGCACCGGCGAGTACGGCGCCGGCATCGCGGCCGGCGTCGACCAACTGACCCTCGCCATCGCCCGCGAGTACGCAATCGCGCTCGACGGAACACCCAGTCGTCGCCCGCAACCGCGCCAGCGTGCCAAACGTGGCACCGATGCTATTCCGTTTCTGCTGCTACTTCTGGTCCTCTTCGTCATCGTGCCGAACCTTCGACTCGTCGGCGGCCGTCGACACGGCCGCCGCGGCCTCTGGATGGCGCCAATGTGGGGCACCGGTTTCGGGGGCGGCGGCTTCGGAGGCAGGGGCGGGGGTTTCGGCGGCGGGCTCGGTGGCGGATTCGGCGGGTTTGGCGGTGGCGGCTTCGGAGGCGGCGGGGCCGGCGGATCCTGGTAGAAACGTAACGACGGAAGGAGAGATACAATGCGAGGTGTACGAACACGGGCCGTAGCCCCCTTGGGGATGCTCATTCTGTCGCTCAGTCTCGGCGGGTGCGGCTACAACGGCCTTGTCGGTCTTCAGGAGTCGATCGACGCGGCCTGGGCCCAGGTCGAGAACCAACTGCAACGCCGGAACGACCTCATCCCGAACCTGATCGAGGTCACCAAGGGATACGCCAGTCACGAGAAGGATATTTTCGAGACCGTGGCGAAAGCGCGCGCCAAGATGATGGGAGCGGGCACGCGGGTCAACAAGATCCAGGCCGCGGCGGAGATGAGCTCGGCACTCTCCCGCCTTCTTGCCGTCGCCGAGAACTATCCGAATCTCAAGGCCGATCAGCAGTTCGCCCGCCTCTCCGATGAACTTGCGGGAACGGAGAACCGCATTGCGACCGAGCGCCGCCGTTACAACGAAGAGGTGCGCACCTACAATACGCGGGTAAAGACCTTCCCGACCTTGCTCACCGCCCGCATGCTCGGTTTCGAGGCGGCCGCCTACTTCGAGGCGCCCAAGGAAGCGCAGCAGGTCCCCGTGGTGAAATTCTGAGCCGTGTCCTGATAGCCGGCGCAGGGGGCGTCGGTGGATTTTTCGGCGCCTTGCTCGCGCGCGGCGGGCACGAGGTCGTCTTTCTTGCCCGCGGCAAGAACCTGGAGGCGCTGCGCACTGTGGGTCTCACGATCGAGAGCATCGACGGCAACTTTCGGGTGCCGGCGACGGCCACGGAAACGCTCGTGGGATGGCCAAGCGTCGATTGCGTGCTGGTCACGGCAAAGTCGTACGACACAACGAAGATCGCCCGACTGATCGCGCCCGTCATCACGCCAGCAACCGTCGTCCTCTCCCTCCAGAACGGGGTCGAGAACGAGGCCGTGCTGGCCGCGGAACTCGACCTGCCCCCGCTCCTCGGAGCCATGACGCACGTCGCCGCTGAACTGGTCGCGCCGGGCGTCGTCCGGCATACCGGCGAAGGCGAGATCTTCTTCGGTGAGATCACCGGACACGAGAGCCCGCGTAGCCACACCCTCGCCGCAATGTTCGCGTCGGCCGGCGTTGCCCATCGCGCCTCGCACGACATTCTCGTCCGTCTCTGGAACAAACTCGCGTGGAACGCTGCCCACAACGCGGTCACCGCACTCACACGCTCCACCGCCGGCCAGGCCGCAACTCACCCCACCGCCGGCCCCCTCATCCGTGACGCCATGCACGAGGTCGGCGCCGTGGCACGCGCCCGCGGCATCCCCCTCGACAGCGATCGCGTCGAGGACACGATGGCCTTCTCACGCGAGCATCTCCGGGACCTCCGCACGTCGATGCTCCAGGACGTCGAGCGCGGGGGCCGGCTCGAGCACGAGGCGCTGAATGGCGCCGTCGTCCGCCTCGGCACGGCGGCATCGGTACCGACCCCCATCAATCGGGTCTTGTACGATCTGCTGGGAGCACTCGACTCAGCCCTGAGATCGCCGCAAGATTAGTTCATGCGCTTGGACTCGGCCGCGCGTTGCGGCGGTGGACCGTACGGCCGGCACCTGCATGACGGCCGGCACCTGCATGCCGAGCGGTTTGGTGACGTGGGGCTCGCGATTCCCTGGCGCCCCGGTGCCATGATAGCGAAGGCGCCAGTCCGTACCCGAAGCTGATAGGAGGCCCATGATGCGAAGGCTGATCTTTGCGGTGGCGATGGTAACGGTCGCAGCATTGGCGTTCGTCGGATTGATCTACGGGGTCTCGGAGCTCGGGCCCGAGATCGTCACCGTCCGCACGACGAACGCGGACGGAACCACCGTCGACACCAGGCTGTGGATCGTCGACCACCAGGACGCCGCCTGGCTGCGCTCAGGCATGAAGACCAGTGGATGGTACGTACGGCTCGTCGCCAACCCGAGCATCGAGGTCGAACGGGGCGGCACCTGGACCCGTATGCACGCACAGCCCATCCATGACCCAGACATGCGCGACCGCGTCCATGCCCTCATGGCCGAGAAGTACGGCCTCGCCGACACGTTCATCAGCGCCCTTCGCGACGGGGAACAGTCGGTGCCAATCCACCTCGAACCCCTCAACGGGTAACACCCGAGCAGGACTCCGGGCGCGACGCCCATCGGCGCACGGGGGCGAAGCTACTGCATGCTCAAGAAGCTCAGCCGTGCGACCTGGAGCCCGAGGGCGGGCAACACACCGATCAGTACCGTGAACCCAGCGGCAATGACGATCGACGCGATGAGATAGGGGCGACGTCCGAGCGCCGGCGCCTCGGCTGGCTCCGGGGTCATGTACATCGCGACCAGTAGTCGAATGTAGTACGCGGCCGACACGACGCTGTTCAGCACGCCCACGACAGCGAGGACGATGAAATCCTGCTGGACCGCGACACTAAACACGTAGAACTTACCGGCGAACCCCGCGAGCGGGGGCATTCCCATGAGCGACAGCATGAAGATGGCCATGGTTGCGCCGAGCAGCGGCGAGCGCGTGGCGAGGCCGGCGTAGTCCTCGATATTCTCGAGCGGCTCACCCGCGCGCCCGATCGCCGCGACGACACCGAACGCGCCGACGGTCATGAACATGTACACGAGCAGATAGAACAACGCCGCCGCGCCACCATCCGCGCTTCCCGAAGTGACGGCAACCAGTACGTACCCGGCGTGTGCAACGCTGGAGTACGCGAGCATACGCTTGACGCTTCGTTGGGCGAGCGCGAGCAGGTTGCCCATGGTCATGGTCGCCGCGGCGAGCACCCAGAGCACGACCCACCAGTCTGCGTGTACAGGGGCGAGTCCCCACAAGAAGATACGGATAAAAGCCGCGAACGCGGCGCTCTTTACCGCCACCGCCATCAACGCCGTCACCGTCGTCGGCGCCCCCTCGTAGACGTCAGGGGTCCACATGTGGAACGGCACCGCCGCCACCTTGAAGCCGAAGGCGATGATCAGCATGGCGATCCCGGCCAGCAGCAGCGTACTCTCGTCCGCCAGGGGAAGCCGGGCCGCAATCTCGTCGAGGCGGAAGGAGCCGGTCGCCCCCCAGATGAGCGCGATACCGTAGAGCAGAAATCCAGTCGAGAAGGCGCCGAGCAGGAAATACTTCAACGCCGCC
This sequence comes from Deltaproteobacteria bacterium, assembly GCA_029262315.1. Taxonomy (GTDB): domain Bacteria; phylum Desulfobacterota; class Binatia; order UTPRO1; family UTPRO1; genus JAJCZP01. The sequence continues at coordinate 5,665 of JAJCZP010000240.1, read as the reverse complement.
TCGTTCGCACGGGGCTGCGTTCGCCAGGAACCGACCAGGATATAGACACTGATCGACATGATCTCGAGTCCGAGGAAAATGACGATGAGATCGGTCGCCGCGGCCATGACCATCATCCCGACGAGCGCGAACATCAGGAGCGCGTAATATTCGCCCACCTCGATGTCTGTCTCGCCGAGGTACCCCATCGACATGAGCACGATGAGGGCGCCGGCGGCGATGAAGAGCCAGTCGAAGAACAGCGCGTAGCCATCGAGCGCGAAGGTGCCGTTGAATGTCCGCACCGACTCCCCGCCGACGAGCACCAAGGTGACGATGCCCGCCACGATGAGTCCGGCGAGCGCACCCCACCCAAGGGTCTCCTCATCGTCGGTGTAGAGACCTGCGCCGAGTAGCAACAAGCCGAGTCCCGACACCATAAGGATCGGAAGAAGCGCCGGCCACGCAATGGCGGGGAAGGTCGGGATCACGAACGCACCTCCGTCGCACAGTCGGCAGGGGGCTGATGCGACGACGGAGTGTCGTCGAGCGACCCTGCCAACGCGCCCGCGCTGCTCGATCCGCCTTCGGGTTCCGCGGGAGCACATCCACCCTGCACGAACGGGCGCGCGCTCCGCGCCAGCGGCTGCTGGGAGGCCGTGTCTTTCGGGAGCGCGCGCGCCTGCGCCGCCTCGATCCGAGCGACCAACGCCTCGACCGACGGCTCCATCGCGCGCAAAAACGGTGTCGGATACACGCCCATCACCACGATCATCGTCACCACCGGAGCAAGCACCATGATCTCGCGGCGGGTGAGATCGGTGAGCGCGGCGTTCTCCTCATGCGTCACAGGGCCGAAGACGACGCGCTGATACATCCACAGCATGTAGACAGCACCAAGCACGATGCCGCCACAGGCGAAGGCCGCCGCCCACGGACTCCGGCCAAACGTCCCGAGCAGTATGAGGAACTCGCCGACAAAGCCGTTCAATCCGGGAAGCCCAATCGACGAGAAGGTCACGACCAGGAACACCGCCGAGAACCGGGGAATCGTCTTCCAGAGGCCACCGAAGTCGGCGATCAAGCGTGTGTGCCGTCGGCCGTAGATCATGCCGACCAGCAAGAACAGCGCTCCCGTCGAGAGACCGTGGTTCACCATCTGGTAGATCGCGCCCTCGATGCCGGTGACGTTCAGCGCGAACATCCCCAGCACGACAAACCCGAGATGAGAGACCGACGAGTAGGCGACGAGCTTTTTCAGATCGGGCTGCACCATTGCAACCGCGGCGCCATAGAGAATGCCGACGATCGCAAGGCCCATGAACAATGGCGTTGCCGCCGCGACCGCCACCGGAAAGAGCGGCATCGCGAAGCGGAGGAAGCCATAGGTGCCGAGCTTCAGGAGAACGCCCGCGAGAATGACCGAGCCGCCCGTCGGTGCCTCGACGTGCGCGTCCGGCAACCACGTATGCAACGGAAACATCGGCACCTTGACCGCGAACGCGAGCGCGAACGCCGCGAACAGCCACATCTGCTCGGTCGACGTGAGCCCGATGTCGTAGAGCTTCCGCACATCGAAGGTCATCGCCGCACTCTCGGCCTGGATCCCCACCAGATAGAGAATCGCGACCAACATGAGGAGGCTGGCGGTCAACGTGTAGAGCACGAACTTGAGTGACGCATAGATGCGGCGGGCGCCGCCCCAGACACCGATGATGAAGTACATCGGCACCAGCATGAGTTCCCAGAAGACGTAGAAGAGGAACAGATCGAGGGCCATGAAGGCCCCGAGCATGCCGGTCTCGAGCATCAAGACGAAGAAGAAATACTCCTTCACGCGCTCGGTGATGTCGCCAAACGAGAAGAGCACGACGAGCGGCGTGAGAAACGTCGTCAACAGCACCAGGAAGAGACTCACCCCGTCGAGGCCGAGGAGGTACTGAATGCCGAAGTCGGGGATCCATGCGTACGCCTCGACGTACTGGAACTCAGCGGTATCGAGTCGGAAGCCGAGCCAGAGTGTCAGCGAGAGCAAGAACGTGAGGCACGAGAACGCAAGGGCGGCGCGCCGCGCACCATCGGGATTGTCCCGGGGTACGAGCAGGATGAGAAGGGCACCGAGCATCGGTGTCCACACGACCATACTGAGAAGGACGTTCACCGAATCCTCACCGCACCAGGTAGTAGAGCAACACGGTTGCCGCGCCGCCGAGGAAGATCAGCGCGTAGTGCTGCACGTTGCCAGTCTGGACGACGCGCCAGAGCTGGCCGTTCACGACGACGAACGCGGCCGTACCCTGCACGGCGCCGTCGATGATCCCCTGATCGATGACGCGCCAGAGCATGCCGGAGAAGCGGACGTACGGACGCACGATCAGCGCGTCGTAGAGTTCATCGATCCAGTACTTGCCCACGAGCAATGCATGCAGGGCCCGAAAACGCTCGCTGATCTGCGCCGGAAGCTCGGGTCGCTGCACGTAGAACACCCACGCGAGTCCAGCACCGGCCGCGGCCATGCCGGTCGCGATCAACATCAGCGCCCCCTCACCGAGCATCCCGTGATGATCGAGATGCGGATGACCCACCACCGGCTCGAGGAAACGTCCGAACGCGGGTCCCCACAGCCAACCCTCGGGAAGCCCGACCCAACCGCCAAAGACCGACAGCGCAGCAAGGACCACGAGGGGGATCGTCATCAACTTTGGTGACTCATGGACGTGCTCGGCGATCTCCGGCGTCGCCCGCAACTCCCCGAAGAACGTGAGGAACAAGAGCCGAAACATGTAGAACGCCGTCAGCGTGGCGGCGAGCACGGCGAGGAGCCACAACACCGGATGGCCGCCCGCCCATGTGTGCCAGAGAATCTCGTCCTTACTGAAGAAGCCGGCGAGACCGGGTGCGCCGGCGATCGCGAGCGTGCCGATCAAGAAGGTCATGTACGTCACGGGCATGCGCGTCCGAAGACCGCCCATCTGCCGAACGTCTTGCTCGTCACTCATGCCATGAATGACGCTCCCCGCCGCCATGAACAGCAGGGCCTTGAAAAACGCGTGCGTCATGACGTGGAAGATGGCGGTCGCGAAGGCGCCGACACCGAGCGCCAGCACCATGAATCCGAGCTGACTCACGGTCGAGTACGCCAGCACCTTCTTGATGTCGGTCTGGACGAGCGCGATCGTCGCCGCGAAGAGCGCCGTGACCACGCCGAGCACGGCAACGACGTCGAGTGCGAACGGACTGGCCTCGAACACGAGGTGCAGGCGCGCGATCATATAGATGCCTGCGGTCACCATGGTGGCGGCATGGATCAGCGCCGAGACCGGTGTGGGACCGGCCATGGCGTCTGGCAGCCACACGAAGAGCGGTAGCTGCGCCGACTTGCCGGCGGCACCGACGAGCAAGAGAAGGGCGATCGTGGTCGCCGTGGCGGCTCCGAGCGTCGCGGCATGCGCATCGATGTGGGCGAAATCGAGGCTCATCACCTCGCCACCACCAGCCTCGAATCCGCTCCACGCCAGCAGCATGATACCGAGCAACATCCCCAGGTCGCCGACGCGATTCACGATAAAGGCCTTCTTGCCAGCGGCCGCGTTGGCATCGCTCTCGTACCAGAAGCCAATCAGGAGATACGAGCACAGCCCGACGCCCTCCCACCCGACGAAGAGGAGCAGCAGGTTGTCGGCAAGGACCAGGATGAGCATCGCGCACATGAACAGGTTGAGGTACGCGAAGAAGCGCGGCAGATCTGCGTCGTGCGCCATGTAGCCGACGGAGTAGACGTGAATGAGAAAGCCGATGCCGGTGACGATCAACACCATCACCGCCGACAACGCGTCGAGACGGAAGGTTACGTCCGCCTGAAACGGACCGGCGGCGATCCACGTGTAGACGTGATTGACCAGCCGGCTGCCGCTCTCGGCCCCCACGAGCCTCAGCACGGCCATGAGCGCCACGCCGAACGCGAGCCCGACGACACTCGGCGCGACGACGCGCACGAGAGCCCGCGCCTGCCCGAAGGTGATCGCAAGCAGGAACCCGAGCAACGGCAACGCTGGAATCAGCCACAGCGTCGACGATGCGATCACGTGAGCGTCGTGCATGCCCTCACCACCGCAGCGACGCGAGATCGTCGACGTTCACGGACTCGCGATTCCGAAAGAAGGCAACGATGATGGCCAGACCGACGGCAGCTTCCGCGGCAGCCACGGCCATGACGAAGAAGACGACGACCTGGCCGTCGACGCTCCCGAGCTGCCGCGCGAGTGCGATGAATGTCAGATTGACGGCATTCAACATGATCTCGATGGCCATGAGGATGACAATGACGTTGCGACGGATGACGACCCCGACGGCACCGATCGCGAACAGGACGGCGGACAGCGTCAGATACCAGCTAATCGGCACCATGGCTCTCAGCGCCCCCGCCGTTGCGCAAGCACGACCGGCCCGATCACCGCGACGAGCAGCAACAGCCCCGTGAGTTCGAACGGCAGCACGTAGTCCGTAAAGAGACTACGGGCGACCATGAGCGCGCCCCCATAGCCCTCCGGGGCGTCGACCATCCGTCCGAGTGGCGCACCCGCGACCAGGCGCACGAGTTGCAGCGCCATGAGCGCGCCCGCCATCCCCGCGAGGCCGCGCAGGACGACACGCGGCCATTCGGTCGGAACCTCTTCGTCACCCAGATTCAGGAGCATGATGACGAACAAGAACAGCACCATGATCGCGCCGGTGTAGACGATGATCTGGAGCACCGCGATCATGTGGGCGCCGAGCAAGACGAAGACGATTGCGAGCAGAAAGAGCGTGGCCACGAGCGCCATCGCGCTCTTCACCGGGTTGGGATGCAGGACGACCGCCAGCGCCGATCCGATCAGCAACGCTGCCAGTACGAGAAATGCGAAGGTACCCATCACTCCACCCGCGCTCAGCCAGCCCAGACGACGATCACGATCGCGGTCACGACCACGTTCGCCAATGCCAGCGGCAAGAGGAATTTCCAGCCGAGGTCCATCAACTGATCGTACCGATAGCGCGGCAGGCTCCAGCGCACGAGAATCTGGAAGCAGCAGAGGAGGAACACCTTGAGCGTGAACGCCGCTACTTGCAGTCCCACGACCGCCAGGTGGGGCATCGCCAAGAAGAGGCCTCCGGGGAAATGCCACCCATCGCGCGCCAGGAACGGCACCTGCCAGGCACCGAAGAACAACGTGGCTGCGAGTCCTCCGACCACGACCGTCTCGGCGAAGTCGCTCAGCATGAACGTCGCCTGCTTCATGCCCGAGTACTCCGTGAAATACCCGGCGACGAGTTCCGACTCGCCTTCCGGGAGGTCGAACGGCACGCGTTTGCTCTCCGCGATCCCCGCGATCAGCAGGATGAGGAACGCGATCGGCTGATACACGATCCCCCACAGAGGCAACACACCACCGAGATGCTCGCCCTGCGCCCGGGCGATGGCCTGCATGTCGAGCGTACCGTACGTCATCACCGCCGCCACCAAGGCGAGGCCAAGGGCGAGTTCGTACGAGATCATCTGGGCTGAGCCCCGCACCGCACCGAGCAACGACCAACGGCTGTTCGTCGCCCAGCCACCGAGCACCACGCCGTAGACGGCCAACGACGACATCGCCAGCACGTAGAGAATCCCGACGTCGAGCGCCGCGACCTGCAGATTGATCTCGCG
>JAJCZP010000239.1 GCA_029262315.1 Deltaproteobacteria bacterium | reverse complement strand
CGCCGTCATCTCGAGGAGGGCCCCGACGGCGCCGCCGTGGATGGCGGGCAGGCGCACGTTGCCGACGACCTCGTCGTGAAAGGGGAGGATGCAGTCGATCCCGCTCGCCGTGCGCTCGATGGTGACGCCGAGGAACTGCGCATAGGGTATCCGGTCGAGGAGACGTCTCATGGCTTCTGCGCCTCCGCGTGGTCACGCAACAGTTGCGCGTACGGGCTCTCGGTGGTGTTGGCGCCGAGCATGAATGTCGCGAGGCAACTGGCGAAGGGATCCTCGGGGTCGTGCTCCCAGGCCGTGGCGCGGATGAAGGCGACGTTCTTGGTGAGCTTGGTGCAACACGCGCGACCGAAGAGATCATGGCCGGGATCGGCGGCGCGGAGATAGTCGATCCTGAGGTCGAGGGTTGCGATGGCGCAGGGTACCTCGACACTGCAGGCCACGGTGAGGCCGCAGGCCTGATCGAGCAGGGTGGTGATGACGCCGCCAAAGACGACGCCGCGTGCCGGATCGCCGATGATCTCCGGCCGATGGGGCAGCATCAACGTTGCCTCGCGGGGCGCAACCTGCACGAGCCGGATGCCGAGCGCTCGCGCGTGCGGCGTGTGGCGGACGAGTTGCTGGTGATCGCCACCGAAAAACGGTGCCAGGGCCAGCGGGCGATCGCGTGACGAGTCGCCCACGGTTCAGGTGGCTCCGGTCATCTCGTCGCGGAGCTGCCGTTTCAGGATCTTGCCGTTGGCATTCCGGGGGAGCGGTTCGTGGCGGACGTCGATGCGCACCGGGACCTTGAACCCCGCCAGATGGTCGGCGACATGCGCGCGGAGCGTCTCGACGTCGATCGTCGTGCCAGGGCGGACTTGTACGACGGCACCGACCTCTTCGCCCAGGACCTTGTGCGGGAGACCCACCACCGCGGCGTCCATGACGTCTGGATGATCGTAGAGGACGCTCTCGACCTCCACGCAGTAGACGTTTTCACCGCCGCGAATGACCATGTCCTTGGCGCGATCGACGATGTACACGAAGCCCTCATCGTCGATTTCGGCGAGATCTCCGGAGTGCAGCCACCCGTCGGTGAACGTCTCGGCCGTCGCCTCGGGCTTGTTCCAGTATTCTTTGACGACGTTGGGCCCTTTGATCCAGAGCTCGCCTACTTGTCCGCGTGGCACCTCGGCGCCGTCCGGATTGACGAGTTTTACTTCGCAGACAGGGATCGGGATGCCGACACTGGTGGGTTTCTCGATGTAGTCGACCCCGGCGTTCAGCGTCGTGACCGAGGACGTCTCGGTGAGACCATAGCCGTTGCTTGGCGTCCCGCCGGGAAACGCTTCTGTGATGCGCCGTACCAGCTCCGGGGCGGCGGGTGCGCCTCCGTAGCTGACGCTGCGGACGCTCGACAGATCGCGGGTCGCGAAGCTCGGCGACTCGAGGACCTGCCAGACCATCGCGGGGACGCCGCCGAAGCTCGACAGGCGTTCGCGCTCGATCAGTTCGAGCGCGCGCTCAGCGTCCCACTTGTACATCATCACCAACTTGCCCCCGAAGGCGGTGTTCGAGACCAGGAGGGCGTGGCATCCCGTCGCGTGGAAGAAGGGAACCGACAGCAAGAGCGCGTTTCGCGGACGATTCACGGGTGGAGCGGTCGACTTACCGCCGCGCGCCGCGGCGCGCGCCTGCGCGAAGGCCACACTCATGAGATTGCCGCAGATGTTGCGATGGGTGCCGAGCGCGCCTTTTGGTTTCCCTGTCGTGCCGGACGTGTAGAAGATGGTGGCGTCGTCCTCGGGTTCGAGATCGACCGGCGGCAGGCTGGCCGTATCGGGGACATCCCCGACCAACGCTTCGAATCGCGTCCATCCTTCGGGGGCATCGTCGCCGGCGCGCGCGACGATCCGATGACCGAGCGCCAGGGTTTCGAGATGTGGAGTCAGGCGTGCGGCTCGCTGCGCGTCGGCGAAGAGTACGCGGGCACCGGAGTCGCTGATGCCGTACGCGAGTTCCTCTCCCGTCCACCACGCATTGAGTGGAACGACGATCGCACCGGCGGTCGTCACGGCCCAGAACGCGATCGACCATTCCGGAAAGTTGCGCATGGCGATCGCGACGCGGTCGCCTTTGCGGACGCCGCACTCGTCGATCAGCCGGTGCGCGAGATGCGCGGCCGTGCGGAAGTGCGTCTCGAAGTCGAGCTCCTCGTCCTCGTAGACCAGGAAGACCTTGTCGCCGTACTCGCGGCTACGCTCGAGCACGGCGCGCAGCGACGGGGGCGCGTTCTTCCACACGCGCGTCGGAATGCCGCGAATGGTCGTATCGGCGATCTCGAAGCGAGCACCCGGCGCCGTCAGTGTGGCGGTGATCTCCTGGTTGGTTTGGGACATGGGCTGGATGTGACCTCCGTGCTCACCCTACTTGGATGCTTCGAGGCGGTGATGCAATCGCTCACGAGATCCGCTGCAGCGCCCGTTCGAACAGCGCGACTGTTGTCGCGTGGAGGAAGTCGCCGGTGGCCCGATCCGCTTTGCCAGCGCACGCGCGTGCGTGGGTTCCCTCGAGGATGATGCCGAGCTTGTAACACGCGAGGACGGCGTACCAGTCGATCGCCGACAGGTCGCGTGTCGTGCCGTCGCGATATCGCGCGACGAGCTCGTCCGCGGGGGGGAATCCCTCCCACGGTGCGACGATCGCAGCGCCCATGGGTGAGCTGTCCCCTTCGGGCCAGGTGGCCAGCAACCAGCCGAGGTCGAGTAGGGGATCACCAATGGTGCTGAGTTCCCAGTCGACGATCGCCGCGAGCTCCGGACCCGCAGGTGAGAACATGACATTGGCGAGATGGTAGTCGCCGTGCAGGATTCCGGGAGACCACTGCGTCGGTCGATGCCGATCGAGCCAGCTGGCGACACGGTCGATACCAGGAATGTCGGGCCCGGCGTAGCCGTCGAGGTCGCGATAGCTTGCGAGCTGCGAGCGCCAGCGTTCCACCTGCCGTTCGAGGAAGCCGTCGGGTCGGCCAAAGCCTTCCAAGCCGACGGCGCGATAGTCGACGCGGCCGAGCGCGGCGATGGCGTCGACCAGCGAGAGCCCCATCGCATGGCGCATCGCCGAGGAGGAGCGATGTGGTTCGGGAAGGCCGGTCGTCGGGTTGAACCCGTCGATGGGCTCCATCAGATAGAACGATGCGCCGATGATATCGGTCTCGGGGCACGCCGCGATGAGGCGCGGGTGGGGAACATCGGTCGTCGCCAACGCTCCCAACACGCGGGCCTCGCGCCGCATGGTCTCGTTGCTGTTCTTGCGGAGATGGCGCGGCGGACGTCGGAGGACGCACGCGCGACCGCCGCGGGAGAAACGCAGGAGGATGTTTTGGGTACCGCCGGCGAGGAGTGTCGGGTTCTCGATCGGGCCGCTCGGCAGCCGTTGCTGGTCCATCCACTCCGAGAGGCGATCGAGATCGACGAGGTCGACGTCTACGACGGATTGGGCAGAGTGGTCGGCGTCGCTCACGCGGCGTCCTTAGCGCATCTCGGCTGCGGACGGTAGTCGGACTGGAGCGATGCGGAGTTCCAGCGCGCGTGGGCGTGCGAGTAGCGCGTCGTGATGCTTATCGTTCGGGTTCGCCGCGCTGGTAGCGGTCGAGTTCGTCAGGGTCGAAGCCGAGGTCCGAGTCGACCCACTCGTCTCTCAGGAAGTCTCCGTCCTCGGGGAGGCGGAGGATGCGGTCGAGCAGGCGACGACACATCCGGTCGATGAGATTGGTGTCGCGCGAGGCGCGCTTGCCAAGCCACATAGCAAGCCGCGCCTTGGCTTCCTCGGCTCGGCGGCTCATTGGGCACCTTCGGGTGGCGCCTCGAGCTTGCTGATCCGACACGGAATGCCTTTCAAGTGCGGGATCCCCTGCTCGCGGTCGAGGAAATCCTCGTCGTCAGGGCAGAGTTGGGCGTCGGCGTGGGCGAGGGCGCCCGAGAGATGGCCCGCGCCCTGCTTCATCTCCGGCTTCCACCAGCCGTGGGGGATGCGCACCAGGCCGTCGGGCATCGTGTCCCGGACGGCAACCTGAATGGCGATCTTCCCGGTCGGATTGACGACCTCCACCCAGTCGCCGGCGGTGATGCCTTGCTCGTCGGCGGTCCCGGGGCTCACGAACAGATTCGGCTCGGGTTTCCGGGCGCGCAGTTCGGGGACGTGTCGCTGCCCGGTTTGGAAGTACTCGTCCTCGCGGACACCGGTGAACATCATGAGTGGAAACTCGGGGTTCGGGGGCGGATCGTCTCGAAAGTAGGGAAGGGGATCGAAGCCAAGTCCTTCGAGGACGGAGGACTTGAGTTCGACCTTTCCGCTCGGGGTCGCGAAGCCGGTTCGCTCGTACTTCCGGAACTCGAGGGGGCCGAAGTAGATCTCGTGCGACTTCGAGAACTCGTCCCAGGTCATGCCGGTGCCCTCGAGTCGATAGTCGTAGAAGTCTTCGATCGTCTTCCACGGTACGATGTCGGCGCGTCCCATGGCCGCCGCGAGGCGTTTCCAGAAGGAGAAGGTGCTTTCACATTCCCCCGGGGGCTCCATCGACTTCTCGGAGGGCCGCACCATAGAACTCCAACCGAAGGCATCGTGAAGCCACGGGCGTTCGAGCCAACTGTCTCCCGGAAGGACGTAGTCGGCGAGTTGCGCGGTGGGTGTCATGAACTGTTCGTGGACCACGATGAGTTCCTGATTCATCATCGCTTTCAGGATGAGGGGCATGTTCGCGAAGCTCAGGAGCGTGTTGTTGCCGAGGGTGAAGAACGCCTTGACCGGGTACGGGCCTTCGCCGGCCATCGCGCGGAAGGTCGCCGATGGATTGGCCATGAAGCAGCCGGTGATCTGATTCGCGTATTCGGTCCCCCACACCCGCTTTGTGTGCGGCCGAAGCGAGGCCTGTCCCCGATAGGTGAAGGCGGGGTGAGTGTCCGAACCCAACTGCTTGGCCTTCTGCGCCTCCGGCAGCACCTCGTGCGCTTCGATCTCGGATTCGGAGACGACGTCCGGGTTGAAGCCTTGCAGCGCCTCACCACCGGGCACATCGACGTACCCGCAGACCGAGCGAAGAATGCTGTGGAGACGAATCGCCGAGGTACTGTTCCGCTGCATGTCGGTTATCGGCGTCCAGGGAATCACCGCGGGGCCAGACGTTGCGTAGAGTCGCGCCGCCTTCCGGATCATGTCGGGATCACATCCCGTGATCTCGGCGACGCGCTCGACGGGATACTCGGCGACGCGTGCGCGCAATTCATCGAACCCGATCGTCCAGTTCTCGACAAACGCCTTGTCGTAGAGGCCCTCCTCGAGGATCACATTGAGCCAGCCGAGGCACATGGCGGCGTCGGTGCCGGCGCGGAGCGGGAGCCAGATGTCGGCGCGACCGGCATTCTCGCTCTTGCGCGGGTCGAGGACGATCAGCTTGGCACCGCGAGCCTGCGCGCGACGGATCTGGTTGTAGACGGGAACCCAACTGTTGCGCCTCGGGTTGTGCCCGAAGAGCACGATGCAGTTGGTGTTCGCGAAATCGGCCCACGGGAACCAGCCGTAGGTCATGCGGTTGATGGCCGCGGTGTTCCCCGCGCACAGTGCCACGCCGCTGATCCAGTTAGGCGAGCCGACGTGGTTCATGATCCGCCGCCCCAGGCCGTGATCGGTGGCGGTGTTCCATTGGCTCGTCGACACCGCCCATGCCTCGGGGCCATCGCGGTCGATGATGGTCTGGAGACGGCGTGCGATGTCGGACATCGCATCCTCCCAGCTCACTTCCTCCCAGCGTCCCGAACCGCGCTCGCCGACGCGCTTGAGCGGGCGCATCAGGCGGTCGGGGTGGGCGAAGGCCTTCGGCGCCATGATGCCCTTCATGCAGATGTTGTCTTTGAAGATCGGATTGTCGCTCGACCGTACCCGGACGACGCGGCCCTGTTTGATCTCGGTGACGACGTTGCACGAGATGTCGCACGTCGCGCAGAGGGTGTTCCTGGTTTCGACGCCGGGGCGCGTCGCAGCGGGGGTGCGCTTTCCCGTGACGGCCGATTGATCGATCGAATAGACGGAGGGCATCGTGTTTCCTTTCAGGGCCGTTCGGCGCCCTGGCGTCGGTCTTGATCTCTTGCGAGCGAGAGGAGGAGATCGAGGACCTGGTTCTCGTGTTGGACCGCGCTTCCGTTTGGCGAGGTGGCTCGTCCGAGTGCGAGGCCGATGGTTGCCTCGAACGCGAGCCGGTACAGCGCGACCAGATCGGGGTCGGCGTCGAGCCGTTCCCCGAGTGATGGATTCGCCCTGGGTTCGAATATCCTGCTGAGCCTGGCGATGGCGGGTGCGAGGGAGGCGCCGAGCGATGGGTCGTTGCGGCTTGCGAGCCATAGTTCGATCACCGCTTTGAACTCCGGTCGCTTCATTTTCGCCCAGCCTTCGCGGATGAGGCGTTCGAGCGAGTCGTCGTGTGCAGTATCGGACTCTCGTTTCGCGAATCGCAGGTAGAGCTGTTCTAGGACGTCCGTGAAGAGCGCTTCGGTGCCGGCGTAGTGGTGATTGTAGGCTCCGCGCGTGAGCCCAGCCCGGCTGCAGATCTCCACAGTGGTCGTGCGCGCGTACCCGTAGTCGACCAGGCATGCGACCGTCGCATCGATGAGCCGGCCCTTGGTCTCAGCCGAGCGATCGGCTTGCGTGCGGGCGGTTGGGCGAGAAGTGGGCATTGGGGGCATGTGACTTCGTAGTGAGGGACAGAATAATACAAACACGCATGTATGCAACTCTCTTGAGAGATGCTCGCTCGGCCGCCAGCTTTCTCAGGCACTTACGGCGCCAGCCGGCGTCCTTAGCGCATCTCTCGATCCTGCGGTAGGTTGCGCGCCAGTCCTTTTCGAGGAGTCGACCATGACCGAACAGCTTGATGGACGCATTGCGCTGGTGACTGGCGGGAGCCGCGGCATTGGCCGCGCCATTGCCGTGGCCCTGGCGGAAGATGGTGCGGATGTTGCGATCAACTATCGCCGTGACGAGGACTCGGCGCGTGACACGGTGAGCACGATCGCCGGGCTTGGACGGAAGGCCCGTGCGTACCAGGCATCCGTCGATCGTTTTGACGAGGACGAGCGTATGGTCGAGGCGGTGCTTGCCGACTTCGGTGCGGTCGACATCCTCGTGAACAACGCTGGCCTGGCGAGCCGCGGCCTGAACGTCGCCGATACCGATCCGGCCGAGGTCGAGCGTGTAATGCGCACGCATGCGTTGGCGTCGCACCATATCTGCAAGCTCGTGCTGCCGAGTATGCGCACGCGTGCGCGAGGAGATGTTGTCATGATCTCGAGTGTGGCGACGCTCTACGAGGCCGCGGGCGGTGCGCCGTACACCATGGCCAAGGCGGCGATGGAGGCCCTGGCGATGACCCTCGCGAAAGAGGAGCGCCCGAACGGGATCCACGTGAACGTCGTGGCCCCCGGCCTGGTCGAGACGGAGATGGGACGGCGGTTGGTGAAGGCAACGGCGGGCGTGACCGACATGCGCTCGCTCGACGCCAGCATGCCCTTTGGCCGCGTTTGCCAGCCCGAAGACGTGGCCAACGTCGTCCGTTTCCTGGTCTCGGGGCGGGCTGGCTACGTAACCGGCGAAAAGATCAATGTGCACGGGGGCGCGTAGCCTACGACGCCCCCTGCTTGACTGAACCTTGCCTCAATCATACGCTTCAATCAGGTGATTGAATCATGGGCAGTCCGGCCAAAGTTCTGAACGGGGACACCAAGGAGCGTATTCTCGCTGCCGCTGAGAAACTCTTTGCGGAAGAGGGATTTGCGCGTACTTCGCTGCGGGGGATCACGGTCGAGGCCGGGGTCAACGTGGCTGCCGTACACTATCATTTCGGCTCCAAAGAGGCCTTGCTCGAGGCTCTGTTCGCACGACGCGCTGCGCCAATGAACGCGGAGCGCCTGGCGAAACTGAATGACCTGGAGGCTGCATCCTCCGGCGACGTTCCGCCGCTCGAGGCGCTGATCGAGGCGTTCATTGCGCCGAGCTTTCGCATGCTGGAGGAACTCGATCCGGCGGGTCCACCAGCGTCACAACTGATCGCCCGTTTCTTCTCGGAGCCAGAAGAAATCGTGCAGCGACTGATGCGCGAGCAGTTCAGCGACGTCGGCGCGCGCTACCTTGCGACGTTCACGCGCGCGCTTCCCGATGTCGGACCCCGTGAGGTCGCGTGGCGCTTCGAGTTCATGGTCGCCGTGTTGACGCATCTGCTCGCCGGCATGCATCTGATCGATGTCGTGCCAGGGGCGACCCCGGGACCTGCCGATCAACCGGAGACCATCCGGCACGCCGTCCAGTTTCTGGCCGCCGGTTTCCGGGCCCCGTCGAAGGGTGCGGCATGAACCTCCGACAGCCCAAAGTCATCTTCCCCATCGTTGCCATCGGCGTGTCGTTGGTGATGGCGGCACTGCTCGTTGCCGCCCGAAAGAACGTCGAGACGCAAGCGCCTGAAATCCGCCCGCCGCTGGTCCGTGTCATGACCGTCACGGCCGAGCCGGTGACCTTCACTGTCGTCACGCAGGGGAGCGTCAAACCACGCACCGAGAGTGATCTCGTGCCCGAGGTCGCCGGGCGCGTGACGTGGGTGGCGCAGTCACTTGTTGCGGGTGGATTTTTCAACGCTGGAGACACCCTGCTGAAGATCGATCCGGTGGACTACCGGGTGGCGTTCGATCGGGCGCGCGCCGCGGCGGATGCGCGTCGGAGCGAACAGCGCGTCAACGCGCGCAATCTGGAGCGGAGCCGCGAACTGGCGCACCAAGGTCTGATCAGTACGCGCGAGCTCGATACCGCCGAGAATGCCGCCGAGTTGGCGTCGGCCTCGCTACGCGAAGCCGAGGCTACGCTCGAGCAGGCGAAACGGGATCGCGAGCGGACGGAGCTGAAAGCGCCCTTTGACGGGCGCGTGCGCGAAGAGCAGGTCGATGTCGGACAGTACGTGTCGCGTGGAACGTCCATCGGCAGGCTCTACGCCGTCGACTATGCGGAGGTGAGGCTCGGCATTAGCGCGATCGACGCCGGCGCGCTCGACCTCCCGCTCGACTACCGCGGCGACCAGCCGCGTCCCGAAGGCCCGCTTGTTCGACTGTACGCCAGCTATGGTGGTGCCGATTACTCTTGGGAGGGACGGATCGTCCGGACGGAGGGCGAGATCGATCCCCGCACGCGTATGGTGATGGTCGTGGCGCGAGTCGAGGATCCCTACGGTCGGGGTGTAGCCGCGGGGCGGCCGCCGCTGGCTGTCGGAATGTTCGTGATCGCCGAGATCCAGGGGCGCACAGTCCCCGAAGCGATGGTCGTGCCGCGGGCCGCGCTCCGTGGGCAGGACAAGATCTTCATCGTCGACGAGGACGATCGTCTCCGTATCCGCACCGTCGATGTGCTGCGGCGGGAAGGCGAGCGTGTGATCGTACGTGCCGGACTCACCGCGGGTGAGCAGGTGTGCGTGTCGCAGATCGAGGTCGTCGTCGACGGCATGAAAGTGCGGACCACGGAGACCTCGTGAAGGGGGCCATCGCGTGGTTCGCACGCAACCCGGTTGCGGCGAACCTTCTCATGATCGTCATCGTGGGTGGCGGTCTGATCACCTTGCCGCGGATCACGCAGCAGGTGTTCCCCGAAGTGCGCACCGAGGTCGTCACCATCAGCGTGCCGTACCGTGGCGCCGCCCCCGAGGAGGTCGAAGAGTCGATCTGCATTCGGATCGAGGAGCGCATTCAGAGTATCGATGGCATCAAGCGTATGACGTCGGTTGCCAACGAGGGGGCAGGGGTCGTGACCGCGGAGTTGGAGCCCGATACCGACGTTCGCCGGGTGGTCGACGAGGTGCAGGCACAGGTCGACGCGATCGATAGCTTCCCGGTGGAGGCCGAGAAGCCGATCGTGCAGCAGCAGCTGTTCCGTTCCCAGGTGGTGAATGTGGTCGTGGCGGGAACGGACGATCTCTGGGCGCTCCGGCGTATTGCGCAACGCGTGCGTGACGATATCGTCGCGTTGCCGCACGTGACCCACGCCGAGGTCGTCAACACACCTCCCTATGAGATCTCGATCGAGGTCTCGGAATCCGGACTTTCCAAGCATCAGCTGACGTTCGACGAGGTCATCGAGGCCGTCCGGCGCTCGTCGATCGACGTGCCCGGGGGCACGCTCAAGACCGACGGCGGCGAGATCCTGCTCCGAACCAAGGGGCAGGCGTACACTGGTCGCGATTTCGAGGATCTCATTCTCGTCACCCGCGTGGACGGCAGTCGCCTCACGCTCGGGGAGGTCGCGCGGGTCGTCGATGGCTTCGAGGAGACGGATCAGTCTTCGCGGTTCAACGGGGAGCCCGCGGTGATGATTCAGGTCTTCCGGGTGGGCGATCAGGGCGCGATCGAGGTTGCCGCCGAGGTTCGCGACTACGTCGAGCGGACCCACACGTTTCTACCCGAGGGCGTGCGCGTTACGACCTGGCAAGACTGGTCATTCTATCTGCATGACCGGTTGGACACGATGCTCGGCAACGCCAGGCTGGGGTTCGTTCTCGTCCTGATCGTCCTGGCGTTGTTCCTGCGCTTGCGGTTCGCCTTCTGGATCGGGATCGGGATTCCGATCGCCATCCTCGGTACCCTGATGATGCTGCCGCTGCTCGGGATCTCCATCAACATGCTGTCGCTGTTCGCGTTCGTCCTGGTGCTTGGGATTCTCGTCGACGACGCCATCGTCGTTGGCGAGAACGTCTATACGCACCAGGCGCGCACCAACGATGGTCTCCGCGCGGCCATCGAGGGGACCCAAGAGGTGTCGGTGCCCGTCGTCTTCGGCGTGTTGACGACGATGGCGGCGTTCTCGCCGTTGCTGATGATTCCCGGCACGATGGGAAACCTCATCGCCGCCGTACCGCTCATCGTGATCACCGCGCTGACGTTCTCGCTCATCGAAGCGCAGCTGATTCTGCCGACCCACCTGATCTATGCCAGTCGCGAGAGCAGCGTCGGGTCCGCCCGCGGCTGGCGCCGGGTGCAAGATGCCGTGTCCGGCGCACTCGATCGATTTCTCACCAACGCGTACACACCCTTTCTCGCCAAAGCCCTCGAGTGGCGGTATCTCACTGCCGCCGCGGGTGTCGGCGCCATGATCGTGACTGCCGGACTGGTGGTGGGCGGATGGACGCGCTTCGTGTTTCTGCCCGACGTGGAGGGTGACTATGTCGCGGCGTTTCTCAGTATGCCGCAAGGGACACCGGCCGAGGCGACGACGGCTGCCATCAAGCGGATCGAGGAGGCTGCCGAGCGCGTTCGCGTCGAGGCGGATGCGGAGAGTACGCCCGGTACCCCGAGCGTGTTCCGGCACGCATTGTCGTCAGTGGGCGGGCAGCCACGGCGCGCCGAGCAGGAGCGCGATCGGAGTGGGCGCGCCGTGCAGTATACGAGCGCCGGGCATCTCGGCGAGGTGAGTCTCGAGCTTGCCGCGAACGAAGATCGACGCGTGACGGCGGAGTGGCTGACCAATCGATGGCGCGAAGAGACCGGGCCGATTCCCGACGCCGTCGAGCTGAGTTTCTCGTTCAGCGTTTTGTCGGCGGGCGAGGCGATCAACGTCGAGCTGCGAAGCGACGACATGGCAGTGCTGAAGGCGGCCGCGGCCGATCTGAAGGCCGGGCTCGGAGCGTACCCCGGCGTTTACGACGTGGCGGATTCTTTTCGTGGCGGCAAGCAGGAGCTGAAGCTCCGGATTCTGCCTTCGGCCGAGGCGCTCGGGCTCTCGCTCTCCGATCTCGCACGCCAGGTGCGTCAGGCGTTCTACGGCGACGAAGTGCAGCGTCTTCAGCGCGGGCGTGACGAGGTGCGGGTCATGGTGCGCTATCCGAGCGAGCGCCGACGCTCGCTCGGCGACATCGAGCGCATGTGGATTCGGACGGCGGACGCGAGGCCGGTGCCATTTACCTCGGTTGCGGAGGTGGAGTACGGGCGCGGCTTCGCGCAGATCAAACGGGCCGACCGCAAACGCGTGATCGCAGTCACGGCCAGCGTCGACCTGGCGCAGATGACGCCCAACGAAGTGATGGGCCACGTGCGGAGAGTCGTGCTGCCCGAAATCACAGAGCGCTATCCCGGGCTGACCTATACCCTCGAAGGCGAGCAGCGGCAGCAGCGCGAGTTCCTCGAGTATCTCCAGTTCGGATTCACGGTCGCGCT
This sequence comes from Deltaproteobacteria bacterium, assembly GCA_029262315.1. Classification (GTDB taxonomy): domain Bacteria; phylum Desulfobacterota; class Binatia; order UTPRO1; family UTPRO1; genus JAJCZP01. The sequence goes on along the minus strand of JAJCZP010000239.1, from coordinate 60 downwards.
CTTCTTGATCTTCGCGCTGCTGGCCGTTCCGCTTGGTTCGTACGTGCAGCCGCTCATCGT
>JAJCZP010000238.1 GCA_029262315.1 Deltaproteobacteria bacterium | reverse complement strand
CCACTTCGAGCGTCGCACGGTGGATCGCCTCGAGCCGGCTCGTGCCCGGACGCAGATTGTCCAGATGCCGTTGGATGTTCTCGCAGATGACGATCCCCACATCGACCATGGTCCCGATCGCGATCGCGATGCCGGACAACGCGACGATGTTCGCGTCCACGCCGAACATGCGCATCGCGATGAAGGTCATGAGAATCGCGAGCGGGAGAAGCCCCGCGATGAGCACCGAGCTCGGCAGGTGCGCCATCATCGCGACGACGACGATGATCGTCACCAAGATCTCGTCGGTGAGCGCTGCGTTCAGAGTGCCAAGGGTCTCCTTGATGAGGCCCGTACGATCGTAGAACGGAATGATGGTGACCCGCGACACCGTCCCGTCGCGGAGCACCTTGCGCGGCAAACCCGGCGCGATCTCCGCGATCTTCGCTTTGACACGCTTGATGGCGGCGAGCGGATTCTCGCCGTAGCGCGCGACGACGACCCCCCCCACCGCCTCCGCGCCGCCCTTGTTGAGCGCCCCGCGTCGGAGCGCTGGGCCCTCGGTCACCACGGCGACGTCCCGGACGTACACGGGCACGTTGTCGTTCGCCCGAATGACCGAACTCTCGATATCCGCGAGCGTCTTGATGAAGCCGAGCCCTCGGACGAAGTACTCGACCCCGTTGACCTCGAGGGTCCGCGCCCCAATGTCGCGGTTGGCCATGCGCACGGCTTCGGCGACCTCATCGACACCGACCCCGAATGCGCGCATCGCGGCGGGGTCGACATCGATCTGATACTCGCGCACGAAGCCGCCAACACTCGCGACCTCGCTCACCCCCTTGACGGAGAGGAGCGCGTAGCGCACGTACCAATCCTGAATCGTCCGGAGTTCGGCGGGATCCCAGCCGCCGACCGGCCTTCCGGCGTCGTCACGCCCCTCCAACGTGTACCAGAACACCTGCCCCAACGCGCTCGCGTCCGGTCCGAGCGTGGGCTGCACGCCCTCGGGAAGCGTGTCCGCGGGAAGACTCGCCATCTTCTCGACGATCCGCGACCTGGACCAGTAGAAGTCGACGTCTTCCTCGAAGATCACGTAGATCGACGAAAACCCGAAGAAGGAATGGCTCCGGATCGTACGGACACCGGGAATCCCGAGGAGAGAGACGGTCAGCGGGTACGTAACCTGATCCTCGACGTCCTGGGGCGAGCGCCCCATCCATTCGGTAAAGACGATCTGCTGGTTCTCGCCGACGTCGGGGATGGCATCGACCGGCACGGGATTCCGAGGCAGAGACGGCAGGTCCCAATCGAAGGGCGCCACCAGAATCCCCCACGCCACGACGAACGCTGCCGCAAGCACGAGGACGAGTTTGTTCTCGAGCGAGAATCGCGTGATGCGATCAATCATTGCCCGCTCCGCTCAGTGTGCGTGCCCGGCATGCGGGACCGCCGGCGCCCCGTCGTCGTCACTCATCATGCTCGGCCGCGCCTGAATCTGCAGCGCGCTGTCGATCTTGAAGTTGCCCCTGACCACGACCTCTTCGCCCTCCCGCAACCCCTCGCGCACGACATAGTCATCTCCAGTGCGTGGCCCCAAGACGATCTCGCGACCATCGAACGTCGGCTCCTCCTGTCCCGGCACCCGCACATAGACAACCGCGCGTTCCCCGGTGATGAGCGGCGCGGAGGCTGGAACGAGCAACGGGGTCTCACCATCGGAGGCCGCCACGTATCCGTACTCTTCGGCACGCACGAGCGGCATGCCGCACACCGGGCAGTCGCCCGGTCCCTCGCGCACGATCTCGGGATGCATAGGACCGATCCACTTCCCGACCATCTCCGGGTCCATGACCTTCCCGCCCTGCGTGACGCCCGCGCGAACGATGGCCCGCACGAACATCTCGGGCTTCAGCCTGCCGTCCGCGTTGTCGACGTTGACGCGCACCTTCACCGTGCGCGTCCGTGGATCGAGAATGGGCTCGATGAATGCCACCCGGCCGTGAAAGGTCTCCCCGGCGTACGCCTCGGTCGTAAACGCCACATCCTGGCCATACCGAATCCATGACATGTCCGACTCGTAGGCATCGAGCCGTACCCACACCTTGGACAGATCCGCGATCTTGTAGATCGGCGTCCCCGTCTCAACGTACATGCCCTCGAACACGTTCTTCTCGACGACGGTACCGCCAATCGGCGAGTACACGGTCAGATGATCCGACGAGGCGCCCCGCTTCTCCAGTCCGCGCTGCTGCGCACGCGTCAGGCCGAGTAGACGGAGCTTCTCGCGCGCGGCGTCCACCATCGCCTCCGTCGAATCCTTGAGGACGGACACCCGACTGTCGCCAAGCTCGCGCGCCGCCTTCCGCGCCTGCAGGAACTCGTCCTGCGTGGTCCGCAACTCGGGACTGTAGAGATACACCAGGTGCTCGCCTTCTTTGACCGGGACGCCGGTGTAGTCGACGTACACGCGATCGATCCGTCCGGGCACCCACGCCGCAATCGTACTCAGACGGGTCTCGTCGTAGTCGACCTTCCCAACCATCCGGACTTCTTTGGCAACGAGACCGCGGCGCACAGGGGCCGTCTCCACGTCGGCAAGCGCGACGGCTTCGGCGCTCATTGCATACCGGCGGGGGTGCTGCTCCGCCGCGCCTCGCGTCCCCCCTGGCACCTGGACGAGATCCATTGCGCAGATGGGACACTTCCCCGGGCGTGGCAGGTGTATCTGCGGATGCATGGCGCACGTCCACGCGCCCACCGCGTCTGCCGCCCCTGTCGACCGCGCGACCTCCCGCGGACCACGCTCGCAGCCGGCAAGGGCCGCGGCCACGATGGCCACCATGCCGATGACGACGGGGGCGGAAATCCACCGCCGCGTTCCGAGCCTGCGCTCCGGCCCCGCGCTCATGACCGGTCCTCGGATGCTGCTTCCGCGGCACTCACTCGTGGCAACGGCTCTCCTACCAACATCTCAATCTCCGCCAGTCGCACCGCGTGATCCGCCAGGGCGCGCTCGTACTCGAGCTGAAACTCGAGCAGCAGGCGCTGCGCGTCGAGCAGATCGCGAAAGTCGGCACGGTCGGACTCGTAGGCCGCAAAGTTCGCGTCCAAAGCCTCACGCCCTTTCGGAATCAACGCGCCGCCGTACAGCTCGATCTTCCGCTCGGCGTCCCGACGCTGGTACTGCACACGCTGCAACCGGGCGGCGAGATCGAGCACCCGCCCCCGACGCGCGCGACTCGCTGCCATCCGGCGTGCCTCGGCCTCCCTTACCTCGGCTCCATACTTCGGCCACCAGATGGGGAGATTCATGGACAGGGTGCCGATCACGGCATCATCGCCGGTCTTGGAGCGACTCGGCCCCGCGCGCTCATCCGTGTCGATCCACTCGATCCCCAGCGTCACGTCGGGGAAATAGCTCTTCTTCGCCAACGCCACGTCCCGCTCCGCGGCCGTCACCTGCGCCGCTTCCGCCAACAGGTGCGGGTTCTTTGCCTCGAGAGCCCGCTGCAGATCCTCTTCGCGAGGAGCCACCTGCTCGAAGGGAAGCCGCCGCGGCCAGGGGAGCGGCGTACGCTCCGTACGATCGAGAAGCGCGTCGAGCCTCGCCATCGTTGGAGCACGACGTTCGTCGAGCGTTCGCAAGCGATCGTCGAGCTTACCAAGCGCCACCTGCGCATTGACCACGTCGGGGTAGGTCGCTTCACCGACGCGGTACCGGGCTCGCGTCAGCTCCTCCCAAGACGTCAGCAGTTCGACGTCCTCGCGTGTCACCTCGATCGCGCGGCCCAAATAGTAGTACTCGGCGTACGCGTCGACGACACGAAAGCCGAGCTCCAGCTTTCGCGCCTCATATCGCTGGCGCGTAGCCTCCGCCTCGTGGGTCGCCCCCGCGGCGGCAAGTCCACGCTTCCCGGGCCACGGAAACCGCTGCGAAGCGCCAAGGCGGTTCCGCTGGGGCCCGGCGAAGGTCTCCACACTCTCGATGAAGTAGCTGTACGAGAGGTGCGGATCGGGCAGCGAGCGCACTTGCGGAACGCGCTCGGCGGCGGCCTGCCACTCGTAGAAGGCGACCTGCAAGTCCGGATTGCGGAGCGCCGCCGCCCGCAGATAGTCGTCGAGTGTTGCGCCTGCCCCAAACTCGACCAAGGCGTGCGCCTCTTTCCGAGAAGCCGCGTCTTTCGGTACCGCAACCTGGGCACCCGTATCACTGCCCCAGAGCACCCACGTCGTCAGTACGAGCAGAGCGACAATGCGCGCGGGACGCGCCTGCCACCGCTCGGTGCATTCATCTTGACATACCATCGTCCACTCCGTGCGATCGTTCTCAGCCGCACGTCCGACCGGGGCCGGACGCCAACCATCGAGCACACTGCGGAACTCGAGAGTTCCGTGCGCACCCGGGCCTACACCGCGCGACGCACGGGCGGCTCAGATCAGGAGTGGACGGTGTTGGTAACGGTACGGCGAGTTCAGGCCTGGCGGCGCCGTGGCGCGAGACGAACCGGCGCTCGTGGCAGCGTGCTCCGGCAGCGGAAGAACGACCAAGGCCAGCGCATAGCCAGCATCTGTCGGATGGGTCACGGACCGCGAGTCGGTTGCCCAATCCCCGGCACCGCAGTGACAGGAGACCTCACCCGACGAGGTGGCCCCCGGCGCAGCCGCGCCCCCGGTCGCATGGTCGCAGTGCCCCCTCGCCTCGGCGGGCGCTCCTACGCGTGCGACCGTCTCGACGTGCGGCGTCTCCGCCACGAGACACTGCGCTTCGCAAAGTGCCGATCCGATCGGCGCCCAGCACAAGAGCGCTCCGAGAGCGAGTCGTGCGGCAATCGACCTTCCTGGCGTGCTGGTCACCGCATCATTGTAGCCGTCCGCCTAGGCATCCGAAAGCCCCTTGCCGTCGAGCGAAGGGACGGTGATTCTCCGCGCCGAGTCGCTCATTTCGAGCCGCTCACCTCTTTCAGGTACTCGATGATGGCACGTGCCGGCGCCTCGTCGAGAAAGACGCGCATGTGCGGCATCGTCGGCATCTGTTTCGTCAGCATGTGCCAGATCGAACTCCGAATCACTTCGGGATCTCGACGCTGAAAGTAGGCGCGATCGAAGAGCACCGTCGGGCGCTCCGGGGTTCCCACATGACCGCTGTCGGCACGCCCATCGTCGCCGTGGCAGGCCGAACAATGCCGGGAGTACAGCTCGAAGCCGGGCGACAACTGACGCACGAACACGACCAGGACCGCAGTGTCATCCTCCGGAAGCTGCGGCACGAGTGCCGGCATCCCTTTGCGCCCGTGCCGAACGGCCACACGCAGGTCCTGATCAGAGATACCGCGCTGGTACGAGGGATCGGAGATGTCGCGGGGTCGCTCCACACCGGGCGGCAACACACGTGCCCCACGCCCGAACGGACCGTGACACAACTCGCACCGGTCGACGTAGACCTCCTGGCCGACTTCGAGTTGCCGCCACTTCGCGTCCGGGAGTCGCTGCAGGTGCGCGGCGATCGCCTCGGTCTCGACGGCGCGCGTGCGGAGCGCCGTCAGGTCGAGCGCCAACTCGAGCGGCTTCCCTTCACGCACCCGGCGCACGAGGTCGTCGGTCTCGTATCGGTCGAGGAACCCGGCGCGGAGATCGCGCGGACGCGGATCGTACAGCTCGGCATCCCAACCGTCCCCGCGACCCGTTGGACCGTGACAGGATGCACACGCCTCACGATAGAGTTTGGCGCCGGTCTCAGAAGATCGAGCCGTCGAGCCGGCCTCAGACGCCGCCACCCCCAACAACGTGAGCGCGACGACAATCCCTCCAAGCACCATGCGTCGGACCATGATCGACACCCACGACCGTCGACACACCTCTCGCGACTGCACCGATCGTCTCATCGCCAGCAATGGCCCATCATCGTAGGCTGCTAACCACGCGCGACACGCGCATAGTCCTCGAGAATGTCGCTGGTCGAAAGGACACCGACGACCTGCTCGCCCTCGACGATGGGTACGGCGTGCACCCGTCGATCGAGCATCACCCGTGCCGCGGCATCGACACTATCATCGGCGGACACCGTTGCGGGGTCCGCCGTCATCGCAACGTGCACGCGCGTCCGCTCGAGTTGCCCGTAGAATCCCGGAAGGTCGCGATCGCTCAGAATGCCGACGAGCTTGACACCATCGACAACCGGCAGGTGACGCGCGTTCGCGCGCCGCATCCGCTGGCACGCCTCCGCGAGCATGTCGTCGGGACCGATCGTCACCGGAGAGCGGGTCATCAGTCGCCCCACCTCACCGTGCTGCAAGGGTTTCGGCTCACTCGCCGCCGTGGCCAGTGGAGCCTTTGCTTGCGGACGAACCGTGAGGACCGGACACGGGGCGAGCCGAACCGTCTTTTCAGCAACGCTGCCGAGTAGCGCGTGTTTGACACCGGTCCGGCCGTGCGTCCCCATGACGATCAGGTCGACCCCACGATCAATCGCACGTTCGACGATCTGTTGGTACGGCGACCCCCAATCGACCTCCACGTCGTACTCCGGTGGCTGCGCATCGCCCTCCGCCAGGACCGCGTCAACGTGTTGTTGTAGGCGCGCCCGCTCCTCGTCGAACTCGCCAATACCGGTGGAGGCCATGTTCGGCAGGATCCCCGGAAACTCCGCCATGCCGTACACATCGAGGCGGAGAAAATGCACGACAACGAGTCGGCCCCTGCTCGCCCGAGCCAGGCCTGCCGCGATTCGTAGCGCGTTGTCGGACGCCTCGGAATAGTCCACGGGAACCAGGATCTGCTGGAAGCCTGTCATCGGATAACCTCCTGCCCAGGAGCGCTGCTTCTTTCGTGCCAACAGGAAAACCCGACGGCACCACTCGGTACGTGCGCCAGCCTCCGAGGACTGGGAGCCAGGACTCCGGGGATTGTCATTTCTGAGAAAGGTAGCACAATCATCCCGTGCGGAGACGCCGCGCATTGGCGACGACCGCCAGGCTGCTCCCGAGCATCGCCAGGGCGGCGACGAGCGGATTCAGCGCCCCGCTCGCGGCCACCGCGATTGCCCCGACGTTGTAGGCGACCGCCCAGGCCAGGTTCTGCCGAGCAACGCGCATGACCTGCCGCGCGTGACTGACAATCCAGGGCACGGCGCCGAGATCGTCGCTGAGAATCGCCACGTCCGCGGTGACCCGCGCCACGTCGGTCGCGTCGGCGACGGCAATGCCGAGGTCCGCCGCCGCAAGCGCGGGCGCGTCGTTGATCCCATCGCCAACCATCGCCACGCCGCCGCCCCCACTCGAGCGACGTGCCGCCTCGACCTCGGCCACCTTCCCGGCAGGCAGCAGATCGAGGACGGCCTCGGTGGCGGGTACGATGCCTGGAACGATCGCGCCAGCATGCCCGTCCCCCGACAGCAGCCCGACCCGCAGGCCCAATCGACGAAGGTCCCGCACCGCACCCGCGGCCTGCCCACGGACCTCTTCCCCGAGATGCAGGATGCCGCGCAACCGCCCATCGGCAACGACGTAGACCCGGGAACCACCCGCATCGTCGTCAGGCGGGATCCCGTCCTCGGCGCCGATTTCCCCGACAGCGAAACCTCGGTTCCCGACCGCCACCGCGACGCCATCGACGTACCCGCGCACCCCACGTCCAGGAACCAGGCGCGTTCCGCTCACCCTCGGCGCCGGTCCGGCAGCGCCCCGCCCTTGCCATGCCGCGACGATCCCGCGCGCAAGGGGATGCGTCAGGCCTCGCTCGAGAGCCGCGGCCTGCCCGACGACCTCGTCCTCGGAATCCACGGCGGGGCAGGTGACCTCGACCGCGACCAAGCGCGGTGTTCGGGTCGTCAGCGTCCCGGTCTTGTCGAACAGCACCCGGCGGACTCCCGCGACGCGCTCCATCACGGCGGCGCTCCGCAGTACCACGCCACGACGAGCCGCCACGACGAGCCCGGTCCAGATCGCCACCGGGGTCGCAATGCCAAAGGCGCATGGGCACGCGACCACCAGCACCGAAAGGCCCACGAGAACACCGCGTCCAATGCCCTCCGCCCACGTCCAGACGAGCGCGGTCCCGATCGCGATCACGACGACGCCCGGGACGAGGACGCCGGCGGCACGATCGGCGACCCGCTCGATGTCGGCGCGCCCACGGCGTGCGGCCGCCAACAGCGCACCGATCCGTGCCGCGGCACTCTCGGACGCGCGTGCCGTCACCCGAACCCTGAACAGACCGTCGATGCTGCAAGTGCCGCTCGCAACGGGCGCACCCGCCTCTTTCAGGATGGCGCGGCTCTCGCCACTGAGCGCCGCCTCGTCGACTCCCCCGATCCCTTCGACCACGACACCATCCGTCGGAAACGCCCCTCCGGGCTGGACCTCGACGATATCGCCGGGCGCGAGGTCGTCGGGCGATATCGACTCGATGCGCTCGTCTCGGATACGCTGCGCCCGAGCTGGGCCCGGGGCTAGCGTCGAGCGAACGGCCGCACCGGCCTCGGCTTTCGCGCTCGCCTCGAGATAGCGCCCGAGCGTCACGAGGACGAGGAGCATCGTTGCCGTATCGAAGTACACCTCCGGTCGGCCGGCCAGTGTGTTGGCGACTGAGACGCCGTAGGCCGCGAATGTCCCCAGCACCACCAAGCCATCTGCGTTGGCCGCGCCGGCTCGTAGCCCGCCCCAGGCGCTCGTCAACAACGGCACGCCGAGCAGCAGGAGCACCGGCGCGGCCAGGAAGAGGGCCAGCACGCGTAGGACATCGAACAGCGGACCGTCGTTAGCGACCGCGCCCCCCCCATACACGTAGGGCACGTACGTCGGCACACTCACCATCATGACGTTGATGGTAAAGAACACCGCAAGGCCGAGGCGCACAACGATCGCCGCGGCGAGCCCCTCCTCGCCGCGCGCGCGAGTAATCTGCAGCGCGAGCAGGCAGCCGTAGCAGCACACCCATACACGCGCGCCATCAACCAGGGCGGTAACCGGGCGCCAACCGAGCGGCAAGGCGCAGTGGGAGCACTCGTCCGACACTGGCGCGACGGGCGCTCCCTAGGGAAGCAGGTTGATGATGAGGTAGATGACGGCGAAGACGAAGAAGCTCAGCCACAGCACACCAATCCACCACGGAGCCGGGGTGGCCTGATAGGTGTTGTACGACTCGTCGAGCAACAGGTCGGGCTGCGATGCAAGCGCGGGGCTCGCATTGTCGGGCGCCCGAATCGGCCCCTCGTCTCGACCACCCCCGGCCTCACCGCGCGCGTCGGTCATCGGGCACCTCGACCGCCGGCCACCGTTGCACCAACTCGATAGCTCACTCCGCCACCACGCTCGATCTCGTCATCGAGCTCGAGCAGTCTGTACTTCGGGTGTTCGATGTCGCGGAACCGCCCGGTGGCGATGGCCCACAGCGTAAAGAACAGAATCGGCACCATCCCGACCAAGTAGATACTGATGGCGACGGCTCCGAAGCCCTCGATCTCGTCCTTCATGATCGTGACCGCGAACTCGCTCATCTTGTATGCGAATCCCAATCCGGCGACGACCAAGACCGCGACGGCGAAGCCCACGATGATCAGCCCACGTACCGAACGCTCCTTCATTGGTCACCTCCGCGCATCGCATCGACGTTGTAGATCGTCCCGGGAACCTCGCGCGCCCAGCTCCCGAGCCATTGCACGTACGCCACCAGCGCCAGCGCCCGCTTGGTCGGCCGCTTATTCTCGTCGAAGAACCATGGATACGCTGGCATGACCGAGTACGGCGCGATGTTCCGTGGCTCGTAGAAGTGCGCCATGTGCCAGTCATTCGAGTGCTTTCCGGCCTGGCGAATGAGATCCGGGCCGACGCGACGCGTCCCGAAGAGGTGCGGGAGCTGCATCAGATTCTGGTACTCCTCCGGCGTCGACACCGGTCCGAAACGGATGTTCTCCTTCGAAACGGGGCGCACGAATTGCGAATGACAATGCCAACACGCCTCAGCGATATAGTTCTCCTTCCCGAGCTCGATGGCTTCGACGAGGCTCGCCAGGCTCACCTCTCCAAATGCACGTTCGAACTCGACTGGATATTCCTCGGCGAGATCCGAGAATTCCGGCGGAATGGTTTGCACCAATTCCTCGACTGTCGCGACCGGCACCTTCCGTAGCGTCAACACCGGCATCACCCCTTGCAGGAAGAAGCCGAGCAGGAAGGTCACGATCCCGGCGATGAGAAAGCTCGCACCGAAGCGTTCCATGCAGCCCCTCTCCTCAGGCCTCTACCGGCGTCCCGATCCGGACCATGCCCGGTTCGGTCGCAGGCCGCCGCGCCGTCGCCCACATCGAATAGAGGAACAACCCCTGGCCCGCGATAATGATCAGCCCGGCAACGGTCCGGACCCACCAAAACGGCATCGACGCTACGACCGACTCGCCCCAGTGGCTCAACCCCGCCCAGCTGAACCCCTGCACCAGGCCCGCCGCGGTCAAGTCGAGCACCATGATCACGATCCCGACGAACGTGAGCCAGTAGTGGGCGGTCAGCAAGCGCGGGGTGGCCCACGGCCGGCCGATACAGCGCGGCCAGAGCTCGATGAACATCCCCATGATCCAGAAACCGAACACCCCGTACATCACCATGTGGGCGTGCCCGACCACCCAGTCCGTAAAGTGGATGATCTTCTGGAACGTGAGCGTCACCTGGAAAGCGCACTGAAAACAGGTGATGGCGTAGAAGATGATGCCGGTGAAAAACCAGCGCACCGCAAGGTTGCCACGAATCGCGTCGGCGCGGCCGTGCAAGGTGCCGAAGAAGTTCACGATGACCGTGAGGACGACGATCTCGACCGCGATGGTCGCAACGATCGCGCCGTACTGCGCGTACATCGGAATGGGGCTGAAGAGAAAGTGGTGGACGCCCTGCATCGGATAGAAGAACGCGAGACCCCAGAAACCAATGAGCGACAACGCATGGCTCCAGATGGGCTTCCGCAGCAGGAGGGGCACGAAGAAATACATGAGCCCCCAACCGATCGGCGTGACGAACAGGCCGACGAGATCGTGAATGAACAGCCCGGTAATCGCCGCCCCGGCCGTCCCGGGGATCCAAAACTGCGGGAGATAGTTCCCCATGAAGTAGACCAGCCCCGTCCAGGCGAACGCTGCCAGAAAATACCAGAGACTGACGTAGAGGCCCTGTTCGGTGCTCTGGAGAATCGGCACCGTCATGTTCACGACCAGCAGCACGAGCCCAACGAGCACGAGCGGGTCGACGAAGACCGGCGTCTCGCCCCACTCGATGGCTTGGCCGAAACCCGCCAGCACGCCGATGACCGTCAACGTCAGCACGAGCTGCCAGGCCCAAAAGATGACCCACCCGAGCGCGTCCGACAGGATCGGACGCTTGGTGAGGCGCGGGATCGCGAACAACAGCCCCGCGATGAACGCGTTGGCGATGAAACCGTAGGCGGCGATATTGGTATGCACCATCCGCACACGCCCAGGCGACAGGAACTCAATCCCCGCGAACGGATACAGATTGTTGAACTGAAACGCGTAGGCAAGGCCCGCCAGAAGAGAGACGGCGTAGCACACCGCGCTTGCCGTGAGGTGCCATCGGACGAGCGCCAGGTTGACGAGGTGGCGCGTGCCGGCACTCGCGGGGATGGTCGTCGGCGTCACGGCTAGGGCTCCTTTCGTAGCGAGAGGATGTAGGCCACGAGATTCCAGGCGTCGCCCTCGTAGATGTATTCATCGTCCGGCTCGGCGAAGATGTCGCCGTATGAGGGCATGGCCGTGCCGTCGATGCCGGTCATGAACGTCCGATAGACGTCCTGCACCGTCGGCCCACCTTTCAGGCGCCCCTTCGTAAAATCGAACGGCTTCTGTGGATTGCCCCACACGTCCGGATCGAGCGTTTTCGCCGCCGGCCCACCGCCGCGACCGTCCTCACCGTGACAGGCGGTACACTCCAACAGCTCGAACAGCTCATGGCCGCGCTCGACCGAAGCCGGCGCCCCGAGCGAGGACGGAGGAGGGGGAATGAAGATCGGCGTCCCTGCTCCGCGTTCGCCCCACCGCGGATAGAACGCCTTGAGGTACTCGACGAGCGCCACACGCTCCCGCTCGGGCAGAAGGCCCCAATCCGGCATCGAGGTGCGGTACACCCCACGGGTGATGATCTTGTAGAGGTCCTCGTCGGTCGGCAGCGACCCACTCGGTGTCGACCGGAACTTGAAGACCCCGCTCGTAAAGTCGCGCGGCTTGACGATCAACATCGACGCGGCTGGTCCCTGACCGTCGCCCTGCTCGCCATGGCATCCGACGCAATAGCGCGCGTACACCCGTCCGCCCTCGTCACGCAGCCCGTCCATACGATCTTGCGCGTACCCGGAACTCCCGGCGCCCGCGATCACGGACGCGACCAGTAGGCCTATGAACCAGCGCGTCCTCATGAGACCGCCGGCCGATAGGGGACGAAGCGCCCGAGTGGCTGGAACAGTCCGAGCGTGAGGCCGTACACGACATGCGTCAGCGCCGCGACCCAGAACGGCATCAGCTCCAGAATGAATGGACGCCCGACGAGCAGCGGCTGCAGCCAGGAGATGATCAGATAGAAATTGACCACCCACATCAGGAGACCGTAGACCCCGCCAAGCACGATCTGCAGCAGCGCCCGGTCGGGAACGAATCGGTTCACGAACACGTGGAAGACCGCCCCGGCGCAAGCCCCAACAGAGAAATGCACTACCGCCACCAGCATGAAGAAGTTCAGGTCCTCGGTCGTCAGCGCCGCCTCGCCGAGAAAGATCGTGCCGTAGACGCGCAGCACGTAGAGCGGATCCTGTTTCACCAACAGCGATCCGATGACGTTCAATCCGAAACTCGCCACGCTCCCCAGGATGCCGATCATCGTCCCGGCGACGATATAGAAGGTCAGATAGAAGCCCACCGGAGGCCAGGTCGGCGCGACCGGCGCATGGAGCTGCGACTCCAACCCAGCGAGCGCCGCACGGTGCTCCTCCATTTCGCGTAGGATCTGTTGACGATTGTTCTCCACGTTGGCGAGCGAAGAACGCAAGCGCTGTGCCACCTCGACAACCGAGCAGGCACGGCGACAACACGCGGCCGACGTGCCTCCGGCCGCCGCGCCGGCGAGACGCGTTCCCAAGTCTGGGAACAGACAGCATGATCTTTCTCATGTGCGCGAACGTCAATGCTCATCCGACGCCGCCGACCTGCGACACTCGTCAGCTCGGCGTTGGTAAGGTTCGTGCACACTGATATCGCCCTGAACCCATGCGATTCTTCGGACCACTCCCCGAACGCGGCATCTGGACTGGCGTCGGCCTGACTCGAGCGCAGTTCTTCGTCATCCTGTCGGCCTCGACCGCGCTCTTCTTGGCCATCGGGGGACCGCTCTGGACGAATCTCCGCGGTGCCCACTTCAATCGCATCGCATGGAGCTACGGGGCGATCCCGCCCCTGGTGGCCCTCGCCCTCTATCGAAACGGGACGCCGCGGCCCGCACTGGTGTTAACGGCCAGCGGCGTGATTGCCTTCGTGAAGTGGATTCTCACGGCTGCGCTGACGCTGCTCCTTGGTCTCCTGCGTTGACGTCATGCGCTCGTGGCGCCCGGATCGCTTGCGGTCGCTCCACCGCATGGGCTGGATGGTGGATATGATGTCCGAGCGCTCCACCCGGATCAATGCCACGCCAAAGCGTAATTACGCCGAAGCCGATCACGAGCACGCCCGATGCCAGCGAGAGCCGGGCGCGTACCGCTGGACGGGCGAGCGCGCGGGCCAGCCCCAACGCCAGCATGGCTGGTACCGTGCCGAGCCCGAACGCAAGCATCGTCAGCCCGCCGTCGAGCATCGAGGCCGTGCTCGCGGCACGAGCCGCGAATGCGTAGACGAGATGGCATGGCAGAAACGCGTTGAACACGCCGAGGGCGAGTGGCGCGGCAAGAGAACGCGAGCCGATCACGCCCGCCAGGAGACGCCCGACTGTCGCGCGTGCGAGCGCCGCTCCGAGCTGACTGACGCGACTGAGCAAGCCCAGCATCTCGGCGCCAACCACGATCATGAAGAGGCCAGCCACGACCGCCAGGATACGTTCGACCAGACGCACGGGACCGTGCGCGACCAGCACAGCGCCGCCGGCACCCGAGAGCACACCAATGAAGACCAGGGCATTCAACCGACCGAAATTGTAAAGCACCTGACGAAGGGTACGCTCGCCCGATGCACCCGCGGCCAATGCCACCGGAAAGCCTCCGCACATGCCGACACAGTGGAGCGAGCCGGCGACACCGCCGGCGAAGATGAGGAGATACACCACGACAGGCCGTTAGAGCGGGATACGTGCCAACGGCCAACCCAAGCCCGCGCGGGCAGCTGGCGGTGGGGGTTCCCAGTTCTAAGAATTCACCCAGTTTCCGCCTCGAACACCTACCAGGCTTCCTGCTGATGGAAACCGAGACCTCCTTCGCAACGCCAGCCGGCGCGCGCTGGCTGACCGAGCCGTTTCGGATCTTCTTCCCTCTCGGCGTGGTCTTCGGCTGGATCGGCATTGGTCACTGGCTGCTCTACGCGACGGGCGCCACCGCGACCTATTCGTGCTCGTTCCACGCCCTCATCCAGATGCAGGCCTTCATGATGGCCTTCGCCGTGGGTTTTCTGCTGACCGCTGTGCCCCGCCGTACCCAGGGACGGCCGCCATCGCCGCTCGAGATTCTCGCGGCCGCCGGGTCGCTGACCACGGTCGTCGGCGCCGCGCTCACCGGGCACCTGGCGGTCCAGCAAGTTGCCTACGTGGCTCTCTTCCTGCTGCTCCTACAGTTCGCCGTTCGCCGTTTCCTCGGCAGTGGGGCTGGGCGACGCCCACCAGCGGCCTTTGTCTTGATCCCGATCGGCGTGCTCCACGGGCTCGGAGGCGCCCTCCTCATTGCCGTCGGGTCATTCGCAGCTATCCCGGCCGCGATGCTCGCCCTCGGACGACTCGGCGTCGAGCAGGGGGTCTTCCTTTGCTTCGCCATCGGCGTCGGCAGCCTGGTACTGCCCCTGATGAATGGCCAACCCCCGCCGCCGGATATCGGCGCGTCACCCCAGGAACGGTGGCGGCTGCTTGCCTACGCAGGAGCCGGGATCACGATCTTCGCGAGCCTTGCGATGGAGGCCGGCGGCTGGGAACGGGCTGGCCCCATGCTGCGTGCCACCGCTTTGGTACTCACCCTCGGCCCCCGAGCCGGGCGTCGCCCAGGAAAACCCGGTCTCCATCGATGGCTCGTATGGACCGCCGTGTGGCTGATGCCACTGGGCCTCGCCGCGTCGGCGATATGGCCGGAGTATCGCGTACCGGCGCTCCACGTGCTCTTCATCGGAGGATTCAGCCTGCTCGCGTTCGGGGTGGCGACACACGTGGTGCTCGGACATCTCGCCCTCACGAACCTGGCCCTGGGCCGGCCACCCGCGCTGGTGTTCCTCGGCACCATGATCATCCTCGCCATGCTGGCGCGCCTGACCGCGGATTGGAGCGACACATACTTCGAGCACCTCGGCTGGGCGGCTGGCGCGTGGCTGCTGGCCTCGGCCGCCTGGCTGGTGTTCCTCGGCCCTAAGCTCTTGCGGCGTCAGTGACAATTGTCACTGACGCACTTGCGTATTGTCATCCCCATGCGAAACGGTCTACTTTAGATGGTCTAGAGTTCCACCTACTCATGTTCCCGCCCAGGAGGTGCCCCGTGACAGTCGTGCCGACCAGCCGCCGTACGTTTGCTCTTTTCCTCGCCATCCTCGCCGTCACCTGGACCGTGCCCATGGCGACCGCCCAGGCCGGCACCGTCTCGCTCAAGGGGAAGTGGTTCAGTGGATTCGACCCGGATCCCAACGATCCAGCAATCTTCTCGGCAAACGAACTCAAAGCAAAGTGCAAAGATATCGGGGGGCCCCAGCTCTACGACGCCTCGGTCCTCGGTCAACGCACGTTCACGCTCCACTTCCACGCCGACTGCTTCGTCTACGCCGATTCCTGCGAAACCTGCGGCAGTGGCTCCCCGCCGCCGACGGCTGACCTGGTCTTCACCGGCGAGGAACTCGTCATCGAAAAGAATGGCAACCCCAAGCCCTTTCGTGTCTTCAGCGGCGTGCTGACGACACCGGTGTACGCGGCCGGGTCGATGCAGGGATCAATCGCCGGAAAGATGAAATGCGCGGATCCGTTCAACGTCGCGACCTGCACGCTCGAGAAGGGAACCATCACGTACTCCCGACTGCAGCCGGACCCGGCTGGTGGCCCCGACGTACGCAAGGTCTTCATCGGGAAGTACAAAGCGAAGTTCTAGTAGCTACGAGGGCCCCGCGCGCGCTGACAGGGGTTCACCCGAGGCACCAAGTTCACGTACGGCCTGCACGACGCCGTCGGCGATTGCCGCGGGATCGGGAACCGCCTGCCGGCAGGTCACGATCCCGATGTGGACCCAGCCGTCGTAGCTGATCACCGTGAGATTCATACCGGCGCCCTCGAGCACAGGTCCGAGAGGATAGATGCCGACCACCCGGGCACCGCCGGTATAGAGCGGCACCTGTGGACCCGGGACGTTCGAGACGACGAGGTTGTGCACCGGCCGGAAACGATCGGCGAGCCTCCAACGGGACACGAGCCCCGCGGCACCAGCGAACAATCCCGGGGGCGCGAGTTCGGCCCATTCGCGCAGGAGATCCCCGCCCGCCGCACAATGGAGCGCCTTGGCACGCTCGGCGCGCTCGGTGATGTAGCGCAGCTGCGCCTCCGGATCCGCGAGGTGCACGGGCAATCCGACGAACATCGCCGATACATGGTTGAAGGCGTGGTGCTCGCCGACTGGCACCGCCACCGGGACTGACGCCACGAGCGCCCGATCGGGTATTCCGCCCCGGGCATTCAGAAACCGTCGCAGGCTCATCGTGCACGACGTCAGCACGATGTCGTTGACGGTCGCACCGAATCGCCGCCGCAGCGCCTTGATCTCAGCCAGCGGAACCCGAGCGAACGCAACCGCGCGCTCCCCGGAGATCGCGCGATTGAATACTGTGCGCGGAGCATCGAACGGCACGGTCGGATTCGGGAGCGCCGGAGCCGCCAACATCCGGTCGAGCACGCGCACCGCCGACCGCGTCGAGTCCCCAAGGGCGCGAACGAGCCCAACCGGCCACGCCGCCATCGAGGCCAGGGCCGACGACAGCAGCGTCAACGCGGAGGGCACCGGCGGAACGCCATACACCGTCCACCGACCTGGGGCCGCCGGCCCCGTCGGGTGGAGGTCGAACATCGTCGCCATGAGTTCCATACCAGACACGCCGTCGATCACCGCGTGATGGACCTTGAGCGCGATCGCGACGCGGCCACCACTTAGCCCGCGAAGCTCCCAGATCTCCCAGAGCGCCCGGCCCCGCCGGAGCGGCTGGCTGGCAATCACCGCCACGGCGTCTGTGAGATCGCTCTCGGAGCCCGGCGGCTGCAAGCGGAGGTGATGCAGGTGGCGCTCCACGTCGAATGCTGGATCGTCCGCGAGTCGAGGATGATCAAGGCCCATGGGCACTTCCAGAACGCGTTGTCGAAAGCGCCGAACCTCTGCCAGCCTCGTTGCGATCACGCGGCCGACTTCTCCGGTATCGCACACGCTCTCCGGAGCACTCGGATCGAGGACGATCGCGGCCACGACGTGCATGTGCGCGCTCGGCGTCTCGAGATAGAGAAATGCCGCGTCGATTCCGGCTAGTCGTTCCATGCTTGCCTCATCGCTGCACGGATCTGCCCCGCAAGTTCCACCCAGGCACAGGCCGCCGTGCTGGCCTATGACAAGTGTCATCTCGAATCGAGAAACTGCTCAGACCTCATCAAACGCGCCGCGTCACAATGAATGGTATTCTGAAATGCGGAGACGCTGCCATGAACGAACGTGACGGACTCAAGCTCGTTGAGCCTCGGGCCTACGCGGAGCACGGCTATCCCCACGATCTGTGGACCGAGCTACGCGCCCATGCCCCACTGCACAAGTTCGAGCTTCCGGGCTGGCGACCGTTCTGGGCGGTAACGAAGCATGCCGACATCTGCGAGATCTCTCGCCAGCCCGATCTCTTCATCAACGGCCGACGGATGACGCTCGTCAGCGAGGAGGCAGAAGCCGCCTCGGGGCAACAGGGCGACGATCAGGGCTCGTTCCACGGCATGCGGACCATCATCAACACCGATGGGAACCAGCATCGGACACTCCGCAAAGTCTCCAGTCCGTACTTCACTCCCCGGAAGCTGCGTGCCCTGCAGGATGCCATCGAGCGCAGCGCCAGATCGCTCGGAGATCGATTGGCGGCCGGCGGTCCGGACGGTGAGTGCGATTTCATCGCCGACGTTGCCAGCCTGCATCCGCTGCGCGTCATCTGCGAAATCCTCGGCGTGCCCCGCGAGGACGAACCGCGCGTCATGCGCATGACGAACGAGTTGTTCGGCAACGAGGACGCGGAGTTTCAACGCGCCGAGGATCGGCAGACCCGGCTCGTCGAACTCGGCACCGAGATGTACGAGTTCTTCGGCAAGATCATCGCCGAGCGCCGCGCCAATCCGCGGGGGGACCTGGCCAGCATTCTCGCCACAGCGACCATTGACGGCGAGCCCATGAGCGACATGGACACGTTCGGCTACTACCTCATCACCTTCACCGCCGGCCACGAGACCACACGTGGAGCGATCGGCGGCGGCATGAAAACCCTGATCGATCATCCCGACGAGTGGCAGAAGCTTGCGGGCGACCTGGCCCATATCCCAGCGGCCATGAACGAGATCGTACGCTGGGTGACACCCGTCAACCACATGGTCCGCACCGCCGTCGAGGACTACGACCTCCGCGGTCAACGAATCAAAAAAGACGACACGCTCGTGTTGTTCTATGCATCCGCCAACCGCGATGAAGACATCTTCGACGATCCCTTCTCGTTCCGGATCGATCGGGCAGACAACCCGCACCTCGGGTTCGGCATCGGTGAGCACTTCTGCCTCGGAGCGAACCTGGCCCGCCAGACCACTGGCGCGCTGTTTTCCGAGCTCATTCCGCGCCTGGAGAACGTCGAGCTGACCGCCGTCCCCGAGCGCGTCGCCTCGAACCTCGTACCAGGCTTCAAACACATGCCCATGCGATATCGTATCCACGACCGGGCGTAGGGAGATCCTCGATGCCGCGTCTACCGCTCCAGACGACTATTGCCACGTTGGGTCTCCTCACACTGGCCGTGCCGGCCCTCGCTCAGGTCTCGGGTTTCGTGCGCGACCTGACGCTGGCGCCTATCGCCGACGCACGCGTGTCCGTACAAACGGGCGCAGCAACGACGGTCAGCGCCGCGGATGGTAGTTTCGCGCTTCCCGGCGCGACCGGTACGGATCTCACCATCGTCGCCGCGAAGAAGGGGTTCTTCGCCACGTCGGCCATCGTCACCGCCCCGACCGCGGTACTGCTGGCCATGCGCCCGGTACCCCAAGACGACGATCCGACCTACACCCTCGTAGCACCCGAGGACTGCGGCTCGTGCCATCCGACGCAGCATAGCGAGTGGCTGGGCTCGCCGATGGCCCTCGCGGGCGGGAACACCTGGGTACACGATATCTACAGCGGGAAGGGGACGCCGGATGGCATGGGCGGCTTCGTGTACCTCCGAGACTCGGCGTTCGCGGCTCACAATCCCGCATCGGAATGCGCCTCCTGCCACCAACCGGAGGCGTGGATCGCGAACCCATTCAGTGCGCTCATCGATCAACCGAGTCCGCCCCCGGCGGCAAGCCACGGCATCGCCTGCGACGTTTGCCACAAAATTGCGGATATCGACGAATCACGCTTCAACTTTCCTGGCATCTATCCGGGTGTCGTCACGTTCACACGGCCGCAGGGTCCGACGTTCGAACAGGTGCAATACGGCGTGCTCCGCGACGTCTCATTCTCGAGCCCAAGCCTGATGCGATCCTCGTACCAGCCGCAGCTCGTGGCCGAAGTGTGCGCTGCATGCCACCAGGACAAGAACGACCCAGATGAAGACGGCGATTTCGAGGAGCCGAATGGCGTGGTCTCGGAGCCGACATACCAGGAGTGGGACGACTCGGCTTTCGCCGATCCCGCATCACCCCACTACGCGACATGCGTCGACTGCCACATGCCACCAGCCGGGGTCACTGAGGCGTGCAACGTACAGGTCCCTCCGGTCATCCGCGATCCCGCGACGATTCGCTCTCACCGCATCGAGGGCACGACACCGGCGTATCTGGAAAACGCCGTGGAACTCGCGGTCGCACCGCAACTCGCAGGCGATTCCCTCTCGGTCGATGTCACCATCACCAACTCGTTGACGGGCCAT
Organism: Deltaproteobacteria bacterium; assembly: GCA_029262315.1. Lineage (GTDB taxonomy): Bacteria > Desulfobacterota > Binatia > UTPRO1 > UTPRO1 > JAJCZP01. The sequence continues at coordinate 2,313 of JAJCZP010000238.1, read as the reverse complement.
CACGTGCCGACCGGAGTCACCGTCCGCAATATGATTCTCCTCGTCGAGGCGTGGCGCGAGGGGGATGGCGCCGTGCTCGCGTCGACCGGGACGCAGACCGTCCACGCCCTGGGCGGCATCGGCGATCCCACTCAGGGGTACTATGCCGGCCTCCCGGGAAAGTTCTTCGCCAAGGTCAACCACGACGCCAGCGGCAACGGTCCCACCTTCTTCACCGATGCGACTGGCATCCAGTTCGACAACCGGATCCCCGCGCTGGCCACCGACATCAGCACCTATACCTTCGCGGTGCCGAGCGGCGGCGGCACGCTCCGCGTGCGAGCACGGCTGATCTACCGCCGCGCCTTCCGCTTCCTCGTCGACGCCAAGCAATGGACCGAAGACGGACACGGAAACCCGCTCGAAGATGTCCAACCACCCCACTTCGGCCATTTGATGGAAGAAGCGGAGCGCACCATTCTCGCGGTGCCGTGTGACGGGCAACCCGCGGGCAGCTCGTGCTCGGATGGCAACGTGTGCAACGGTGCGGAGGTCTGCGACGGCGCCGGTCAATGCCAGGCGGGAGCGGCACTGGACTGCGACGATGGCAACGTGTGTACGGACGACACCTGCGACTGGACAACGGGCTGTGACCACTTCGCCAACGCGGCCCCCTGCGAGGACGGCGATGCCTGCACGACCGACGATGCCTGCATCGCCGCGGCGTGCGTGGGCGGCCCTCCCCTCGACTGCGATGATGGCAATGCCTGCACCGACGATACGTGCGATGCCTTGGGAAACTGTCAGTCGAGCGCCCATGGCGGTGCGTGCGACGACGGCGACGCGTGCACGACGGCGGACGTCTGCGACGCGGGCGCCTGCATCGGCGGCCCCGCACTCGAGTGCGACGACGGCAACGCATGCACCCAAGATCGCTGCGACCCGATCGCGGCCTGCGTGAACGCCGAGGAGCCACAGAGCGCCTGCTTGGTCGCGACGCGGGCCTCGATCCAGATCAAAGACCGGGAGAACGACAGCGGCGATCAGATCAAGTGGGCCTGGCAGAAGGGCGAGGCCGTCGCCCAGGCAGCCCTCGGCAACCCATTCGACATCGCGACGTATACGCTCTGCGTGTACGACAGCGTGGCCGGCGTTCCGGCACTTGCCACGCGACTCGATGTCGCCAGTGGCTTCGACTGGCGCAACAAAGCGCCACGTGGCTGGACGTACAGAGACAAGACACGGGCTTCCGATGGCGTGCTCCGCGTGCAGCTGCGCGCGGGCGATCTCGGCAAGACCCGCGCCCAGGTCAAGGCGAAAGGAACCCTCATTCCGATGCCCGCGCCGTCGCATCCGCTCCGTTTCTTCGCAGGAGACCCTCAGGTGGTCGTGCAACTCGTAAACGATCAAACACCCACATGCTGGACGTCGGAGTTCTCGACCGCCAACCACAAGTGGAACAACGGAACGCGATTTCAGGCCAAGACGCCCTGAGCATGACAGACCTCGACACGCAGTGGGACGTCATTGTCGTCGGCTCCGGCCTTGGCGGACTGTCCGCGGCGGCACGGATGGCGCAAGCGGGCCTGCGCGTTCTCGTGCTCGAGCAGCATGTGTTCGCGGGAGGGTACGCGCACCATTTCCTTCGCAAGGTGAAAGGGACCGATGTCGTCTACGATTTCGACGTGGCGCTGCACCAGACGGGCAATCTGCTGCCGGGGCGCTCGATGCACAGGATGCTCGAGCAGCTTGGCATCCTCGATCGCATCGGACTGAACCGGTTCGATATCGCCTACCGCAGCCGGGGCCCGGCACATGATCTCCAGGTGCCCCAGGGCGCAGACGCGTACGAAGCGCTCATGCGTGCGACGTTTCCCGAACACGCGACCGGTATCCGCGACCTCTTCGCCACGATGCGAAAGATCGACGGAACGGACACCGAGGAAATGGCTCCCGAGGCGTTCGCGAGCATGGAGCTCACGCTCCAGGAACTCGTCGAGCAGCACGTCGATGACGAGCGCGTCCTCGGCGTGTTTGGTACGCTCTGGGGCTACCTCGGCCTGCCTCCGTCCAAGCTCTCGGCATTTACCTACGCCATGATGTGGAACAGCTTCCACCTCGGGGGTTGCTTCTACGTGCGGGGTGGAGGTCAGGCTCTCTCGAATGCGTTCGTCGACATCATTGAAGAGCATCGAGGTAGAGTCTTACTCCGGACGGAGGTCACCCAGATCATCACCGAGGGCGGCCGCGCGGTGGGAGTCGAGACAGCGCGCCGCGGCACTTTCCGCGCCCCCGCGGTGGTCAGCAACGCCGCTGCGCCACTGACGTTCGAGC
>JAJCZP010000237.1 GCA_029262315.1 Deltaproteobacteria bacterium | reverse complement strand
GAAGGCGCGCCAGCCCTCGAGGTCACGAATGGGCGCGGCGTTCCAATGATAGTGCGCGAAGTCGGTCGCTGGCGCCGTGAACGGTGCGGGTGCCGCCGAGAGATTGAGGTGGGGAAGCAGCCCGCTCTCGACGAGGCGCCCTACGGCCAGACGAAACGGCGTGTAGTCGATGGTGAGCTGCCCATCGACCAGTCGGGCGAGTTCGTTCCGTGCCGCTGTGCCGGCAACGCCGTTGACGCCACACTCGCCCGTTCGAGAATACGGATGGACCTCGCTGGCCTCGCCATGATCGCAGTACGGTGCCACGGCGGGGGTGTGGTTCCCCCCGAAGGCGGCAACCACGCGACCGTAGCGTGCCCAGGGCAGGGCGTGCCGGAGCCAGTGCCGCGGATGCTCGGCGGTGTGCTGCACGCCGAAGATCATGTGCAGCTTCCAGAGGTTCACCTCATCCCAGATCGGTACCAGCTGACCGTCGCGTGTGTCGGCGTCGATCAGGATGTCGACGACGGTCAATGGCCCCGGCTGAGGCTCGAAGGCGGTCAACGAGCCGAACGCGAGTGCGCTGACGAGAACCATCAAGGGCAGCAGACGTGTCACGACGCGCGTGCCGCTCGCGATCCTTCAGTTCGACTCGAAGCCGAAGAGGCGCTGCTCGACGATGCGCGCGGCGACGACGTCGGGAACACCAGCTTGCCAGGTGCTGTCGCCACGTTGGAGTCCCGCCAGTGTCTCCGCGGCATCGATGGCGAGCACCGATTCGTCGAAACCCTCGAGCGGTTCGATGAACTCGTTCAGGCGCAGATGCTGGTAGAGGCCCCGGATGTGCGCCGACAGCTCCACGGTGTCGGCGGTGGTGATCACGCCGGTCCCCGGCTCGCTTTGCGGGTAGACGTAGAGCTTGGTGTGACCCGTGAAGAGTTTGCCGACGGCTTCCAGCAGGCCGCCCTCCAGGTCCCGGTAGTACTGGTCGTCGAAGATAGCGAGAACGTTCTTGATGCCGAGCACGATCCCGATCTCCTTCGTCGTGTAGCGGTGCAGATACTCACGGAGTTCGGAGTAGCGCAGGTAGTTGGAGATCAGCACGTCGACGCCGAGCAGGCCGAGGCAATCGATGCGGGCGAGGAAGTCGCACGCGTCCACCGTGCCGCTCGTGGTGAGATCGGTCATCGTCAGCTCGGCGAGCACCAGCATCGCGTTCTCGTCGCCGCCCACGTTGGGCTCCTTGGCGAACCGTCGCTTGCCGCACGCCAACATATCGGTGGTGACACGGGTAATCGGACGGAATTGCCCACGTGTGATCAGGACGTGCTTCTTCCGGAACGTATCGGCGGCGAGGATCTGTTGGCCCGAGGCCGCGAAGAGCACGGCATGCGTCAGGCCACTCTGGACGAGATACAGACCCATCAGCCGATTGTCGGTGTCGTCGAAGAAGGGGCCCGAGAAGGACACGATGTCGATCTCGATCCGGCGGGTGCTCAAGCCGTCGAGCAGCGAGTCGACCAGGCGGCGCGGCTCACGATAGTGCGTGTAGGCACCGTAGATGAGATTCACGCCGAGGATGCCGAGGGCGTCCTGCTGCTGTTGGTTGCTCTCGTCCTTCATCCGGACATGAAGTTTGATCTCGCTTGGAGGTGCGTCCGGGTACAACTGCAGCCGCACACCCATCCAGCCGTGGCTCTCGCCCTTGCTCTGGTAGCCCTTGGCGGCGACCGTGTCGGCAAAGGCGAAAAACGTCGAGTGCTTGGGGCGCGTCTCCGTGATCCGCTCGAGGATCAGTCCAAACTCCCTCTCCAGCATCTTGTCGAGACGCTCTACGGTGACATACCGGCCGCTGCTCGTCTCACCGTAGATCGCATCGCTGAACTGCATGTCGTAGGCGCTCATGGCCTTGGCGATGGTGCCGGCGGCGGCGCCCGCCTGGAAGAAGAAGCGCGCCACTTCCTGACCGGCCCCAATCTCGGCGATCGTGCCGTATTTCCTCGGATCGAGGTTGATGGTCAGTGCTTTTTGCAGCGTCGTCGGGGTGTCGTCAGCCATCGTGCTTCTTTATGACCATGACGACGCGTGGAGTTCAAAGGGCTGGCTCGGGGCATCGGCCGGTGCGCCATTCGGCGGGCGCGGGGAGTGATCGGGAGTTCGGGGCGGGGGCGACCCTGCCCCGACGGTTCATCCGCCGGGTTTCGCGTCCTGCAGCAGCGTCCACAATCGGTGCGGGGACGCCGGCACGGCCGTGGCGCGCACGCCGAGGTGCGCCACGGCATCGTTGATCGCGCACAGGATGGCGGCCGGTGTCGTATGCATCGCGCCCTCGCCAACGCCTTTGGCGCCGAGCGGCGTGAACGGCGACGGGGTGACCAATGCCTTCTTCTCCGTCATCGGCACTTCGTAGACGGACGGCAGCAGGTAATCCATGAAGGTCGAGGTCAGCAGTTGCCCGTCTTCGTTGTAGCAATACTCTTCGAGGAGTGCGGCGCCGACGCCCTGCGCAACGCCACCCTGGGTCATGCCCTCGACGTTGGCGGGATTGAGGCGCGTGCCGCAGTCGTCGGCGATGAAGTACTTGAGGATCTCGACGTGGCCGGTTTCGCGATCGACCTCGACCAGGACGACGTGGCAGGCGTTGGCGGCGGTGAGATAGCTTTTCGCGCGTCCCTGGTCATCGGCAGGCGTCCGGCCGGTCGCGGTCCAGGCGTAGGTTGCCTCTGCGTTTGGATCGACGCCGGGTGGCAGGAGGTCGCTGCGCGCAATCATTGCACCAGCCACCTGCGCGAGTGGAATTTCGGCGCCGGGCACGCCCGTGATCTGGAGTTTGCCGTCCATGAGTTCGACGTTCGCGGGCTCGGTTTGCAGGAGGCCCGCGGCGACCTTGATGAGCTTCTGTCTCAGCAGATCGGCGGCGCCGAGGGCGGCGCCGGTGATCGACACCCCCAGACGGCTCCCTCCCGGACCGAAGTGGGGCGGTGCCGACAGCGTATCGCACGGGACGACGCGAACATCGGTGAGCTCGACGCCGAAGTAGTCGGCGAGCACCTGCGTGAGGACCGTATATTGTCCCTGTCCTTCGAGAGAGAAGCCGACCTTGACGTTGATCTTCCCGAAGACGTCGATACTGACCGTCGCGCCCTCGGGCACGCCCGTGCCGGGCTGGCCGACGATGGCATAGGCGTTCCAGTCGAAGACGCCCGGCTCGATGGTGTTGACGAGGCCGATGCCGAGGAGCCGCCCCTCGGCACGCGCCGCGGCCTGTTCGGCGCGGAGCTTCTGGTAGTCGGACATCTCGAGCACGGTGTCGAGCGCGAGATCGTAGTCGCCGCTGTCGTATTCGTTGCCGCTCGCGATGGTGTACGGGAATTGGTCTTTCGGAATGTAGTTCCGGCGCCGGAGGTCGGCGGGATCGATCCCGAGCTCGCGCGCCGCGATATCCATCAACGACTCGAGCACGAAGTTGTGGGGCGGCGGTCCCATCCCGCGGTACGGGCTACCCGGGAGCTTGTTGGTCGCGACGATGGTGAGGTCGTACTGCGCGACGGGAATGGCGTAGCAGCCGGTGAACGCGGCCAGCGGCTTGGCGGCGCTGACGGCGCCCCATCCCTCGGCCGTGGCGCCGAGATCATCGAGCAGCTTGACCTTGAAGCCCGTGACCGTGCCGTTGGCGTCGAGGGCCAGGGACGCTTCGTAGTGGCGATCCCACGATTGGCTCGAGCCGCCGGCCAGGTATTCCATCCGGTCCTCGATCCACTTGACGGGTCGGCCGCCGATCTTGCGAGACAGCAGTGCGGTGATGTCGGTGCCCCGTGCGCCCCCCTTGCCGCCGAAGCTGCCGCCATGCGGCTGGCTCATGAGCCGGACTTTGTTCGATGGCAGGCCGAGGACGATCGAGCGCGCCAGTGCCATGTGGTACTGCGACTGGAAGCTGCCGTGGCACGTCAGCGCATTCTCGATGGGATCCCACTGGCTGATCACGCCGAAGGTCTCGATCGGGTTGGCGCCGAGCCGATGCCAGCGAAAGGTTTCGGTAAACACGTGTGCCGCGGCGGCGAACGCGCCGTCGACATCGCCCCACGTGAACACGCGTTGCAGCATGACGTTCGAGCCCTTGTCCTCGAAGACGAGCGGGGCGTTGGCGTCGGCTGCCTTGGTGGCATCGACGATGGGCGGCAATTCCTCGTACTCGACGGTGATCAGCTCGAGGGCGTCCTCGGCGAGGTAGCGGTTGGTTGCCGCGATGGCGACGACCGGCTCGCCGACGAACCGAACTTTGTCGGTCGCAAGACAGTACGTCCCCCAGCCTTCCGGGACGGTGGGCGTTGGTTGGCTCCAGCGCTGGCAGTCCTCGCCCGTCAGGACCGCGAGGACACCGGGTGCGCGGCTCGCCTCGGCAATGTCGATGGAGACGACCCGCGCGTGGGCATGAGGGCTCCGGAGAATCGCGCAGTGCAGCATTCCAGGGAAGCTCAGGTTGTCGATGAACTCGGCGCGTCCGGTGAGGAGCATCGGGTCTTCGACCCGATCGACCGTGCGCCCGATGAAGCGCGCCTGCGAGGTCGGAAGGTCTTCGATCCGATTCGGGATCGTGATGCCGGGTCGGTCGTCGATGGCCATGTGCTACGCGCTCCCGCCCGCCGCGCGCGCATCCGCGAGCTTCTTGATCGCCAGGCGGACCGCCGTGAAGATCGACTGGTAGCCCGTACAGCGGCAGATCTGTCCGCCGAGCGTATCCTTGATTTCCTCGTCGGTCGGATCCGGGCTGCGCGTCAGCAGCTCGGAGATCGACATGAGAAACCCTGGCGTACAGAAACCGCACTGGAGACCGTGGGCCTCCATGAAGGCCTGTTGAATCGGATGCAGCTCGCCGTCCTGCGCCATGCTCTCGACGGTGGTGACCTCGGAGCCGTCCGCCTGGACCGCAAGCATGATGCACGAGCGGACGGCCTTGCCGTTCCAGAGGATCGTGCAGGCACCGCAGACGCCGTGCTCGCAGCCCACGTGGGTGCCGGTGAGTCCGAGGTCGCCGCGCAGCAGGTCGACGAGTGTGGTGCGCGGCTCGACGGTGACCTGGTGCGTCGTGCCATTCACCGAGAGCGTGATCGTGCGCGGCGTGGCCATTACCGGTGCCTCTCTGTCGCGGCGGTTGTGGGCGCGCCGGCGTGCTCGTGCCGGCGTGCTCGTGCCGGCGTCGGGTACGTCGTCATGCGGCCCCCGCGGCGTTCGCGGTTGCTTCGGCCAGTGCGCGGCGTGTGAGCACGCGGGCGAGGTCGCGGCGATACTCGGCCGACGCGTGCACGTCCGACAAGGGCTCGTCGAGGTCGCCGCTGGCCTTGGCCGCCGCGGCGACGAACTCAGTCTGGCCGGGCTTCGTCCCGATCAGCATCTGCTCGGCATTGGACGCGCGGATGGGTGTTGCCCCGACGCCGAAGAGTACGAGCCGTGCCTCGGTGCACTGTCCCCCGCCGTCGAGCGTGATCGTCGCCATGACGCCCGCCAAGGCGTAATCGCCGTGCCGGCGCGTGAGCTCTTGGATCGACCAGCCGGTGCGCGGCGGGAGCAGCGGGAGGCGTACCTCGGTGAGCACTTCGGCCGCTTCGAGCGAGGTCGTGAGGTAGGTGATGAAGAAGTCCGTGGCGGTGATCGTGCGCTCGCCGTCTGGGCCGACCGCGCGCATCTCGGCGTCGAGGAGGAGCGCGAGCGCCGGATACTCGGCGGCGGGGTCGGCGTGCGCGATCGAGCCCCCGAGCGTCCCCTGGTTGCGGTTCTGCGGATGCGCGATGTGCATCGTGGTGGCGTAGAGGAGCGGATGGCTGGTGCGGACGGTGTCGGCCAGCTCGACGCTCCGCTGCCGCGTCATCGCGCCGATGGCGATACTTCCGTCGGTGGCGCGGATGTAGTCGAGGTCGGGGATGCGGGCGACGTCGATCAGGATGCTCGGGCGCGCCAACCGCATGTTCAGCAGCGGCATGAGGCTCTGGCCGCCGGCGAGGATCTTCGCCTCGAAATCGTGCTCCTGGAGGAGGGCGACCACCTCGGGGATGCTGGTCGGGGCCGTGTACTCGAAAGGCGGCGGCTTCATCGAGGCGTGTCGTCGTTCCCGTCGGTCGTGGTTGTGGGTTGTGCTCGACCACTCGTGGGTGGTGCTCTGCCAGCGGGATTGCCGCCTGGGGCGCCGATCGAGCGGCTAATATCTGTACATGCGGGCGCGGGGAAAGTCGATAGAAGTGGCCCGGGATGCCCCTTGGCGGGCGCTGTGTCATTTCGCCCATAGCTCTCTTCCCAGCGGTCCGATAGCGTGGCGCGGATGTTCGATCCGTGGCTCGCCGGGAGCGGCTTCGTCGTCGGCGTACTCGTCGGTCTGACGGGCGTGGGGGGCGGCGCTCTGATGACGCCGATTCTCATCCTGGTTTTCGGCATCCGGCCCACCCTCGCCGTGGGCAGCGACCTGGCGTACGCGACCATCACCAAGATCTTCGGTTCGGTGCAGTATGTGCGCCGCAAGCAAGTGAATTTTCCCTACGTGCGCTGGCTTGCCGTCGGCTCGGTGCCTTCGGCCCTCCTCGGAGTGTGGGTCGTCTCTCCCTGGCTCGATCGCACGGGTATCGACGTCGAACACCTCACGACGCGACTGCTCGGGATCATGCTGATCATGGTGGCATTGCTCGCGGTCGCCGAGCAGTGGTTGTACTCGGGCCGGCTGCGGGACTCGGCGCTGATCCGGAGTGAGGCGGTGCAGCGACAGTACAAGGAGCCGATCCTCATCGCCGGCGGCATCGTCATCGGTCTCGGGGTGGGTCTCACCTCGGTCGGTTCGGGATCGCTCCTCATGGCCATTCTGCTTCTCGTCTCCGAGCTGGATCTGCTCGTCTTGATCGGGACCGACATCATGCACGCGACCATTCTGCTGGGCGCCGCGGGCACGGCACATTGGACCAAGGGCAACGTCGAATGGAGCCTCGTGCTGGCGTTGTTGGTGGGCTCGATTCCAGGCGTGTGGCTGGGGAGTCGGCTGTCACAGGTCGTACCTAGGGCGCCGCTTCGCACCGCGCTGGCGATCATCCTCGCCGCGACCGGCTTCAAGCTCTTTACGTCCTAGCGCGCGGCGATCCGCGATCGCCGCCGGCCAGCCCCGGATTCCTTCGCCTGCCTTGTACGCGGGTGCCCCGCGCACGTCTGGCGCGGTGCGTCGCGGGCCCTGTCGGTAGCATCCCATGCTTCCCGTGCTACAAACTCGCGCGTACTTCGAGCCACATACTAAGGAGCGTTCCCATGAGTTGGACTGAGTGGAAGCGGATCGAGGGGGAGGCCTTCACCTTCGACGAGATCGTGTACGAAAAGAAGTCGCATGCCGAGCTCGAAGGAGGCATTGCGCGCGTCACGATCGACAAGCCGACGAAGAAGTACAACACGATGACGCTGCACACCGTCGACGAGATGTTTCGCGCTTTCTACGATGCGAACCATGATCCGGCGATCGGTGTGATCATCGTTGCGGGCGCTGGCAAGCACTTCGGGACGGGCGGCGACGTCGAGTGGGAGAAGTGGGGGCTGCGCGAGGCGTTCTACAATCGCTATCCGCACAACCGCCTGCTCCGCCTGTCGCGGAAACCGATCATCGCCCAGGTGCAGGGCTATTGCCTCGGCGGCCACAATCACATGGCGTACTGCTGCGACTTTACGATCGCGGCCGACAACGCGAAATTCGGCCAGGTGGGACCGCGCGTGTCGAGTCCCGCCGACGGCTTCTTTGTGCCGTATCTCACCAAGGTCATTGGCGCCAAGCGTGCCCGCGAGATGTGGATGCTTTGCCGGCGCTACACGGCGGAGCAGTCGTATGAGATGGGCCTCGTCAACAAGGTCGTACCCCTCGAGGAACTCGAGCAGGCGGTGGACGACTGGTGCGAGGAGCTGTTGCAGGCGAGCCCGGGCTGCCTCGAGGTGTTGAAAGCCGCGTTCGACCAGGAGATGGACGGGTACGCAGAAATGGGCGTGCTTTCCAGCCAATACTATCCAGACTGGTTCGACATGCCCGAGGGGCAGGAGGGCGCCGCCGCATTCACCGAGCGCCGGAAACCCGCGTATTGGAGTATTCGTCAGCGTGAGCACGAGGTGCGCGAGCAGGTACTCGCCGATCACGCCCAGAAGAAGTCGACGCCGAAACCGACAGGAGATTCGTAGCCATGGCGACGTTCACACGCGCCGAGCTCGAGGAGGCGCTCCGAATTTACAACACCGCGCGCGATCGGGCGTGTGAGACCGGTGACTGGGGCCTTTGGGCCGATCTCTTTACCGACGACGCCGAGTACATCGAGCACGCGTACGGTACCTTTGCGGGCAACGCCGCGATCCGCGACTGGATCGTCAAGGTCATGGCTCCGTTTCCGTCCATGACGTTTCCCCAAGACTGGGTCTCCTACGACGAGGAGCAGGGCGCCATCGTCTTCCAGTGCCAGAATCGTCTCCCGCATCCCACCGATCCCGACGGTCCACCGTTTCAGTTCCCGAACTGGACCCGCCTGGTGTACGCGGGCACGGGCAAATTCTCGTCCGAGGAAGACATCTACAATCCGGCCCGTGATGCCAATCGGGTGATCGGCGCGTGGTTGCAGGCCGGCGGGACGTTCGCGGCGCCACTGCAGGCGGAAATGAAGCACGGCTGATTCCCGCCCGCGCCCGACGTCGGGGCAGGAATCGCGTGTTGTCCGGATGTCGCGACTCGGGGGGTTGCTAGCGGCGCGCGCCCCAGGTGTTCCAATGGGTGATCTCGGTGGAGGGGATGCGCTTCGCGGGCTTGAAGTCGGTGCCGGTAAAATGGGCGACGGGGATGAGCACCGTTTGAGTGACGTCGTCGGGGAGACCCAGGAGCGTTGCGATCTCCTTCTCGTACATCAGATGGAGGGTCGTCCACGCGCTGCCGAGGCCTCGTGCGCGCGCGGCCAGCATGAACGACCAGGCGGCTGGGAGCACCGATCCGTAGATCGACGCTTGCATCAGCACTCCTCCCTCCTCGACCCGTCCTTGGATCGTAAAGATGAGATAGAGGGGCGCTTCGTGCATGTGCTCCGCAAGGTAGCTCGCCGAGTCGACGACGCGCGGTAGTTGGCCGAAACGAATGTCGTCCTCGCCGTAGGTCGGCGGCTGTGGCGGATTCTCCAGGTAGAGCTTGAACGCCGTGCGGTAGTGGTCGGCGATGGTTTTGCGCTTGGCGGCGTCGGTGACGACAACGCAGCCCCAGCCTTGCTGGTTCGAGCCTGTCGGCGATTGGAATGCGATCTCGAGGCACTTCTCGATGACGGCCGGATCGACAGGCTTGGAGAAGTCGAGCCGTTTCCGTACCGAGCGTGTCGTGGTGAGAAGATGATCGACCGTGCCGAGATCCATGGCCATGCGGGGCTCCTTTGTGCCGAGATGGTGTGGCTCATAGCGGACACGTTCCGGTGACACCAGGCGCGTGATCGCCCCGCCCGATCCCGGCTCGGTGCCGGCCGCGTCCGGCTACGCCGTTGGATCGATGCGTACGACGATCGAGCGCGCAACTTCGCGCGCGAGATCGTCCGCATTCGGGCGCCGATCGGGGCCGCTCGCGACGTGGTAGAGCAGCCGTCCGGTGCCGGGATTCCGGGTCAGGAAGGCGCTGAGTCCCGCAAGCGCCTCGGTGGAGTCGGCGGCGAGCACGCGCGCGTGCGCGGCGATGTTCCGCCCGCGCCACGCGATCCTCACGTTTGTGCCGTCGCCGATGTTGCGCCACCACGAGCTGGTCTCCGGCCGCGAGCAGAGATAGAGCGCGCCATCCTGTCCGACGTAACTGAGGGGGAGCGCGTACGCCCGGCCCGTGCGGCGGCCGGTCAGGTGCAGGATCAGGAGGTCGCGGCTGGCGAGCCCGTGCGCTCTGGAGTGGAGCAGGCGCAGGATCAACGGGTTGAGCTTTCGTAGCGTGCGGACTCGGAGCGGAATCGCCGCGGCTGTCGGTCGCATCGTTTCGGTCATCGTCATGGCGGGGAAGATACGGCAGCAGCGGATGTCGTGGAAGATGAAAGTTCGACAATCATCTGTGAATAGGATTCATAGGTGAGATGGACTCAACCGGAGCGATGTGGACGTTTGTCAGAACGGTCGAGCAAGGGAGTCTCTCCGCTGCGGCGCGTGCGCTCGGTCGTACACCCTCGGCGATCAGCAAGAGCCTGGCCGGGCTCGAAGCGCGGCTCGGCGTCCGTCTCCTCGAACGCAGCACCCGCCAGATGCGGCCGACCGATGCCGGCGTGGCCTTCTACGAGCGTTGTCGTCCGTTGTTCGACGCGTTCACCGACGCCGAAGAGTCTGTGCGCTCGTTGCAGACCGCGGTTCGGGGACGCATCAGGTTGACGGCGACGCCGGCCTTCGGCCGGACGCGTCTGGTGCCGGCGCTGGCTGCTTTCGCGGAACGCTACGCGGAGATCGGTTTCGACCTGCAGGTGACGGGGCAGCGGATCGATCTCGTCGAGGACCGGATCGACCTCGCGATTCGTGAGGGGCGGCTCGTCGATTCGAGCATGATCGCGACCAGACTCGGAGCTTTTCAGGTGGTGCTCTGCGCCTCTCCCGGGTACTTGGCGCACTGCGGCCGTCCGGTGTCCGCGGCGCGGCTCGGTGAGCACGATCTGCTGATGGTGCCGCCCGGCGGTCGTGACACGGATGCGCGGCGCCTGCGGCTGCCGGGGGGCCGTGCGCTCCCTGCCGAGCCGCGCTTCGTCGTCAACGATTTGCATGCGCTGCGTCAGCTCGCACTGGCCGATCGCGGTATCGCCGCCGTCCCGGAGTTCCTCGTCGATGCGGACTTCGCGGCCGGGACACTCCGGCGGGTCCTTCCCCGCATGCGCCTGCCCTCGTTTCCCGTGACGGCTCTTACCCCGCAGCGACGCTACCAGCCGCGGCGCGTCCGACTCCTGGTCGATTTTCTCGTCGACTGGTTCCGTCGTGGCTGAGTATCGAGTTGGCCGAAGCCTACGTCTTTGCCTCAGTCGCTGTGCTTTGACGGGTCAGGGTGCCGCGGCCGCCAGTTGGGCCAGCGCCGCCGTGCATGCGGTCTCTACCCGAAGGATCCGTGATCCCAGGCTCACCGGTGTGAATCCGCAGGCGCCGAGTGCCGAGACCTCGTAGTCTGTCCACCCACGCTCGGGACCGATTGCCACCACGGCGCGCCCAACCCCTGCAAAGGCCTGCGCCGCCGCCACGGTGCTGGACGGATGGGCTACCAGGCGGGCTCCCGGGCCGAGGATCTCGTGCAGTTGGTCCTCGACCAGAGGCTTGAATCGATGAAACACATGCACTTCAGGGAGGCGTGTGTCGCAGGCTTGTTCGAGCCCGGCTCGTAAGTGCGGCAGATAGCCCTCGGGCTCGAGAAGCGTCGTCTGCAGGTAGCTCTTGTCGACGCGCCACGATCGGGTGAGGACGATGCGGCCCACGCCGAGGGCCGTCACGTGCTCGAAGATTCGGGCGAGTACCTTGGGTCGCGGCACCGCCAGGAGCAGATCGAGGCGCGGGCGCTCCGGTGCGGGTCGGTCGAGCCGGTACTCGACCTCGACGATTCCGCGCTGGCGATCAACCGCCACGACCCGACCCTCACCCATCGGACCGTCGACGACGCCAACGCGGAGGCTGCGCCCGACCTCACACCCCATGACGTCGATCAGGTGGGCGGCCCGCGGTCCTTGCAGGCGGGCGCGCTCGTCGGTCGTGCGCTCGGATGGTGTCAGGAGAACGAGATTCAATTGTCGGGGCAACGCGCCGGGATTAGATTCCCACGGCACGGTCCCGCGTGAGCGCGTCGATCTCGGGGGACTCGTAGCCGAGCTCGCGGAGCAGATCGAGGCTGTGCTGACCGTGGACGGGCGGTGCCAAGCGGACGTGTCCAGGAGTGCCATGCAGTTTGAGCGGCACGCCGGTGACCTGGATTGCGCCGAGCTTCGCGTGCTCGACCGTTGCGATCATCTCGTTGTGACGGATCTGCGGATCGTCGATCACTTCCGGAATCTCATTGACCGGAGCGGCCAGCACGTCGGCGGCGATCAGGCGGGCGAGAAGCTCGTCGCGAGTGAATGCGCGCGTTCGTGCGCTGACGGCGGCGTCGAGTGCGTCCTCGTTCGCTAACCTGACGTCGATTGTCGCGAAGCGGGGGTCGTCCGGCCAGTCGGCGTCCAGGGCCGCCGCCAGGTGCTTGAAAAACTTGTCGGACGGGCAGGTGATGACGATGCGCTTCTCGTCCTGGGTCGGGTAGACCCCCGACGGCGCGAAATACTGGCTGCGATTGCCCGTGCGGGGCGGCGCCTCGCCGGTGACGAACGTGTAGCCGAGGCCGCTCGCCATGGCGTGGGTGAGGGCATCGAGGAGTGAGACGTCGATCTGCTGTCCCTTGCCGGTCTGGTCGCGGACGCGGAGCGCCGTCAGGATGCCCGTGACGACGATGGTCGACGTCAGGACATCGACCATGGGGACGGTCACACGCACCGGGTCGCGGTTGGACTCGCCGTTCATGGCGAGGAGTCCGGCGTATCCCTGCGCCAGAAAGTCGATACCGGGTCGGCCGGCGTACGGACCGTCTGGTCCGAAGGCCGTCACGCCGACCCAGATGATGTCCGGACGATGTGCGCAGATCTGTGCGTACGCCAGCTCCAGTCGTGACAATGCCGGCTCGCGGATGTTCGTGATCACGACATCAGTCGTCTTCGCGAGCCGCTGGAAGACCTCGCGTGCATCGTCGCGACGGAGATCGAGGACGAGCGAGCGCTTGTTGCGGTTCAGACTCAAGAATGGGGAGTGCTCGCCGTCACGCTCGGGGCCGAGATGGCGACTATCGTCGCCGTAGTGCGACTCGACCTTGATGACGTCGGCCCCGAGATCGCCGAGTAGCGTCGCGGCGTACGGACCAGCGAGCATGGTGGCCATGTCGAGAACGCGAAGGCCCGCGAGCGGGCCCGGTGACGTGTTACTCATGTGTGCTCCCAGGGGGCGGCGTCCTGCGTCCCTCCCCGCGCGCCGCGGGCGGTCAGAGGATGGTTCCTCCAGCTTTCAGCTCGCCGATCTTGTCCCAGTCGTAGCCGAGCGTCTCGAACAGGATGAGCTCGGTGTCCTGGCCGAGTTGTGGGCCGAGTGTTTCGACGACGCCGGGCGTTTTGGTGAAGCCGACGGGGAGGCCGCGGATTTTGACCTCGCGATTCACCTCTTCGCAGTGCGCGTTGAGCAGGTAGTCGTTGTCCCACGCCTGTGGGTCGGCCGCGAGCTCTTTGAACGTGACGATGGGGCTGGCGTCTATGCCGGCCTTCGTCCAGCGGTCCATCCAGGCGCTGGCGTCACGTGTCGCCATGCGAGCGTCGAGCGCGGCAACGAGTGCCGTGGCCTGCGCGCGCCGCTTCTCGGGATCGGCGAAGCGTGGATCGGCGGCGAGTGTGCCGGCGTCGAGCGAGTCGCAGAGGGTTTTCCAGGGCGTGTCTTCGTTCGGTACGCACAGGAACATCCACTGGTCCTTCGCCCGGTAGGTGTTCCAGAGCGGATTGTCTGGATCGGTGCGCGACACCGGCCGTGCGTAGCGTGGGCTTCCGGTGGCGAGGTAGGCCTGGAGGGTCGGCGCGGCCATGAACGTTTGCGCGCCGTAGAGCGAAGCATCGAGGAACTGGCCGCGTCCAGTCGTCTCTCGTGCGTAGAGTGCGAGCATGATGCCGAGTGCCGCCATCATGCCACCCATCGCATCGCCGGAGCCCATGCCGAGGTAGATCGGCGGCTCGCCCGGTTCTCCCTGACGTGCCATGACCCCGATCAGCGCCTGCACCGTCATATCGAAGGATGGTTTCGTGATGCGGCCGTAAGGGCCATAGCCGCTTCCCATTGCGTAGATCAGTCGCGGGTTGCGCTTGGCGAGCTCGTCGTAGGTGACGTTCCACTTCTCGAGCGCCTTGGCACTGAGATTGGTCAGGAACACGTCCGACGTCTCGACCAGTCGATGCGCGATCTCTTTCCCGTCGGGGGTGTTGAGATCGACGGCCATGCTTTTCTTGTTACGATTGATGACGAGGAAGTATTGATTCCAGTCGCCGATCGCGAGCGCTTTGATGCTGCGCACGCCACGCGCGAAGTCACCGCCCTTGGGGCTCTCGAGATGAATGACTTCGGCGCCCAGGTCGGCCAGATGCTGGCCGGCGACCGGGCCCTGGAACCACATCGTGAGGTCGAGAACGCGAATACCGTCGAGCGGACCTGCCATCGTCATCGCGCCCTCAGCCGAGGACGCCCTCCTGTTCGAGCGCGGCGATGTCGCGTTCCGAGTAGTCGAGGAGGTCACGGAGGATCTCGGCCGAGTGTTGGCCGCGCCGGGGCGCGTTCGCGCGTAGACGCGCGGGCGTGTCGGTCATGAAGATGGGGAACCCGAGCGTGCGGAGCGGTCCGAGGCTGGCGTCGTCGAGATCGAGGATGTAGCGATTGTCGCGGGCCGAGGGATCGGTTGCCGGATACTCGTAGTCTTCGATGACGTCCGCGGACATCTGTCGCTCATTGAAGATCTTCCGCCAGTACTCGGCCGGGTGTTGTTTGAACGCGTCGTCGAGGGCGGCGATCAGTGCCAACCGGTTGTCGCTGCAACGCTTGTCGTGTGTGTCGAACCGCGGATCGGCGGCGTCCAGACCTGTGATCTCTGCGAGCATCGGCCACCAACGGTCGGTGTCGGGCATGGTGACGGCGATCCAGAGGCCGTCTTGACTCGGGTACAGTACGCCGCTCATGGGGTTGCCCGCGTCGAGCCGCGACACGGGTTGCAGGAGTCGATCCTCGCCAATCGCCAGGTACGCCTGCAAGTCGAGGCTGGCACCATACATGTTGCCGGCAAGGAGCGATGCATCCACGCGCTGTCCTTCGCCCGTCTTCTTTCGATGGAAGAGCGCGACCACGACGCCGTACGCCAGCATGACGCTCGTATACATCTGCCCGTGGCCGGCGTAGACCGGTGGCTGATCTGGCTGCGGGAGCAACGGCATCATCCCTGCTCGCGCCGCCGCGAGTTCGTCCAGCGGTGGCAGCCCGGCGTCCGGTCCCTTGGGTCCGAACCCTGAGCCTTGCGCGTACACCGTGTCGGGACGCGCGGCGGACACCGAGGCGTAGTCCAGCCCGTCGGCGGCCAGCTCGGGCTCGCGCCGATCGGTGATGACGACATCGACCTTGGCCGCGAGTGTTGTGAGCAGCCGCTGCCCTCGCTCGCTCGTGCGATCGACCGACAGGCTCTTCTTGTTGCGATGCACCAGGTCGAACGTGTGGTTCCAGGTGCCGTCCGGTTGCGGGCCGTCGCGGCCTTGCCGGTCGTCGACGCGAATGACCTCGGCTCCGAAGTCCGCGAGCAGCGCTGCCGCCATCGACCCCCACAGTTGCGTCGTCAGGTCCAACACGACGACATTTTCCAGCGCGACGCTCATACTCGGGAAGCTGCGGTGTAGCACAAACGATCGTTTGTTTTCCAGGGCGCGGAATCGTGACCGCGATCCCGCCTGCGAGTTACCGGCGAGCGTGGTGAGCGAGCGGGCGAAATGCGTTCCCGGAGGTGGGTTCGGTCGAGGATCCACAGCGCCACCGTAGTGTCACCTGTGACAAAAGGAGCAGCTGGCGGCACGGTGCTGCCAGATTCGCTCGATCCAGGTATCCAGATTCGTGAGCGAATCGTGGGACTTCGTAGGCTCCAATCCGTCACGGCGTGGTCCGGTCTTTGCTGATCAGTCCCATGGGGGCTCCTGTGGCACCGGAGTCGCGAGATCGGGAAGGAAGGCGGATACCATGAGAGATGCAAAGGGTGGTCTGCGATTGTGCGCCATGGCTCTGGTGTTGCTGAGCAGCCTCATTGTCGATCTCCGTTCGGTCGAGGCCGGATGTGGGTGCGCGAAGCCGGCACCTCCACCAGGGCCGATCCGTCCCGCCTTTGCGTCACCCGGACGGGAGATCACCTTGTTCGCGCCGAGTTTCGTCGTTGGAGAGACCTACGACGTCAAGTTCGGTGCGGGTGTCGCGGTGGAGGCGACGGCCGTGGTGAAGCGCGATTTCGCCGACGGGGTCGTCAAAGCGCAGCTCGTCGTTCCGGTGCCGAGCCTGCCTCCCGGCCCGACGGCCGTCGCGGTCGCCCGCGGTTCGGTGACCAAGCTCGTGATTCCCGATACCGACTTCACGGTGCTTCCGCCACCGCTTTCGCTTCTCGAGGGGCACGTGAAAACGGTGGCGACATCGTATCAAGCGGTCGCTGGCGCCGACGGTACGATCTACATCCCGCTCGACATTTCTCCGATCGCCACGGCGATGCGGTTCCGAGGGCGAGCGATTGGCCACCGGCTCGTGTTCGATGGCGACGATGTCGTCATCTACAACACGCAGGGTGTGTTGATGCAGCTCCTCGATCTCGCAGATGAGGGCGTGCTGTACGAAATCGACGACGACGCGGACGAGGGCGACGACGTCGACGACGACGAGGGCGCGCTGTCCTCGGCTCGGAGCTTTCGCATGACCTACAATCGACACGAGTTCGAAACCTATCGTGACAAGCACGAGCACGATCCCGATTTCGCGATCGATCCGACCGATCCGGCTTGGCACGCCAACGGCTCCCGTCACATCGAGCACCATCGGTTGGTGATCGCCATCGATGCCACCGTCGTGCAGAACGCCGATGGTACGAGCGGCTCGACCGCGGCACCAGGTCCGAGCCCCGAGTTCAACTTTCGGATCCACACCAAGCCTACCGACAGGCCGCCCGGCCAGCTGGTCAAACGTTCGATCGACTGGGCGACCGTCGTGGCGAATCCGGATGGTGCACGAGCGGCGATCGCGTGTTCGGACACACCGCTTGCACCGTGCCGACAGCCGGTCGACGCTGGCAAGGGATCGCTGGAGATCTGGGATCGCGCGGACGATCGTCGCGACGCCCTCGTCTGGCGCTGGAAGCGCGGTAGCGGGACGACGGCCACTGATTTCGGCGACATGCTGCGGGATCATGGTTTGGCAGTGTGCCTGTACGATGAGTCCGGGCTGACACCGACCCTCGTGTTCGGGGCCATGGTGGATATCGGTACCAAGTGCAGTCGGGGCTCGAAGCAGAGGTCGTGCTGGAGAGGCCTCGGCACGCCGCGCGGCTCGCGTGGTTTTCGCTACCGCGATCGAGCGGCTGCGTCTGGTGGGATCGCGAGTATCGTGCTCAAGCCGGGCGACGCTCGAAAAGCCGGCGTGGTCGTGAAGGCACGCGGAGCGTCGTTGCCGACACCGACACTTCCTCTCGCCCTGCCGCTCCGGATGCAGTTGCAGACCACCACCGGACAGTGCTGGGAGGACAGCTTCGCTGGTCCGGCCAAGAAAAACGCCCCCGGCAGGTTCAAGGCGAAGTCCGAGTAGCGGACTCCCCCCGGGCGCTACGCGGTAGGGCGGCGGGGGCGGACGAGGACTTCCTGCGAGATGGTGGCGATCTGGCGGCCGGTCGGGGAGAAGACCGAGCCGACCGATAGCCCGTGCGTGCCCACCAAGCTGCGACAGGTGAAGTCGTGCAGGTGCCAATCAGACATGCGCGCTTGGTGGTGAAACCAGATGGCGTGGTCGAGGCTGGCGCTCCAGAATGCCTCGTGCGCGGTCTCGCGCGGCGGGCGTGCCGGGTGGCGCGCGAACACCGCGTCGGTGGGGAGGTCGTCGGAGAGGTAGGCGAGGGCGCACGCGTTCAGGACCGGATCGTCGCCGACGTCGCCGATCAGGCGCAGCCACGCGCCGATGCGTCCCGGGCCGATGTCCGTGCCGAGAAAGCGTCGCCCGATCAGCGGACTCCAGCCGTCTTCGGGGATCTCGTCCGGTGTGGTGACCGTGGGCATCTGTTCGGTGTGGACGTCGTCCGGTGCCTCCGCGGGGACGTGAAACGACGCCGAGAGATTCAGGATCGCGCCACCCGACTGGCGGGCGACGACGCGGCGGGTGACGAAGCTGCGCCCGTTTCGAATACGGTCGACCTCGAGACGAATCGGCTCGGCGGCGTCGCCGAGTCGAATGAAGTAGGCGTGCAGCGAGTGGACGACGTACTCTGGCTCGACGACGAGAGCCGCGGCACGAAGCGCCTGTGCGACGATCTGTCCACCGTACAGGCCGCCCCATGGATAGCGCGGCCCGGTTGCCACGAAGGTGTCGGGACCGTGCGCTTCGAGCGTCATCATCGTGCGGAAATCCATTGCCCTCGGCCTCCAGTGGCGCCTGGGTTAGGAGTCTGGTTGGTCAGCCGGAGCGGGGGCGTCGGATGCGGCAGCTGGCGCCGCGGGTGCCGTTTCTGGGGGTGGTGCGGCGGCGGTTGCGCGTTCGGCGGCGGCCGCGCGCAGTGCGCGCCGGAGCGCCCAGGCCGAGTCGAGGTGTTCGACGCGGCGGATGGTCAGGCCCTCGAGCCGGATCAGTGTGACGTGTCCCTCTTCGGTCGGGAAGCTGGTGGTCGCGTTGCCCTCACGATCGAGGAGCATGCGATACGGTCGCTTTCGCATTGCCGGAACGGCGAAGAATCGCGTCACGAATCCGGGCATGCGGGCGATGTCCGCGACGTAGACCGCTCCGGCTTTGTCCAGCAGTTGCTCGCCGTTCTCGGCGAGCGCTTCCTTGGCTACCTTCGAAGCGTCCATGTCACGGGTAAACAGGACGGTCGAAGTCGTCGTGTCGATTTGTCCCGGTTCGTTGTGCTGGTCGTTCAGTGAGATCGTGGGCAGCTTCGTGCCGGGACCGAGCCCGGCGGCAGTAACGATCTGTCCCGTGCCTACCAGTGCTACCGCGACGGCTGCCATAATGAGGGATCGCATGGGCGGATCGTAACAGGCGCGCGGCTAGCATCAAGGGCGTCCGCGCCGCTGTGCCTACGGCAGGAGGCGCTTCGGGAGCGCGGTTCCCGTCCGTGGCTCGTGCAAGGCGTACGGCCCGACGCGAAAGGGGAGCCACGCGAGCGTCGGCGCGTGCGCCGAAGAGCCGTCCGTGGGGGGAAGGCCGTCGGGCTGCAACCCCGCCAGCACAAAACGCCCGAAGGCGGCGCCGTCGGCGCGATCGAGATGGCAGCGCCCGAGCGGCCGGTCGCAGTCGGCGTGTTCGGGCGGCTCCGCCGCGATCCTCGTCAGGCTTCGTCCGAGATCCACCGCGCGGCGGACGTTTCGGAAATGGAACGCTGGCGCGAAGACGCGGTCGTGCGACTCGGCCCCCGGGCGGTCGAGAATCCAGACGGGCAGCATCTCGTACTCGCTGTCGGTTCCCTTGGGGATCGGCGCGACGGCGTAGGGTATGGAAGCAAGGCCGTCGCAGCTCAGCTCCCATGCCCGCATACAGGACTGGCAGTGGAAGACGACTTGATCGGGGTCTTCGGGTAGATCCCACCCGCAGTTCGGACAGACCAGGGGGCGAAAGCCGAGCGTGCGGACTGCGGGCATCCTAGGTGCGGCGAGCCGCATCAGGACGTCGGGGTCGATGTCGCTGGCAACGATCGAACTCGACGTGCCGTCGACGATCACGCAACGATGGCGGTCGGTGGCTCGGACGTCGATCACCCAGTAGGGGAAGTAGACCACCGACAGATGACGGGCGAGCATCGTCGTGTGCAGCGGTGCCGGGCCGTCTGGTCCCGCCGCCTTGGCGAGGTCGAGCGCCTGTTCGGCCGCGTATGTGGGGGCTACGGCCGTCGCCGCCGGGTCGGGACGAAAGAGCTCGAGCCGGAGGACGCTCGGGCGGATCCCGAGCGAGTAGCTGGCCAGGCCGGCGGTGTCACAGGCGGCAACGTTGCGCTCGACCCAGCGCCCCCCGAAGAGTGGCGAGTGCAGCGGGCGCGGCTGGCGCGCGATGGCGATGGCGCTCGCGATCGCGAGCAACTCCGCTTCACCGTTGGCGAACCGGGGTGTGGCGCGCGGACGCTGTCGCTCGGGCTCGGGGGCGCGTGTCCACCGGAGCTCGAGGCCGGTGAGTCGGTAGTACGGGAAGAGGAACAGACGAGGATCGCCGACGTGATGATGCGTGCCGTTGTTCGGCTGAGCGAATCGGACGAGTGAGCGCGCGTCAGCGGGCGAGACGCGGGGCGCGATCTGGTAGCTCAGCGTCTGGCCGCGACCCGTGACCGCCAGATGCGCGCGGCAGTGCCCGCAGCGGGTGGCGTTCGCGGTTTCGCCGAGTTCGAGTGGGGCGCCGCAGCGCGGGCACGACGTCGCGACGACGACCGACGCCGCGGCCCCTTGGGGCGCTGGCGTCACGGTGTCGGCGGCGTCTCGGGCGCGGCGCCGACACGGTCGCCGCAGTGGAAGCAGAAGCGCGTTCCTGCGGGCAACTTGGTGTCGCACTTTGCGCAGTGCAGCTCGGCGCCCAGATCGAGGCCGCACGACGAGCAGAACCTAGCCTGGGCCGTGACGTTCTTGTCGCAGCTCGGACATTTCTTGATGACGACCATTTGATGGCCGCAGTGGGCGCAGAAGCGCGCGTCGATCTGGACCTCGCCGTGACACTCGTCGCAATGGACGACGCCGCGCGCGACGATGTCGTCGAGTTCGGTGGCTTGATCGCGAATGCTCTTGAAGAGGAGGCCAGGAAGCATCATGCCGAGGCCCGCTCCCACGCCGAGTCCCATGCCGGACGCGGCGGCGCCGCCACCCCCATCGGGGCCCGAGCCTCCCTCGTCGAGTCCTCGCGCGGCCTTGAACTTCAGGAAATCGTCGAGATTGCCGACCGCGCCCATGCCGCTTCGCGCATCGATCATCTGTTGCACGTCGTCGGGCGGAGTGATGCGGTTGATCAGGAAATCGACCAACTCGATGCCGTACTTCGTGAAGTCGGCTTCGAGACGATTCTTCACCGCGACGCCCATTTCGTCGTACTGGCTTGGGAGGTCGAGGATGCTCTCGACACGCTCGCCGAGAAAATCGTTCAAACGGGAGACGATCACCTCGCGCAGATAGTCCTCGATGGCGCTCGTCGCGAAGGAGCCCTGTGTGCCGACGAGCATGTTCACGAACAGCAGCGGCTGGGTGATCCGGATCGTGAATGCGCCGAACGCGCGCAGGCGTACCAGGCCAAGCTCGCGATCTTTGAACGCCACGGGATCCTTTGTGCCCCAGCGGAGGTTCGTGAAGACTTTGAGGTTGACGAAATACGCTTCGGCGCGAAACGGACTCGTGAAGCCCCACGGCAACGACAAGACCTTCGTGAGGATCGGCAGGTTCAGGGTGGAGAGGGTGTGGCGCCCGGGGCCGACGACATCGAGCCCTTTGCCGTCGCGATAGAAGATCGCCGCCTGGCTATCGCGAACGATCAGCTGCGCGCCGAACTTGGTCTCACCCGAGCCCTCTTCGGGGACGCGGTGCACCAACTCTTCGCCTGTGGGATCGAGCCACTCGATGACTTCCATGAACTGCGACATGTCCGCCTCCTTGGATGCCGTGCGCTTGCGACGCGCTTCCATACTGTTTCGGCTGTTTCCCGGCGGAGCTTGACCTGACGCGGCGTTCGTCATGCGAAGTGCGTTGGGTTCTGGAAGCCCGGTCGCTGGTCTTCGGCATCGGCGAGCATTTCTGCACATGCCGGTCACGCTCTCGCGGAGCAGGTCGATTTGTCGTCTTGACATATGAGCATAGGTGCATGTATTGAGATGTGGACGATGCCCACGGTCATGAATACCGAGAGTTCCGAGCACCTTGCCGCGACGTTCAGTGCTCTTGCCGATCCCACCAGGATTCGTCTCGTTCACGCCATCTTTGCGGGTGAGCAGTGCGTGCATGACCTCTCGGTGATGCTGGGGCTCGAGCAGTCCACGGTCTCGCATCAGCTGCGGCTGCTCCGCGATCGTGGCCTGGTGCGGCGTCGGAAAGAGGGTCGGCACGCCTACTACCTCCTGGACGACTCGCATGTGAAGGATCTGTTCGCGTTCGCCGTCGAGCACGCGCGTCATACCCACAAGCACGGAAAGAAAGAGAGGCTACGAGTCCGATGAGACTGTTCCTGGGGATCTTCTTCGTCGTGTCGTTCCTGGTCGTGTTCGTCATGCGAACGCTGCTGGTCTGGCGCAGCACGGGTGTGAATCCAGTCATCGTCTCGCGCGAGGACGACGCCGATCGCTACATCATGCGGACGTTTCTCTGGGTGGAGGTTGCGCTCGTCATCAGTCTGGCGGCCTTCATCGGAGGGCGTGAAGGGCTCGGCGGGACGCTGCCGCCGTTGGAGCACGACGCGGTCCGGTTGGCTGGTCTGGCGTTGGTGCTACTCAGCACGTTGTGGGCGGCGATCGCGCAGGCGCAGATGGGGGCCTCGTGGCGGATCGGGATCGACCGCGAGCGGCAGACCGCGCTCGTGACGCACGGGTTGTTCGGCGTCTCCCGCAATCCCATCTTCTTCGGCATGCGGGTGGCGCTGGTCGGCTATTTCCTCTGTGTGCCGAGCGTGCTCATGCTGGCGGTGCTGCTCGTTGGCCATGTGCTGATCAGCGTGCAGGTTCGGCTCGAGGAAGCCCATCTTGCGAGCAGTCACGGCGAGGCCTACGCGGCCTATCGGAAGCGTGTGCGCCGCTGGGTGTAGTGTGGGCCCGGGCGTGTCGGTGCGTGCGGCCTCGCGCCCGCGTCGCTGGAAGACCCGCGCTGAACGCGCCATAAGGAAGGCCGTCGTATCGGCGCCTGGAGCGCCCGCGACCAGTGGGCGGGTCGCCCCGGACGAGGAGAGAGATGGGATACGAGAAAGAACTCGAGATCGCTGTTGCCGCGGTGCGGGATGCCTGTCGCGTCTGTCGGACGGTGCAGGGCGATCTGGTGACGGCGGCAACGATCGAGAAGAAGGACAAGAGTCCGGTGACGGTTGCCGACTTTGCCTCGCAGGCCGTCGTCTGTGCGGCGCTCGCCCAGGCGTTTCCGTCCGATCGCGTTGTGGGTGAAGAGGCGGCGACGGCGCTGCGCGACGGCGATGGTGCCGCCGAGCTCCGTGCCAAGGTGACCGCGGCGGTACGCGGCATTCGCGACTCGCAGATGAGTGAAGACGCGGTGCTCGACGCCATCGACCATGGCGGGTGGACTCCTCCGGCCGGCGGCGCGGATCGGTTCTGGACGCTCGATCCGATCGACGGCACCAAGGGGTTCCTCCGCGGCGAGCAGTACGCCGTGGCGCTCGGCTTGATCGTGGATGGTCGTGTCGTCCTTGGCGTTCTCGGGTGTCCGAACCTGCCTGTCGACGACAGTGAGACCCGCGGCGTACTGATGACCGCGGTTCGTGGTGGTGGCGCGACACTCGTGGTGCTCGATGATCCGAACGCGGCTTCGCACTCAGTGCAGGTCGCCCGGGTGACCGAAACCGCGGGCGCGCGCTTCTGCGAATCGGTCGAGTCGGGGCACTCCGATCAGGGAGCCGCGTCGCGGATCGCCGTCCATCTCGGTATCATCGCCGAGCCCTACCGCATCGACAGCCAGTGCAAGTACGCCGCGGTCGCACGTGGCGATGCATCGATCTATCTCCGGCTTCCGACCCGTGCGGACTACCAAGAGAAGATCTGGGATCACGCCGCCGGTATGATCGTCGTCGAGGAAGCCGGGGGGCGCGTCACCGACATCGACGGCAACGACCTCGATTTCGCACGTGGGCGCACCCTCGAGAAGAACCAGGGTGTCATCGCGACCTGCGGGCCGATTCACGATCGCGTCGTCGCGGTCGTCCGCGAGGTGCTCGACCGGTAGGAGGTGAATCCTCCGAGGTCGGTAGGAGGTGAATCCTCCGAGGTGTTGAGGAAGCGGGCCCTTCGACGAAGGAGCCCGCTTCCCGTTACGCGAGCCGGGTGCTCAGGAGTCCGCGCTCAGCTCCTCGTCGATGATGGCCTTGAATTGCTCGAAGGGCTGGGCGCCTGAGAGCATGCGGCCGTTGATGAAGAACGCGGGCGTACCGTCGACGCCGACGCTGCCGCCAGCGACGAAATCCTTCTCCACCTCGGCTTTGAAGGTGCCGTCGTCGAGGCAGCTGTCGAACTTGCCCTGATCGAGTCCAAGCTCCCCCGCGTAGCGCTTCAGGTCGGCGACGGTGAGTGCGGTCTGATTGCTGAACAGGGTGCCGTGGTACTCCCAGAACTTGCCCTGGTCGTTGGCGCAGTGGGCGGCCTCGGCGGCGGGACGCGCGTTGGCGTGGAACGGGAGCGGATAGTCGCGGAATACGAGATGGACCTTGTCGCCGTACGTGGCCATGACCTGGTCGACGACGTCCTCGCCGCGCTTACAGAACGGGCACTCGTAGTCCGAGAACATCACGATCCTGATGGGCGCATCGGCCGCGCCGCCCTTCGACGGGCGTCCCGCGGAGTCCACCTCGATGATCGGCGGTCGGAGGGCGATTTTGGTGGGGTACTTGGCACGAAGCTCGGCGAGAAACTCGGCCTGCCGCTGTCCCTGTTGCTGCTGGGTCAGGTAGCCGATGAGTTGCGGCCTCACTTCGTCGAGTTCCCTGTTCTGCAGCTGCCCCTTCGCTTGCTCGTAGAGCTGGGCGATCTCCGCTTCCGTCGGCGTGGTGGCCTTCAGCATCACCTCGGTCTGCACGAGTGCCTCTGGGTTCGAGCCGCGGGCGGCGGCTTCCTGCTCGATCAGTGCCTGACTTACCAGTTGGTCGAGACCCCCGCGTAGCGCTTCGTACCGCTGGTTCTCGACGGCGAGCAGCTGTGCCCGCACGGTCTCCTCGACCTGGGCACGTGTGATCGAGCGGGCTCCGACGGTCGCGAGCACGTCGCCGCCACCGGTCGGAGCTGTGGCCGCGCTGCCACCGGCTGGCGCCGCGGGGGCGCTTTCAGGCGTTACGGCCTGAGTATCGCCGGTACAACCGGCTACCGGAAGCAGCGTCCACGCCAGCGCGAGCGCGCCGATCAGTTGTGAGTTCTTCATGGTGAATCCTCCTCTTGGGGGCGCAAGCTATGGTGGGACGGGCATCCGATCAAGTCCAGTTCGGTCCGGGAGCGTCCGAAAACGGCCTCGGGGCGGCCCAGGGGGCCGGTGGCGGTGGGGTTGGCTGTCTAGGCGCGCCCGAAGAGACGGCGGAAGAAGCGCAGGATAGCGGCCCACATGACCTTGAGGACGATGGGGACGATACGGATGGAATTGTCGTCCGGCTCGGCAGGGACCGAGGCGCTGACGGGCGCGCCTTGGGATGCCGTTCCTGGGGTGGGGGTGCTGCTGGCCGACGTCTCGCCTGCGCTTTCCGTTGCTGGCGTTAGGAGTCGGGCCTGGGCCTTTTTCACGAACTGCAGGAAGAGCTGGTGCGAGACGCCCTGAATCATGCCGCGTCCGACTTGCATGATCCGGCCGGTGAGGTCGACGTGGGCCGAGCCCACGACCTCGGTCTGTCCGTCGGGAAGGGTACGGAGTGTGCTCTCCATCGTGCCCTTGGCCGTCCCGCCGCCGGTTTCGCGTCCCTCCGCGACCATTTGGAGCTTGAACTGGCCCTGATCGACTTCGGTGAGCTGCACTTTGCCCTGGTAGCGCGTTGTGATCGCGCCGACCTTCACCTTGATGGTGCCGTGGAAGGTCCGGTCGTCGACTACCTCGTCCAGCTGGGCGCCGGGCATGCAGGTCACGACCTGATGCGGGTCCAGCAGGAAAGCCCACACTGTTTCGATGGGAGCGGCGACCTGGAACGTTTCTTTGATCTCGATGGCCATGCTTCGTCCTTATGACGGCGCTAGCGCGCCGGCGCGTGTCGAGCGCGCTCGTAGTCTGCGGGGGTGTCGATGTCGACGGGTGTCTGGCCGCCGAGGTGAATGTGGGTCAGCCACTCGGGGTGGGCCGCGAGCACAGTGCGAGCCCCGTCGTCGCTGTCGAGCGTAGTGACCGCTGGCCACACGCTTCGGGCGAGTACGACGGGGTGTCCCGGAGTGTCGTCGTCGTAGGTGGGTCGCGCGACTGGCGTCTGCGCTGCGCGAAACGCGCGCACGACCTCGTCGATCCGTATCGGTGCGAGACTCGGCTGATCGCCGAGGAGGACGGCAGCGGCAGCAACGCGCGCGGGGGCGGCCGCGAGCCCCGCGCGGAGCGAGGTGCTCTGTCCTTCCCGATATCGTGGGTTCACGATCACGTGGACGTCGCGCAACGAAAGCTCGAGCGCGGCCCGGATTTCATCGGCCGCGTGACCGAGCACGACGGTGACGCTGGTCAGTTCCTGGGCCGCCATTGCCGCGTCGATGACGTGTTGAAGCAGTGGCCGACCATTGAGTGGAAGGAGCTGCTTTGGCCGACCCATGCGTGCCGAGCATCCCGCGGCGAGGACGAGTCCCATGATGGAGGTCGCGGGCTCGTTCACGCGATCGTGCCCGTTGTCGCGGTTGTTTTGGCGGTTGCGATCGGCTGGGCAGAGACCCCGGCTGGCGTGGTCACGGGCTCGCTCGGGCGCATGTCCTTGCCAGACCGGACGGCGACGATCTCGGCCAGGATCGAAAGGGCGATCTCGGCGGGCGTACGCGACCCGATGGCGAGCCCGATCGGTGCATGCACGCGCCGCAGATCCGTGTCGGTAAAGCCCTCCGCCCGGAGCGCGTCCTTCCGGCCATCGTGGGTACGTCGGCTCCCCATGGCGCCGACGTAACGCGCCGGCGACCGCAGCGCATGCGCCAGGGTTGGAACGTCGAATTTCGCATCGTGGGTGAGCGTGACGACGTACGACCAGGGATCGAGTGGAAACGCGCGCAGCGCTTCGTCGGGCCATGCCTGGATGAGGGCCGCGTCCGGGAAGCGTTCGGGGGTGGCGTAGACGCCGCGCGGGTCGATCACCGTCACCCGGAAACCGAGGCTCGTGGCCATCCGCGCGAGATGCATGCCGGCCTCGGTCGCGCCGACGATGACGAGTTGAGCATGGGGCGCGAACGTTTCGAAAAAGATCGTCGCCTCGGTGCCGTCGTGTGGCAGGGTGATCTCGGTCGTGCCGCCGGTGGCGAGGAGTGTGCGCGCGGTATCGGCGATCGCGTCGTCGAGCGCCGGGTGGATCGCTCCGGCCGTCGTGGCGCCCGCCGCGTCGGCGTGGACAGTCATGCGTCGTCCAAGGAGCGCCCGCGGAGCCAGAGCGATACAGAGCACGGCGGGGGTACGGCTGGTGACAGCCTCATCAAGCGCGGCCCAGGAGGTATCGGTCTCGAAGGGCTCGATCAGGACGTCGATCGAGCCGCCGCAGCTCAGGCCGACGTCGAGCCCCACGTCGTCGGCGATGCCGTAGTGTGCCATGCGGGCGCTACCCGCGGCCAGCACCTCGGCGGCATGCGCAGCGACGTCGCTTTCGACACAGCCTCCGCTTACGGACCCCGCGATCTTACCGCTAGCCGTGACGAGCATGCGTGCCCCGGGCTTCCGGGGTGCCGCGCGTCGGACGCGGACCAACGTGGCTAGGGCGATCGACTCGCCGGCGTGCTGCCAGCGGTCGAGGTCGGCGCGCACCTCGTGCATGTGCTCAGAACGCCGAGAGGCGGATGGGTGCGTCGCCGTCGAGCACCGCTGCCGCGACGAGTTCCTCCAAATAGCGCGTGTCCCACCAGGAGATCTGCTGTTGCTTCGCGCGGCGGAAGAAGAGCTGGATGTCGAACTCGATCGTGAAACCGATCCCGCCGTGGACCTGCTGCGCCATCGCGGTGACGCTCCGGAAGGTGCGGCAGGCGAAGAGCTTCGCCATGGGTGCGAGCCGTGCGACGGACTTTCCGGCGGCGTGTGCCCAGGCGGCCTCCGAGACGAGCGTTTGGGCGCCATCGACTTCGGTCGAGCCGTCGGCCAAGTAGTGAGAGATGGCTTGGAAGGCACCGAGCGGCTTGTCGAACTGCGTGCGCGTCTTCGCATAGTCGACGGTCATCTCGAGCGCCCGGCCGGCACCGCCGGCGGCTTCTGCCGCCAGCATGATGATACCCTGGTGCATCGTGGCATCCCACGTCGCCCAACCCGAGCCCGCTGCGCCGATGCGGTCGCTCATCGGGACGCGTACGTCGTTGAAGGCCACATGGTACTGCGTGTCGGATGCCATCGAGTACTGCTGCGTCAGCGTGACTCCGGGCGCGTTCGGGTCGACCAGGAAGAGATCCACGTCGGTGTCGTTCGCGCCCGTGCGAGCCAGGACGAGCAGGCGGTCTGCGGCACTCGCGAAGAGCACGTGGCGCTTTTCTCCGGTGAGCCGGACGGAGTCGCCGTCAGGTGTCGCGACGAGCTGTACGCCCCGCGGACCGAAGCCCCCTTTGGGCTCGAGCCAGGCCGGTGTGCCGATAGCGGTTCCCGCCGCGATTTTCGGGAGCCATGCGGCTTGCTGCTCGCCGCTGCCCGCCCGTGCCAGGACGCCGCCGGTCATGATGGCGCTCGCGAAGAGCGGCGTCGGCGCGAGGGCGCGCCCGATCTCTTCGAAGACGATCGCGCCTTCGAGCGCGGACTGCGCGCCACCGCCGTGCGCCTCGGGAAGCATCAGGCCGATTACACCGAGCTCGCCCATCTTCGTCCACAGATCGCGCGGATAGCCGGTCGGGTCGTCCTCAAGCTTCCGGACGACGGCGACATCGCAATACTGCTCGCAGAGGCCGCGCACGGTGTCGCGGAGCATGTTCTGTTCTTCGGTGAAATCCAGATCCATTGCGGGGTGTCCTTTCCGTAAATCCGTTGCGATGCTCTCGTTGCCGTTAGGCGACGATGCCTTGGCCGCGCATGTGCTCGATGTCCGCGTCGGCGAGGCCCGCCGCGCGCAACAGGTTGTCCGTGTCGGTCACGGCGGCATCCGGGACGTCGTAGCGCGCGCGCTCGCGATCGCCACCGGCAAGCACCGAGCCGAGTTGGCGGAACGTCCCTTCGCGCGGGTGCTCGGCCTCGACGAAGGCGTGGCGTGCTGCCAAATGGGGATCCGCCACGAGCTCGGAGACCGTGTATGCGGGCGTCACGCAGGTGTCGCGCGCTGCCAGCTCGGCGATCCATTCCTCACGATCGCGCGTTCGAAACTTCTGCTGGAAGGCCGTGCGGATCTCCTGCTGCCGGTCGTCGTCGAGCTGGTGCGGTACGAGCGCGTCGAGGCCGAGCGCCGCGCAGAGATTGGCGAAGAACGCGGGCTCGATGGCGCCGACTGCGAGCCACTTGCCGTCGCGAGTCTGATACGTGTCGTAGCAGGCGTAGCGACCGGTCAGGATGTTCGTTCCCGGACCGGGTTCGGCACCGGTCGCGAGATGCTCGTCGATGTGTAGCGACATGAGCGACAGCACTCCGTCGGCGACGGCGACATCGAGGTAAGTCCCTTCCGCCGTCGTGTGGCGACCGTGCAGTGCGGCCAGGATCGCCATGGCGGCATGCATGCCGCCCGCGGCGCTGTCGGCGACGGTCGCGCCGGGGAGGGGAGGGCCGCCATCCGCCCGCCGTCCGCTGCAGGCGAGGTACCCGCCGAGCCCGAGGTAGTTGATGTCGTGGCCCGCCCATTTCGCGTACGGGCCGGTTTGCCCGTAGCCGCTCGTCGAGCAGTAGATGATGCGAGGATTCAGGGCCCGAACGTCGTCGTAGCCGATGCCGAGTCGGGCGACGACGCCCGGGCGAAAGCTCTCGATGATGACGTCGGCATTGGTGGCGAGGCGGAGGAAGGCCGCTTTGCCTTCGGGGGCTTTGAGGTCGATGAGCACGCGTTTCGTGCCCCGTCCCGCGCTGTAGCTGAAGAACGGCGGTTGGATCTGCACGCCGCCCTTCCGTGGGGGCGCGCCGACCTTCACGATCGTGGCGCCGTAGTCGCCGAGGATGCGCGAGCAGCGTGAAGCTGGTCCGACCGTCGAGAAGTCGAGCACGGTCACGCCGTCCAGTGGCAGTAGGGTGGCCAACGGAGGCTCTAGAAGTTCCTCGGCAGGCCGAGCTTTCGTCGCGCGATGATGTTCTTCTGGATCTCCGAGGCGCCGCCGCCGATCGTGTCGATTACGGTGTAGCGGTAGGTAGACTCCGCGCGGCCTACCATCGGGGCGCTCGTGGTCTTGACGCGCAGTTGTGAGCCCGGTCCCGCGATGTCCATCGAGACGTTGGCGATGCGGCGCGAGAGTTCGGTGGCGTAGAGTTTGTAGGCCGAGGCTTCGCACGTCGGCGGCGCGCCGCCGCGCATCGAGGCGGCGACGAAGCGCAAGCCGAGGACGCGTGCCACTTCGGTGTCGGTGACGAGCTCGGCAACCTGCCGGCGGATGATCGGGTCGTCTTTGAGGGGGACGCCGTCCCGCGTCTCGGTGCGCACGTACTCGCACAGCAGTTCTACCCGGGCTTCGATCGGAGAAAACGTGAACATCGTGAAGCGCTCGAGATCGAGAGCCTCCGAGATGTACTGGAATCCCTTGTTCATCTCGCCGACGAGGTAGTCGTTGCCGACGTAGACGTTGTCGAAGAAGACCTGGTTGGTGATTTCGTCGCCGATGGTCGGCATCGGGTGGATGGTGAGGCCGGGATCGTCCATGCGGACGAGGAAGACGCTGATCCCGTGGTGCTTCGGCTTGTCCGGATCGGTGCGGGCGCCGATCCAGTACCAGTCGGCGAAGTGCGCCGAGGTCGTGAAGACCTTCTGCCCGTTCAGGCGCCAGCCATCGCCGTCGCGGGTGGCCTTGAGCGCCATGGCGGCGGCATCCGAGCCGGCCTGCGGCTCGCTGTAGCCGATCGCGAATTCGATCTCGTTTCGGAGGATCTTCGGGAGGAACTCTTCTTTCAACTTGTCGTTGCCGTGTCGGATGATGGTCTTGCCGATGATGCCGACGCCCTTGCCGATCTGCGGCGCCCCGACGCGTGCGAGGCGTTCGTTTAGCAGGTACTCGTAGACGCCTTCTCCGTCCTGGCCTCCAAACTTCTTCGGCCAGGTAATGCCGAGCCAGCCGCGCTCTCCGATCTTGGCCATGAACTTGCGTCGTGGCGGCGTGTCGACGAGCTGCGACATGTTTTCGCGCGCGACATCCATGACCTCGATGTCACGGTTCTCTTCGATGAACTGGTCGATCTCTTCGACCATCGCCTTCTGATCGGTGCTGAACTCGAAATTCACGCGCGCGTCCTCCTGGGTCGGTCCCCGTCCGGGGAGCAGTGTCTGATAGTCGTACACGAGGGTGCTCACCTCGCAAGCGACCTCACACCGGATGGGAGCCCCTGAATATCTGTGGATGGCCGTAGATATGCTGGGTCGCGCCCGGCGGGCGGATGGGGAGTCGAAATCTTTCGTGAGTGTTCGTGTATCGTTCTAGCCGATCTCACGATTTATACAAACGCTCGTTTGTTTGGGGAGCTTGCCGGGGTCCTGATATCCGCCCGGTGGTGCGGCGACTCGCGATCTTGGTGTCTCTCGCCCTGGCGGCCGGGTGTGTTGCCCGAACTCCCATTCTCGAGCCGCCGCGGCATGTCCCGCTCACCTTCGCGGCGGCGCCGCAGTGGCAGCGGCTCATCGATCCACGTCCCGCGGCGCCCGGTGCGCTGGCGTGGCTCGGTGGCGACGTGGCGTCGTCGGTCCAGGCCGGACCCGATCGTTGGCTCTGGATCTTCGGAGACA
Organism: Deltaproteobacteria bacterium; assembly: GCA_029262315.1. Lineage (GTDB taxonomy): Bacteria > Desulfobacterota > Binatia > UTPRO1 > UTPRO1 > JAJCZP01. The sequence goes on along the minus strand of JAJCZP010000237.1, from coordinate 58,458 downwards.
CTTTGCTGGGGACGGTGCGCGACGATTGTTCCGGTGGCGTCGCGTACTGCGATCGCGATGTCGACGATCGGCTGACCCACGGCATGATCGCGAACACCGTGGGCGTCATGACGCGGCGGTCGGATGGCGAGCTCACTCCGCTCGAAACCCATTGGCGAACGGCCGACGGCGTGCCGCGTCCGATTTTCGAGGCCGAAGCGCCCGGCGAGTTCTTGTGGCCACTCTCGTTGGCCTACGTGGATGGCGTCTTGCTCGTTGCCGCGAGCCGTCACACGCGTGAGGCGGGGCTCGTGTCGCTCGGCGACGTCCTCATTCGCGTGACCAATCCCGAGGCGCTTCCGCGCTACTGGGTGTACGACCGAACGCCGGTGCCGAATACGTGGCCGGACATCCCGGGGGAGACGGCGGCGTTGACATGGGCGACCGCGCTCGTCCCGAGGGATGGGGTGGCTTATCTCTTTGGGCGCCTCGGTTCCGCGACGGGGATGGGTACGGTCGTTGCCAGGTTCCCTACGGGTGCACTCGCCGCCGAGAGCTGGGCGCTCGCGCCCGAGTATCTCCAGCGTCGGACAGCGACGAGTGCGGAGCTGATCTGGACGACGGCGTTCGACAGGCGCCTGTTGCACGAGATCCCGGGCTTGCCGGGAACCTCCGAAGCGACGATCACGTTCGATGAACGTCTCGGCTGGATGACGTATCGGATCGAATGGATGAGTCACTCGATCGCGTTGTACACCGCCGCGGATCTCATGGGTCCGTGGACCGCCCGCGGGCCCATCTACGAGATCCCGCCGCCGGAAGGGTGCATCGGTCGTATCGGGGACGAGGGCGCGAGCTGTGCGGGGGTGCCGTACTTCGCCTACGCGGCGAAGGCGCACTCGTCGTGGGTTGGCGCCGGCACCAACGTCGTCTCGTACAACGTCAACGTGCTCTCCGCCGATCTCGACGATGCGCTGCGCGCGGTAGAGCGGGCACGCGCGTTCTACATACCACGGCTGATTGCCGCATCTCCGACAGGCGGCTAGGGAACTCAGGGAGGAACACCATGCGCGCAGTTGTAATGCGAGGGTCGAGTTTGACCGTCGATACCCTGCCCGATCCGGAGCCCGGACCCGGGGAGGTGTTGGTCCGAACAGTTGCGTGCGGCATCTGCGGCTCGGACCTGCACGCCGCGCAGCACGGGCCTGCTTTGGTCGCGTCGATGCAGGAGATGGGTGCACGCAACGTGATGGATCTGTCCCGTGACGTTGTCATGGGACACGAGTTCGCGGGCGAGGTCGTCGACTACGGGCCCGGGACGGAGCGTCGTCTCGCCGCGGGCACGCCGGTGTGCGGGGTGCCGTTGTTGCCCCGGTCGCAGGGCATCCTCTCGGTGGGGTTCTCGAACGAGGTCCCCGGTGGCTACGGCGAACTGATGGTGCTTGCGAGCGATCTGCTGCTGCCGATCCCGAATGGCTTCCCGACCGAACTCGCGGCGCTGACCGAGCCGATGGCGGTCGGTCTGCATGCGGTCGGCCTCGGCGATCTCGCGCCGCGCGATGTGCCCCTGGTGATCGGCTGCGGCCCGGTGGGCCTGGCGGTGATCGCCGCCCTGAAGCTACGTGGGGCGAGTCCCATCGTCGCGGCGGACTTCTCCGCGGTGCGACGTGCGCAGGCCGCCGCTGTAGGCGCGGACGTCGTCGTCGACCCCGCGGCGACGTCGCCGTACGCGAGTTGGGCTGAAGCCGCGGTCGCTGGCTCCGACGAGGAAGCCGCGGTGCAGAATCTGCTGACGCCGACCGACACGCCACTACGTCCCGCCGTGGTCTTCGAGTGCGTGGGGGTTCCTGGCGTCATCGACCAGATCGTGCGCGGCGCGCCCTCGTACGCGCGGATCGTCGTCGTCGGTGTGTGCATGGAGCAGGACGCGTTCCGTCCGGTCTTCGCGCTCGGGAAAGAACTCAGCCTGCGGTTCGCATTCTACTACACGGCCGAGGAGTACGCCGAGACGCTCGGGGCGCTCGCGGAGGGGCGTATCGATGTCGGGCCACTCGTGACCGGGCGCATTGGGCTCGCGGGCGTGCCAGGTGCGTTCGCGGAGCTGGCGAACCCGGAGCATCACGTCAAGATTCTCGTGAAGCCGTAGTCCTCGTGCGCGCGGAGCGTTAGCGCGACGGCAGGGCGCGGTGCTTGCGTGGCCGCCCGAGGAGATCCACGAAGGCGCCAAACGTGCGATCGCTCAGCTGCGTCAGGCGATCGATGTGCCGCGGGGTTGCACGCTGAATCTCGGCGGGGTCGATCTTGCCTTCGAGGCCTGCGATCTGTTCGAGATGGAGCGGCACCTTCAGCCAGCGCTCGATCATCGGTTGGTCGACCTCGAGATGGAACTGGAAGCCGTACACATTGTCGCCCCATCGGAACGCCTGGTTGGGAACCGAGGTGCCCGCGGCCAAGTGTACCGCGCCATCGGGAAGCTCGAACGTATCGCCGTGCCACTGGAACAGGCGTTCTGTGGCACCGAGGTGCCCGAGCACCGGGTCCTGGAGCGCCGCTTCGGTCGGGGAGACGTCGTACCAGCCGATTTCGGTCTCGGCCGCGGGCAGAATGGTCGCCCCAAGAGTGGCGGCGATGAGCTGCGCCCCGAGACAGATCCCGAGAACCGGCACGCCTTCTTCGATGGCATTGCGGATGAGAGTCTGCTCGGTGCGGAGGTGCGGATAACGGTCGTCCTCGCCGACGTTCATCGGCCCGCCGAGCACGATCAGGCCCTGGTAGCCGTCAATCGTCGGCTGCGCATGGGGGTCGCGCCCGAAATTCACGTAGCGGATGCGGAATCCAGCGTGCCGCAGGAGCGGGTCGAGCGTTCCGAGGATCTCATAGGGGACGTGCTGACAGACGAGAAGGCGTCGCATGGCGGACGCTACAATATGCCCCCCTGCGCGCGGGCGAAAGAAGGGCGCCGCCCTGTGTCGGGTCGAACTTCCGTGCTGGGCGGGTGGCGCGACCGCGAGGGCCGTCGAGGCCGCACGGCGCTGCGGGCTGATTGGTCGGGGCTGGTCGCAGGGTTCAGTGGTCGGTTGGCAGTCCGAGCTTTGTGAGGTGGGCACGGGCGCTGGGGGGCCAGTGCATCGTGCGTACCCTTTCGGGGGGCAGCCTCGTCATGCGGAAGATCGTGGCGCGGGCCCCGCTCGCGGGGTCGGTGTGGGGGTTCAGGAACTCCCACACGATCTCCCCGGCCTCGTCGATCTCGAAGACGCGCCCTCGGGTCGACTCGGTCACGAGGGTGTGGCCGCCTGGGAGTCGCTGGGCACTGCCGCGCGAGCGACTGAAGAACGTCGGCCCTGGCTCGTAGCGCCACGTGGTCGCATTCGTCGCCGGATCGAGCTCGAGCAACCGCGATTGCTGGCGCGCGATGCCGTTGTCGAACACCAGGATGTGCCCGTTCGCGAGCAGGCTCGGATGGTGCGGCCACTGCAGCTCACCGATACCCCAATGCCAGACGATGTTTTCGGTGGTCGGATCGATGATGCCGATGCTGTCCAGGTGTCGCGCGCAAAACAGGATTGAGCCCGCGGGTGCCTCGCCCCCGTCGGGGAGGGGCAGCGCCCGCGGCAGCAGTGCCACGGTATTGACGTGGAACACATCGTGGCGGCGCCATTCTCGTTCTTTGGCCCCGGCCTCATCCGGGAGGTTTGCCTCGTCGGCCTTCCAGTGCGGCGACGGATCGTCGAGATGCGCGTGGGCGCGTTCCAGCAGGGCTGGCACGCGGGCGACCAGCGCGGCCAACGAGAACGTCTGGAGGAACTTGCCGTTGGCGTCCAGGATGACGATCACGCTGTCGGTGATCGCGTGCTCAGTGAAATAGTCGTCAGAGGCGATCTGGCGCCCCACGACGGCGACGATTCGGCCGTCGCCGCCGACCTGGACGTCGTGGTGGAATGAGCGGTCGAGCGCCCAGCGGGGCTTTCCGTCGAGACCGAACTTGATGAGCTTGGTATTCTCGAGCACCGCGACGATGGTGTCGTCGCCGTGAGGGGTAGCGACCTTGCAGTAGTTGTCGGGGTCGGCGTCCTCGTCCATGCCCAGGTCGATCGTGTGGACCTCCGTGCCGTCCATGCCGATGAAGCGCAGGACGCCGCTCGGCTCCGAGCAGTACAGGTTGAGTCCTGGGGCCGTGCGGTCGTGTTGGTGGACGGTGACACCGCTCTTGGCGAGCGCGGCGGGCGACTCTTCGTGCCAGCCGAGATAGCCGAGCGCGCGTAGACGTGCCTGCTGGACCGCATCAACCGATGTGTCACTGGCGGGCGCGTCCGGGAGCGGTCGTGGAGTGCCGCCGAGGAGATACGCCCCGCCTAGTATCAGAGCCAAGGCCACGGCAACGAGACCGTATCGGGCGATGCGCGGTGCGAACATCTGTGACTGGATTCCATCGACCTCCGGCGCGGTCAAGCTGGCCAGACGTGGTTGATCCCGACATCGAGGACCGGTAGGGGGCCGGGATGCGATACGGCGACCGTCCGGTAGGGTTCGTCCTGACCGTACTGTGCGGCTTGCTGCTGCAAGCGGTCTTGCTGGCGTATCTCGTACAGCACGGATTCGTCAGTCTGAGCGCCGACGAGTTCTCGCGCTCCCTCCGATCGCAACGCTGGGCGGCCGCACCCGAGATCGTGTGGTGGTCGGGCGTGTGGATGCCAGCGGAACTCTACCTGCACGGTTTCTCGCATTGGATCTTCGGCGATCCGCTCGCGGGTCCGAGAGCCACGGTCTTTCTGTCGTCGTGTGTGCTGATGGCCTACGCCGCCTTGCTCGTGCGGCGTCTGTGGGGCGACCCGATCGTCACGCTGGTCGCGGTGATCGTCCTCGCGTCCCACCCCTGGTACGTCGCATTGAGCGGTACGCCGATGCTCGACGTCTATTTCCTGACGTTCCTCGTCGCGGGCATCTACTATCTCTGTGGCTGGCTCGAGACGCATCGTGACCGAGACCTGGCGCTCGCGGGCCTGGCGTTCTTCGGTGCCAGTGCGTTTCACATCAGCAGTTGGCTCTTCATCGCCAGCGTTCAGTTGTGTCTACTCCCGGTCATCCTCGCGGCGGTGCGCGCGGGTGATCGCGGTCGTGTCGTGCGATTGATCGCCTATGGCGCGCTCTCCTTCACGTTCGTTGCGTACTATCTCGCGGCGACATGGGTCATGGAGGGCAGCGTCGGGGCGGGGATTGCCGAGCACACGGAATATACCCGCTGGTTTCGCGACGGCTACGATGTGTCCGTCGTGGAGAAGCTGCTCTACTATCCAACCCTCGTCGTGCGCAGGGATTGGCTGCTGTTGCTGATCGCCCTGCCGATGGTGGGCATCTCGCTGTTTCGCGGAACGCCGGGCTTCCGCATGCTGCCGGCGGGCGTTGCTGGCGTTGCGTTGGTTGCGGCCTCCCTGTTCAACGTGATCTCCGTCCCGCCGAGCGCGGCTCCTGGGCGCTACGCCCTCCCGTATCTGATCCTTCTCTGTCCCTACTTCGCCATGGGCCTCCGGCGTTTCGTCGGCGTGGCGCGGCCCGGGTGGCAACGCTCGATCGCCGCGGTTGCGGCTGCCGGCATCCTGCTGGGCGTGGTTGCCACCCATGTGACCCGTATCCGGAGCGCGCAGGTGGGGCTCCACCCGGACTCGATTGCGACCGGACGATTCCTTCGCAAGGTCGCTGGCCACGCGCCGATCCTCCTCGAGCGGCACTATTGGGAGTACCTTGCGGTCATGGCGGCTTCGGGGCTCCCTGACGCCTTCGTGTTCGATCGTCCGGGTACGAAGCGTGATCGGCATGCGCCGTCCATGCTCGCCGATCCACGCGAGCTCGCGGCATACCTGGACGAACATGCGCCGGGGATGCTCGTCGTGCGAAGCGATATGCCGCCCCCACGGCGGGCCCGGTTGGCGCGGTTGACCACTAGCCGCGGCGGTCACGTGCGACGAATCGGTCAGTGGACGGTGTACGTCCTGACGCCGACGGGCTGACGCTCGGCGCTACCGCGGCCAGACGACCGGGCATTCCTCACAGTCGAGGATGTCGCCTTCTCGTACACGGTCGTGGTGCGGCTTTCGTGGCGCGCCCGGGCGGAGGTGGTAGCGCGCATCGTCGCCGCAGTACCGCACCGAGATCGCGCGGCGGCGTGTCGCCGTCGAGGCGTTGCCGTCGGCGCCGTGGATCGTGCGGGCGTCGTGGAAGGTGACGTCGCCGGGGCCGAGCTCGAAATAGACGATGTCATGGTTGCTCCCGGGGGCGGTGACATCCGGGAGATCCTCACCCTCGGTATCGGGAATCGCCATGGTGCTCACGAACAGGTTCGGTTTGAACATCCGGTTCCAGCGGTGGGAGCCACGCACGTAGCCGACGGCGCCGGTCGCCCGCGTTGCGGGATCGAGTGGACACCAGGCCGTGCAGATCTGCTGACCTTCGACGTGGAAGTACGCCAGATCCTGGTGAAACATGGTCGGCTCGACAGTGCCCGGCTCTTTCACGAGCAAACTGTCCTCGTAGAGGTTGATCTTGCTGGCGCGCATGAGTGCCGCGGCGATCGCCGGCAGCGGTGAGTCGCACGCGAAGGCACGGAATTCCGGGAGCGCCGTCCAATGGTCGATGCCCGCGACGAAGCGGCCAGGCGCGCTGGCGGGTGTGCCCAGACCGCGGGCGAGGTCGCTGAGATCGGTCGTGGATTGGTGGCGAATCGCGTCCTCTACCGCACGCTCCATGCGCGCCATCCACGGGGAGGGCACGATCTGTCGGAGACAGACGACGCCGTCGCGTTCGAAGGTGGCGATCTCCTCGTCCGTCACCGGGCGGAGTGGTTGGCCAGGATCGGGAGTACTCATGCGATCGAATACCCGCCGTCGACTGCGAGCGTCTGTCCGGTGATGAATGCCGCTGCCGGGCTTGCCAGGAACAACACGGCGCCGGAGATTTCTTCGGCGGTCCCCCAACGTTGCATGGGCGTCCGTGCGATGATCGGTGCCACGAGGCTCTCGATCGACTCCATCGGTGCGGTCATGTTCGTCGAGATGTGTCCGGGAGCGACGGCGTTGACACGAATGCCGTCGGTCGCCCAGGTGGCCGCCAGCGTTTTGGTCATTTGCACGACCCCGGCCTTGGCGGCGCCGTAGCCCGGGACCATGGCGATGCCGAAGTACGAGGACATGGAGGCGAGGTTCACGATCGCCCCGCCACCCTCGAGCCGGGCGCCGCCGAGCCGATCGCGAACTGCGGAGGCGAGACGGAACGCGCCGACGAGATTAATCTGCAGTGACTCCTCGAAGACCTCCGGACGCCACTCGTCCCGGCCGCCAGGCAACGCCGCGCCAGCGTTGTTGACGAGGACGTCGAGCGCGGGAAGTGATGCCGCGAGGGTGTCGATGGCGGCGGGGTCGGTGAGCTGGAGTGTGCGGTAGGTGAAACGCGACAGGTCGTGCGGGTAGTCCGCCGCCTGTCCTTTGGTGCCCGTGATCGTGACGGCCGCTCCCGCGTCTGCGAATGCCGTGGCGATCGCGAGCCCAATCCCGTTCGAGCCGCCGGTGACCAGGACCGTGCATTCTCCGAAGTCGAAGCGGACCCGGGCGCTCATTCCCACACCTTCTCCCATTGCTTGCTGTCCGCGGATCGATACATCGCGAGTGCCGTCCGGAGCTCACCGATCGCCTGCTCCGGGCCCGCCGCGAGCGGTGTCCCGTGGAGCACCGCGCTTGCGAAGTCGGCGAACTCCGGGCCGTACGAGTGGAGGTACCCGCGGGCCTCCTCCTTTAGCCCCTTGGGGTGCTCGCTGTCGTACAGGGCCAGCCGCCCGCCCGCGTGACTCTCGATCACGATCTCGCCTCCCGTGCCGGTGATACGGAACAAGACTTCCGGGCCGAACACGGTGCCGGGAAGCATGCCGGCGTCGAACGTCGCAATGGTCCCCGAGCGGAAGCGAAAGAGTGCTCGCACCAGCGATTCGCCTTCCATTTCTTTGGCCGGGTAGTCGAGCGCGGCAATCGCTTCGTCGATCTCGCCGAGCCACATCCGGAGGGGTCGAATCCAGTGTGACCCGACGTCGAGGCTGATGCCGCCACCCGTCGAGCGTTTGTCGAATCGCCACGGACGGGCGCCGGCATAGAATGGGCTCGTGCGATCGAGGGGCGCGTTGACCGTCGCGCGCGCTGTGACTACCTCGCCGATGGCGCCGGCGTCGAGCAACTCCTTCGCGCGTACGACCTCGGGCCAGTACTGCGCATTCTCGGCGACCATGAAGACCGTACCTGCCGCACGGGCGCTCGCGAGGATGCGGTCGCAGCTCTCCGGCGTGAGCGCCATCGGCTTCTCCAACAGCACGTGTTTGCCCGCTGCGAACGATTCCAGCGCGACGTCCTCGTGGAGGTGATGGGGGAGCATGAGATCAACGGCGTCGAAATCGCCCTGGGCGAGGCCGTCGGCGAGCGAGGTGTACGGTGTCGCCCCGGTGCGCTTCGCCATGGCCTCGGCGCGCGCGGCGACCGGGTCGATCGCCGCGGTGATACGGATGTCGGGCGCGGCCTCCTTGATGCCCATCAGGTGCATCTCGGCGATGGCGCCGCAGCCGACGAAGGCGAGTTTCAGGTCACGGCTCATGGGGCATGTTCTCGATCATCAATCCCGCGATGTCCAACGGACTCCGGTCTCGCTATCGACCCTCGACCCGTATCCCGAAGCGATCGAAGTAGAATCGGAAGCGCTCACGGAGCGCGTCACGCTCGACGCCGAAATCGGCCTCCAGGTCATAGACGATGCGCCCATGCTTGCCGCGTGGGTTGGCGGCCATGTGCGTTTCGAGTTCGGCGCGAGCGTGCGTCGTCATTGCGAGCCCGGCGAGCATGTAGATGCGCTCCACCGTGGCGATGTCGTCGGCCATGAACTCGTGGAAGCGGACATCGATGCTTTGGCCGGGTGCAATCTGGTCTCGATCACGCACGCACGCACGCAGCAGCGCTTCGACCCGATCGATCCAGTATGCGGCGACCGCAGGCGGATCGACGCGTGTGCGCCGGACGCGATCGCCGTAGCACAACATTGTCACCGCGGAGGCGATGACCGAGACGGGGTCGCGGTGCGTGATGGCCACGGTCGCGTCGGGAAAGGTGTCGATGAGCGGCCCGAGCTGCTCCATATGCTGCGGTGACTTCAGCACCCAGCGTCGTGGTCCACGGAGCCACTGCAGGGCTTTCAAGACGTTCTTCATGTACGCGTACGATGGGCGTTGATCGTGGGTGAGGTAGTAGTCGCGCCAGCGCGGGACCGTCGCCGTCCACTCGAGTTCGTACGAGGAGAAATCGAGGCACTGGAGCTCGATCTCCTCGTGGACATGTTCTGGCGCCATGTCGTGCATGTTCTTGAGCAGCGGCATGATGAGATCTTGTTGCGCGTAGTGTTCGCGGCAGCGTGCGAGCCGCGGGTCGACGCCGTCGTCCCCTGCCGACTCACCGGGGATTGGGAAGGGCTCGAGGCTTTCCCAATACGGTAGCGAGCGCAGACGGGTGTCGGCCGCGATCAGGTTCAGCAGATGCGTCGTGCCCGAGCGGGGTAGGCCGGCGATGATGATGGGGTGCGTGATTGTTTCGTCGAGGATCTCGGGATGGCGCGCGAGCAGATCCTCGAAGCGGAGTCGGTTTTTCGCGTAGCGGACGATGTTCCGGTGGGCGCCTACCCGACCCACCGCGCCGAGCTCGGTGTCGTCGTCGACGGCCAGGAGCCAGACCTTCAGTCGCTCCTCGAAGTCGTTGCTGCCGAAATCGGTCAGGCCGGTCTCACGTCGTGCCTGCTCGAGGATCGCCTCCATGTCGAAGTCGACGGGGATCTTCGCCGCGCCCGCCGTTGCCAGCGCTTGGATCGAGGAGAGTACCGGGCGTGCGAGATCGTCGATCCGGATGTCTGGCGCCGATTGTTTGGCGGTCACGCTTTCCCCGTGGGCGGTGGTTCCTGACCAAGCAGTTTTCTCAGCTCCGCGGCTTGGTGGCAGAGCCAGGACGAGAGCCAGAAGTTCTCGCTCTCTCGGTCCAGTTGCTCGTGAGCGGCAAGGCTGACCGTGAGTGCCTCGTGGTGCGTGGGGTCGGCGGACCGCGCGATCTCGGTGAGCCGGATGGCCTGGACGGCATGCCCCGCGGTCAGGCGCTGGCGGGCGCGGGCGGCGATCGCGTCGACGCCGCCCGCAAGCTCGACGAGATCACCGTGAATGTCGGTCGGAGAGTCCGGGTACAGCTCGGTTGTCGACAGGTGATGGAACCAGCCGGCGTAGGTCTCCCAGATCGCACGCACGTCCCACGATACCTTGCCGTACCCTTCGCCGACTTCGAGCTCGGGCGGGAGCCTGATGTCCTGCATCAACGTGTAGAGGTCCGTGTGCGCGTTCATCCCCTCCACGGTTCGGTCGTGGACGTAGAGGGTGGCGGCCCGGAGGCGTGTCAGTTCGGCGTGGATAAGAGCCGCGCCCTCCACCGGACCGTGGTGGCCAACGAGGAGAAGCTCGGGCTCGAGCGCCATCACGGTGTCCAGCGAGTCGACGAACCGCAGGGCATCGCGGTACCGGTCGCCCCGAATCGTCACCAAGTTGGGGATGTGGCCGAAGAGCGCACTGAACAGATTGCCCGCAAAGCAGATCCTGCGATCCGGGAGCCAGATCACCATCGAGTCGAGGGTCTCGCCGCCTGGCGTCGCGATCAGTTCGAAGCGCTGTCCGCCGAGCACGAACTCATGGCGGTCTTCGAAGGTGATCGTGGGCTCGGGTTTCGCTTGGGTCGTTGGGCCGCCGAGAGCTTTCGCCTGATCGAGTGCCTTCGCGATGACTCCGGCGAACGCGAACCAGCTTCGTGCCGCCCTGAAGGACGCGATGCGCGCGTCGTCGGCCTGATGCGCCCTGTTGCCAGCCTGTGCGACGACCTCGGTCCCCGGCTCGCGAAATAGATCGACGCCGCCAACATGATCGACATGGCCCTGGGTCAACAGGATGTACCGAAGGGCACTCGTGTCCACCGCGTCGTAGTTGCGTTTGTGGATCGGCGCCTCGAAGCCCATGCCGGTGTTGATGACGACCCGCCCCTCCGGGGTCGTGACGAGAAAGGTATTCGAGAGTCCCTCCGAGACGAAGATGCCGTCGCGGATCTCACGGGCGGCGGGCATGGACGCGGCTTGGATCTGAAAGCCCCCGGGACGAGAGCGGTAGAGCGGTGCGGTGCGCATGGCGACTCGGTAGTCGAAGCGCTGTCCGCCCGTCAATCCGCCTCGTCGCCGCGCCCGAGGTGCGATCCGGTGGAATGGTGGACGCGCTATCGCGCCGTACGGAGCTCTCGGGCGAGCGTACGTTTCAAAAGTTCGAGTTGACGCTTTGGCGTCGCGGCGCGCGTACCCCCAAGCATCGAGGTCGAGGCGAGCCCGGAGAGCGCCGAGATCGTGAAATGCTGCAGGGCCAGGCTCTGTTGCCTGGGGAGCGGCGAGTCGGCGAAGATACGGGTCCAAACACGGTCCCAGGCTCGGGCCATGCGTGTACGCCAGTCGGCGTCGGCGGGTTCCGCCGCGCGTCCGAGGTGATTGAGCAGGATTTCGAAGGACGAACGGTAGTGGTGACTGCGAAAGTGCGCCCATGCACGGTCGACGAAGAGCGCGGCGCGGGTCGCCAGATCGCTTCCCTCGAGAGACACATCGTCGAGGCGCTCCGCGAAGCGATTGAACGACTCTTCGAGCACCGCGATGAGGAGCTCGTCCTTGCCCCCAAAGTGGTGTTGGACTGCGCCCCACGTGACGCCGGCCCGGCGCGCGATCTCCTGGGCGGTCGTGCGTTGGAAGCCGATGGCTGCGATGCTGTCGACGACAGCCGCAATGATCTTGGCACGGGTTTCGGTCGTGCGCTCCGCGTGCGAACGCCGCGCGCGTGGTGGGACCGGCAGCTCGAGCCTGGCCGCGGCCTTGGTCATCTGCGGTTCTCGTCGTCGAGACCGTAAACGCGTGCCATCAGTTGCTGGCAGAGGGCGGTGCCGGGTAGTGCGACGCCATGCTCGCGTGCGAAGGCGAGGGTCACTGCCAGGTCCTTCTCGGCGAGCAGGGTGTACCCGCGGAGCAGTTCCTGAAGTCCAGCGTCAGCCCGTTGTGCTGCTGGTAGCCGATGCAGGGACAGGAACATCCCCATCTGATCGTTCATGTTGCCGTTCGATCGGGTGACCTCTTCGAGCTTGTCCTCGGACAGGCCCGAACGGCGGGCCAGCAATGTCGCTTCGAAAGCGGACAGGAAGCCAAGGTAGGTCATCAGGTTGTTGCAGAGCTTGGTCGCAGCGCCGGTGCCGAGTTCTCCCGTGTGGACGATCTTTGCGGCCGATGTCTCGAACGCCGGTCGACAGTGTTCGACGTGGGCGGCGTCTCCCCCGACCATGTAGGTGAGCGTTCCGTTGGTCGCCCCCGTGGGGCCCCCAGTGATGCAGGCATCGACGACCCCCACGCCCCGCGCCGCAGCCGCGGCACCGAGTTCGCGGACGGTCCGCGGAAGAATCGTGCTGTGGATCGCGATCACACTGCCGCGCTGCGCACCGGCGAGGATGCCGGTCTCGCCGAGGACGGCGGCCCACACTTCGGCATCGTCGCGGACGCAGACGCCGATCACATCCGCTTCGGCGGCGACTTCACGTGCGGATGCGGCGGGGGTGGCGCCTGCGGTCACGAGTGGGGCGACGGCGGTCTCGACGACATCGAACACCCGCGTCGCGAGGCCGCCCTCGACGAGGCGGCGTGCCATTGGCTGTCCGATGTGTCCCAGTCCTACGAAGCCTGCCCGGATCGTCATGGCGGGGGACGATACTCACAATTTGCCTTGTAGGCAATATGTAAATGGGGTATGCCCGCAGGCGCATGGCGACGATCGAGTACAATCCCTACGCGTATGAGAGCCACGAAGATCCGTATCCGATCTATCGTGCCCTGCGTGATGAGGCTCCGGTCTATCGGAACGAGGAGATCGGCTTCTGGGCCTTGTCCCGCCATGCGGATGTGTTGGCAGGATTTCGCGATCCAGCGCGATTCTCGAACATGAACGGCGTGTCGCTGGATCCGACCTCTTCGCACCCGGGGGCGCGCGCCACGATGTCGTTTCTTGCGATGGATCCGCCGCAACACACGCGTATGCGCGCGTTGGTGTCGCGCGGCTTCACGCCGCGCCGGGTCGCGCAGCTCGAGGCCCGTGTTCGGGAGATCTCGATCAGTCATATCGAGCGCTTTGTTGCCGACGGTCGGTGCGATTTCATTCGGGACTTCGCCGGCAAGCTGCCGATGGACGTGATCAGCGAGATGCTGGGAGTGCCCGAGGCCGACCGCGACATGCTGCGGACCTGGGCCGATCTCGTCGTCCATAGGGAAGACGGCATGATGGACGTGCCGCCCGCTGGGATGGAGGCCGCCGCAAACATCTTCGGCTATTTCTCCAAAATGGTGGCCGACCGCGCCCGTCAGCCTCATGACGATCTCACCGGCGCCCTACTTGCCGCCGAGATCAACGACGATCGACTGACGACCGACGACGTCGTGGCCTTTCTCTTTTTGATGATCATCGCCGGGAACGAGACGACGACGAAGCTGCTCGGGAACGCGCTGTACTGGTTGGCGAAGAACGATGGCGAACGCCAGCGCGTGCGGGCGGATCCCGCGTTGATTCCGCGCTGGGTGGAGGAGACGCTGCGCTACGACAACTCCACGCAGGCGTTGGCACGGACGCTCACCGAGGACGTGGAGTTGCATGGGCAGACGATGCGCGGCGGTGATCGGGTCGTGCTACTGGTCGGCTCCGGCAATCGCGACGATCGGGTGTTCGTCGACGGCGATCGCTACGACATCACCCGCGATACCACCGCGATGCTGTCCTTCGGGCACGGGACCCATTTCTGCCTGGGGGCGTCGCTCGCGCGGCTGGAGGCACGCGTCGCGCTCGAAGAGATTCACGCGCGTGTGCCCGACTACGAGATCGATTTCGCACAGCTCGTCCGTGTGCATTCCGTGAACGTGCGAGGCTACGCGTCCATGCCGATCGAGTTTCCCCGCCCATGACGCGCACCGCGATCGTGACCGGTGCCTCGTCGGGCATCGGCGCCGGTATCGCACGCGCCTTCGGAGCTCGGGGATGGTCGGTCGGGCTTGGGGCGCGGCGGGCGGATCGTCTCGAGGCGGTCGCAGCGGAGGTTGAATCGGCGGGGGGGCGGGCCCTGGCGCACCCACTCGACGTGCGCGAGCCGGCGTCGGTCGACGCTTTCTTCACGGCCACCGAGCGCGGGTTCGGCCCGGTCGATCTCGTCGTCAGCAACGCGGGGCTTGGGCGGCCGGGGCTGCTGCACGAGATTGCTATCGACGAGATTCGCCTGGAGCTCGACACCAACCTGCTCGGGCCGATCCTGATCGCACGGCGTGCGATTCCCGCGATGATCGAGCGCGGCCAGGGCGACCTCGTGTTCATCAGCTCGATGAACGTGATCGCGCCGCGTCCGATGCAACTCGGTTACACGGCCTCGAAGGCAGGCGTCGAGGGCGTCGCGCAAACGCTCCGGATGGATCTCGAAGGCACGGGTGTGCGCTCGATCATCGTCCGCCCCGGACCGACCAAGAGCGAGTTCGGAGTTGGGTGGGAGCCGCAGGCGCTCGAGCGTCTGATCGCATCTTGGCAGCGATGGGGATTCCTGCGCCACTGGAACATTCTCGAGAGCGATGCCGTCGCCGCCGCGGTGGTGGGGGCCGTCGATATGCCTGCCGAGGCGATCGTCGACATCGTGCAAGTGACACCCGCGGAGCCGAAACCGGACAAGTAGCACGGGGTATCGCGATCTGCCGGCATGTCGCTGGCGCGACTTTCAACGAGGAGAGGCGAATGCAGTTCAAGGGCAAGGTAGCGATCGTGACCGGTGCGGGGCAGGGCATCGGCGAGGCCTACGCGAAGGGGCTCGCGGCCGAGGGCGCAAGCGTCGTGGTGGCCGAGTTGAACGAGGCGCAGGGCAGGCGGGTGGCTGACGAGATCGTCGGCGCCGGTGGCATCGCGACGTTCGTGCACGTCGACGTCGGATCGCCAGAATCGACGCAAGCCATGGCGCAAGCCACGATCGATGCTTACGGCGGCATCGACTTTCTCGTCAACAATGCTGCGATCTTTCATGGGATGAAACTCGACGCGCTCATCTCCGTCGATTGGGAGTACTACAAGAAGTTCATGGACGTGAATATGCACGGTGCGCTGCTGTGCGTACGGGCATGCTTCCGATCGATGAAGAAACGTGGCGGCGGGGCGATCGTCAATCAGTCATCGACGGCGGCGTGGATGGCGGTCGGTTACTACGGACTGGCCAAGCTCGCCGTGAACGGCCTCACGCAGTCGCTTGCCCGCGAACTCGGCCCGATGAACATTCGCGTCAACGCCATCGCGCCCGGGCCAACCGACACGGAAGCCTCGCGCAGTATCGTGCCTGAGGTGTACATGAAAGAGATTCTCTCGCAGATGCCACTCAGCCGACAGGGCCAACCCGAGGATCTCGTCGGGACATGTGTGTTTCTCCTCTCCGACGCTTCGGCGTGGGTGACCGGTCAGATCGTCAACGTCGACGGCGGCCAGATCATGCGGCCCTGACGTCGTGATCAGCCCCGAGTCCAGGAACCTGATCGATGGTCGTCTCGTCGAGGCCGCGAACGGTGCGACGTATCCCAACATCAATCCAGCCACCGAGGAGGTTCTCGGTGTCACCGCCGACTCGTCGCCGGAAGACATGGCACGCGCGATCGGCGCGGCGCGGCGCGCGTTCGACGAGACTGGATGGGCCACCGACAACGCCCTCCGGGCGCGTTGTCTGCGTCAGCTCACAGAGGCGATGGATGCGGCGAAGGACGATCTCCGCGAGCTAATCGTCGCTGAGGCCGGTGCGCCCGTGCTGCTCGCGTACGCGGCGCTGTGCGATGCCGCGATCGAGTGGATGGACTACTGGATCGGGCTGGCCGAGAGCTACCCGTTCGAGACGTCGATGCCGGACATGGATTTCATGGGCAAACGGACACGGCGGCTGGTGCGGCGTGAGCCAGCGGGTGTCGTCGGTGCGATTACGCCCTTCAACTTCCCGTTCTCGCTGAATCTCACCAAGCTCGGTCCGGCGCTTGCCGCTGGCTGTACGGTCGTGTTGAAGCCGGCGCCGGATACCCCGTGGAGTGCCACCATTCTTGGGCGCATCATCGCGGAGCAGACCGATATCCCTGCGGGCGTCGTCAACGTCGTGACCGGAACTTCGTCCGCGCTCGGCGAGATGTTGACGACGGACCCTCGCGTCGACCTCGTCACGTTTACCGGCTCGACCGAGGTCGGGCGCAAGGTCATGGCCGCGGCTGCAGCGACCGTGAAGCGCACGTTTCTCGAGCTCGGTGGCAAGTCGGCGGCGATCGTCCTCGACGATGCTCCCTTCGAGAAGGTCGTTCCTGGCATCGGCGTCATGTGTTCTCACGCAGGGCAGGGGTGCGTGCTGACCTCCCGTCTGCTGTTGCCGCGCGCGCGCTATGAAGAGGGTGTGGCGCTGGCCAAGCGGGCGTTCGAGGGGCTCGCGTATGGCGACCCGACCGATACCAAGCACCTCATGGGCCCTGTCGCGAGCCAGCGGCAGCGCGAGCGCGTCCTCGGGCATATCGCGAAGGCGAAGGCAGGCGGGGCGCGGCTCGTCACGGGCGGCGGTGTGCCCGCGCATCTGCCCAAGGGCTTCTACGTCGAGCCGACGATCTTTGCCGATGTCGATCCAAGTTCGGCGCTCGCGCAAGAGGAGGTGTTCGGCCCCGTGCTCGCGATCATTCCTTTCGATGACGACGATGACGCAGTCCGCATCGCCAACGACTCGATCTACGGCCTCTCGGGGACGGTCGCGAGTGCCAGCGACGAGCGCGCATTGGCCGTCGCGCGTCGCATCCGTACCGGTACGCTCGGGGTGAACGGCGCGCATTGGTACGCGGTGGATACTCCCTTCGGTGGCTACGGTCAGAGCGGGATCGGTCGTGAGAACGGGATCGCTGGCCTCGAGGAATACCTGGAGACGAAGGTCATCGGCCTGCCGTATCGAGGCTGAAGCGACGCCGCGGCGTGCTGGCGAGGTCAAACTCGCGCTCGTCCTGTGATCTAGCTCAATCGTGGCTGTCGCGGTCGATGGCGAGTTGCAGCCGGCGCATCCCACCGAGCCAGCGCTCCAGATCGCCCGCTTTGTGGTCCATCCACTTCTGCGCGATCGGGTCGGTGAGAATCAGGAAACGCTCGGCCGCGACGGCGTCAGTGACCATTTCCGCGACCTGCTCCGGAGTCGTGAGCGGCCCCGCGGCATGCTTCGCCCAGGCTGAATCTTCGTCGAGCATCGGTGTTTTGACCCCGAGTGGCGCGAGGAGCGACGTGCGAATTCCTCGATCGTGGTAGGTGATCGAGAGCCACTCGGCGAGTCCGACGACGGCATGCTTGGTCGTGGCGTAGACTGCGTTCCCGTGCGTAGTGAGAATACCGGCCATCGATGCGGTATGGATCAAGTACCCGGCGCCGCGGTCCAGCATGCCCGGGAGCACGGCGCGGACCGCGTAGACGTGCGCCATGACGTTGATCTCCCACTGCTCCTGCCAGAGCGCGATGGGCGTCTCGAGTGGGTCGGTGCCGGTGGCGATCCCAGCGTTGCTGAAGAAGAGGTCGATCGGTCCGTAGGCGCGTTCGGCCTCGCTGACGAGACGCTGGATGTCGTCTTCCTTGGCGACATCGCAGCCGAATGCCACGCCACCAATCTCGGTGGCGACCGCCTGGGCACCCCCGGCGTTTCGGTCAGCGACGACCACCTTGGCGCCCTGGCGGGCGAACAGGCGTGCCGACGCCGCACCGATACCGCTGGCGCCGCCGGTGATGATGCTCACCTTGTCTTGCAGGTCCATGGCGGCGGACGCTACCGCCGTCGGGACCGGTCGCGCAAGCCGGGGTGAGCCCAAGAGGCCCGGAGGCGAGCCGGTCGCGGGCCAGGGGGTCGGCTCGCCTCGCTATAGCCAGGACGGTTCGTTTCTGCTTGAACGCTCCGACAGTGCCGTTCGACTCTCCAATGTATCTGCAGCTCTTCCGGATGGCGTTCCGCGACCGACCGTCGACCGGATGCGGTCGCGCCCGTGTCGCAGAGTCGGTCCGACTGCTCGGCGAGCAGTCATGAACGAGGCGCAGGGACGGGTCGCGCTGGTGACCGGCGCGAGTCGCGGTATCGGCGCGGCGATCGCGCAGCGACTGGCGGCGGAGGGTGCGGCGGTCGCACTGATGGCCAGAACCCTCGACCCCGACCCCCGCATTCCCGGGACGCTTCGCGAAACGCTCGCGGTCATCGAGGCCGCGGGTGGGCGGGCGATCGCGATCAAGGGGAACCTTACCGACGCGGCCGACCGGGCGCACGCGATCGCGGAAGCGGAGTCGACGCTCGGCCCGATCGACATCCTCGTCAGCAATGCGGCGATGGCCGTCTACAATCCATTCGAGCAGTACACAGAGAAGCGGAGCCATGTTGCGTTCGAAGTGAATTTTCACGCGCCCTTCAGTATGGCGCAGCGGGTGCTCCCCGGCATGCTCGCCCGTCGGCGTGGTTGGATTCTGAACATTTCGTCGTCGACGGCGATCGTTCCGACCGGGCCGCCGTTCGACGAGTTCGTGCGGACGGGCGGCGCGATTCTGTACGCCGCAACGAAGGCGGCGCTCGATCGTTTCAGCGCCGGCCTCGGTGCGGAGACGCATGGCCGCGGAGTTCTCGTGAACGCGTTGTCCCCGGTCGCGGCCGTGCTGACGCCGGGGGCGGACGCGCATGACGTCATTCCGGAGGAGTATCGGGCGAGTGCCGAGCCGGTCGAAGCGATGGTCGAGGCGGCATTGGCCCTGTGTGTGTCGACCGATCCCGACCTGACCGGTCGCGTCGCCTACAGCTTGCCGCTTCTCGAAGAGCTCGGGCGGCCCGTCCGCACGCTCGACGGCGCCGCGCCGTATTCTCCGTAGCGCGAGTTAGTCGATGGCCGCTAGGTCCGCAACGATTAGAGCAGGGAACTCGCGGTCTCAATCCGGGCGCGAGGCGAGCTGGGCCGTGGTGGCGCCCCGGATCATCAACGTGCCGGACGGCGGGGTCGCGGGCGATCATTGCGCGGCCATGCTCGAGGCGCTGGGATGGCCCGTCGAGCGGACCTCGGGGGCGCGCGAGCCGCAGCCCGATTTCGTGTGGGCGGCGTCGGGTGCGATGGCGCTCACGGGACGGGTCGCGGGGCCGCCGCTGCTGGCGCCCGCACCCTTGGCGAGTTGTGCGCGGGGAGCGGTGCAGGCGCTGCGTCTCCTGGCTGGTGCGGCAACGGGGCTCGACGCGATCGACGGCGCGCGGCTTCTCGGTGAGCGGGCGGCGTGTTCCGCCGCGCGCCGGAACGGAACGATCGCGCCTGGCGGAACCTGTCGCCTGATCCGCGTCCACGACGGGTGGGTGGCAGTGAACCTGGCTCGTGGAAGCGACGTCGAATTGGTTCCAGCGTGGCTCGGTCTCGATCCGTCAGCGATCTCTCGCGTCGGGCACCGGCGGGGTGAGTGCTCGGGTGCCGATGAGGAGGGCGTGAGCATCCCCGCGCCCGCACGCGCCCACGCCTCTCTCGTGGCTCCCGCCAGTGCCGAGGTGTGGGCGGCCGTCGGTCAGGGCATCGCGGCTCGGGACGGTGCCGAGGTGGTGGCCCGCGCCCGACTGCTGGGAATGCCCGTGGCGCCGGCCGCGAGCTCGGTGACGCGCCCGCCGTGGTTTCGTCGGAGCGTGGACGGGACCGTCAGGCAGCGTCCGGCGGACGCCTCGCCGCTGGTCGTCGACCTTTCGACGCTCTGGGCGGGACCGCTTGCCGCCAGTCTTCTCGGCTTGGCGGGAGCCCGCGTCATCAAGGTCGAGAGTACGGGTCGTCCTGACGGAGCGCGGGGCGGCGCCGCGACCTTCTACGATCGCATGAACGCTGGCAAAGAGAGCGTGGCGCTCGACCTGGCGTCGTCGGAGGGGTGGACGGCGCTGCGCGCCCTCATCATGCGTGCGGACATCGTCGTCGAGAGCGCGCGGCCGCGCGCGCTTCAGCAGATGGGCATCGATGCGGCCGAGCTGGTGCGATCGGTGCCGGGGCTCGTGTGGGTGGGGATTACTGGTTACGGCCGCGGCGAGCCCGAAGCGGGTTGGGTCGCCTTCGGCGATGATGCCTCCGCGGCCGCTGGCCTGCCCGTCGCGACGAGTAGGCTCGCGCGGGATGACGAGCCCCTTTTCTGTGGGGATGCGATTGCTGATCCACTGACCGGCGCGCACGCGGCGGTCGCGGCGTTGGGGGCATGGAGGAGCGGACGAGGGTGCCTCCTCGACATCGCGCTCCGCGACGTGACAGCCCACCTGCTCAAGACCGAGGGCGCCTGCGGAATCACCGCGGTGCGACGCTCGGGCGGCAGCGACGGGTGGGAAGTCGTGGCCGGCGACGAGTGCCAGGCCGTGTGTGCACCATCAGTGCGCTCTGGCCCGACGGCACGGACGCTCGGCGCCGACACGGCGAGCGTGTGCGCCGACCTCGGTGTATCCGCCCGGTGATGCGTGCGCCTGACCTCACGATCGTGAACGCTGAGATCGCTGGGCGCGGACCCCTCGATATCGAGATCGTGGATGGACGCGTGCGCGCGTTCGGTCCAGGGCTTGCCCGGGGTAGCGGCGATTCAGTTATCGATGCCGCGGGCGCCGTGGTCCTTCCCGGACTGCACGACCACCATCTTCATCTGTTCGCGCTCGCCGCGGCGGACGCGTCCGCACGGTGCGGACCGCCGGATGTTGCGAGCCCGGAGGCGCTCCGTGAGGCGCTGACGCGCGGAGCGCCGGGAGAGTGGGTGCGGGGGATCGGCTATCACGCCTCCGTCGCGGGTGAGCTCGATCGATGGGCCCTCGACGCGCTTGTGGAGGATCGTCCGGTGCGGGTGCAGCATCGGAGTGGCATGCTCTGGATCGTCAACTCGGCGGCGGCGGCGCGCCTCGGGCTTGATGGCGTCGAGGTTCCGGGCGTCGAGCGCGACGAGCACGGTCGTCCGACTGGTCGTCTCTTTCGGCTCGATGGGTGGATCCGAACGCGGCTCGGCGATGGATCGACTCCACGCCTTGATACGGTAGGTCGACGGCTGGCCGGCGTCGGGATCACAGGTGTGACCGACGCGACACCCGGGAACGGACCGAGCGAGTTGCGCGTCTTCGAGGCCGCGCTCGACGCCGGCGACCTTCCCCAACGGCTACTGGTGATGGGGAGCGAGACGTTGCCGGAGTCGCAGCACGGACGGGTACGGCGTGGTGCAGTGAAAGTGCTCCTCGACGAGCACGCACTACCGGCGTTGGAGGAGTTGCGTGATCTGATCGCCGCGGCGCACGGTGCCCAGCGCGCGGTCGCTGTCCACTGCGTGACGCGGGCGACATTGGTGCTTGCCGCGACCGCGGTCGCTGAAGCGGGCGCGGTCGGTGGCGATCGCATCGAGCACGCGTCGGTGGCACCGCCCCCGGTGCTGGAGCTTCTGGCGGACCTGCCGCTCACGGTCGTCACCCAGCCTACGTTCGTCGTTGCGCGCGGCGATGCCTACCTGCGCGAGGTTCCCGCGGACGAGCAGCCCTGGCTGTATCGAGGTCGCGGATTTCTGGATGCGGGTGTCGCGCTCGCCGCGGGCAGCGACGCGCCGTTCGGTGACCTCAACCCGTGGATTGCGATGCAAGCGGCTGTCGATCGTCGGACGCGAAACGGTGCGGTGCTGGCGCCCGACGAGCAGCTCACTCCCGAGGAAGCGCTGGCCCTTTTCTCGACCCCACTCGGCGCCCCGGGAGGAGCCCCGCGTGCCATCGTCGTCGACGCGCCCGCCGATCTGATCGTCCTCGATCGGTCGTGGTCCGAGGCACGACGCGCGTTGGCCGACGTGGCCGTGCACTCCACGATATGCGCCGGGCGGGTCGTCGAG
The DNA here is from genome assembly GCA_029262315.1 of Deltaproteobacteria bacterium. GTDB lineage: Bacteria > Desulfobacterota > Binatia > UTPRO1 > UTPRO1 > JAJCZP01. The sequence continues at coordinate 36,473 of JAJCZP010000237.1, read as the reverse complement.
AACGAGACGCGTTCAACGCGGCGGGAACGCGTGTAGCAGCTGCCTTACGGCTCGCTCGAGACGGGCCTGGCGTTCTGTAGTTGGAATGCTGTCATCGACCACGGCGCGTGCTGTGCCGCGCCAGAGTAGTCGTTCGCCGCTGGCGCTGACGATGTCGATCGTCAGGGAGCCTTCCTCGTAGCCCGTGACGTAGGCGGTGCCCAGATCTTTCGAACCTCCGGCTCGCTTGTACCACCCGTAATCTTGAAACGAGTCGATGCGTGCCTTCTCCGTTGCCACCCGGTAGGCGACGCGAAAATCGGGTCGTCCGTTCGGATCTTTCCGGAAGCCCTTCTCGACGAGTGCCTGCTCGATTACCTGCGGGATCGCGCGCAGTCGTGATTCGAGAAAGGGGTCGTTGCCTCGATTGACCGCCGGGGCTGCGGGGCGACCTGGGACCCATCCGTAGGTGCGAAAGCCCGCGAACTCCGCGGTGGGGTCGTGATCGGTGTGAATATCGACCGTCGTCTGCGCGCTGCATCCGACAAGGAGGGCGGCGATGACACCCGCCAGAAGCCGCGGCGCTCTGTGTTGGGAACGTGTCACGCGAGGCGCCGCCCGAGTCGCGTGCCCCAGAGGAAGCGCATGAACTTCTGCATGCCGGCGTCCTTCTCCGCACTGTAAGGGAAATGGTTCTCCGTCTGTTTGCCGCGAAGCCGGTCGACCAGGATCGCCTGCTGGTAGCAGTAGCCACGGAGCCCCGCATCGCCGTTCACATGTCCAATCCCGCTCGCCTTCCGGCCACCGAACGGTGCCTCGAGCGCGCCGTAGGTCATGGTCATGTCGTTGACGCACACGCTTCCAGAATTGATCTGGGTGCCGAGACGGATGGCGCGCTGGTTGTCGGTCGTCCACACCGTTGCGCCGAGGCCGTAGGCCGTATCGTTGGCGAGCCGCACGGCCTCGGCCTCGTCGCGGACGCGCATGATGGGCAGGGTCGGCCCAAACGTTTCCTCGCGCATGATCAACATATCGTGCGTGACGTTCACGAGCACGGTGGGCTCATAGTACAGCCCCTTCAGGTTGGGATTCCGGCGCCCGCCCGTCAGGACCTGCGCGCCTTTGGCGATTGCGTCGGCGACGTGGGCTTCGATGATCTCGAGCTGCTTCGGCCAGAAGATCGGTCCGACCTCGTATTCCTCACCGCCCTGGCGGAGGGCCTGCGTGCGTTCGACGACCCGCCGGATGAACTCGTCGGCGACGCTGTCGATCACGTAGACCCGCTCGGTACTGAAACAGACCTGGCCGGAATTGAGAAACCCGCCGGCGACGGCACCTCCGGAAGCACGCTCGATGTTGGCGTCGGCACAGACGATCATCGGGTCTTTGCCGCCGAGTTCGAGACTGCAGGGGAGGAGCTGGCGCGCGCACGACTCGGCGACGCGACGACCCGTGTCGACACTTCCCGTGAAGGCGACCTTGTCGACACCACAATCGACCAGCGCGGCTCCCGTCTCGCCGTCGCCGAGCAACACCGTCAGCACCCCCTGGGGGAGTCCGGCCTCCTGAAACAAATCGCCGACGAGCTTGCCGGAATACGGGGTGACTTCCGAGGGCTTCAGCAGGACTGCGTTACCCGACATGAGGGCCTGGACGGTCGGGTTTATCGACAGGATGAACGGGCCGTTCCACGGGCTGATGATGCCGACTACCCCAAGCGGGCGGTACACCAGCTCGAACCGTTTCATGAACGCGAGCACGCCATGCAGGCGTTGGCGCTGCGGCTTCAGGATACGCGTGGCGCGTTTTGCGTAGTACGCGAGCGCGTCGCAGGCCGCGAAGATCTCGATCATCAGCGCATCCGTCCGCGGCTTGCCCGACTCGCGGCGAAAGACCTCGACGAATTCGTCCTGGCGCTCGAGCAGGATCTCGAGCGCGCGCCACATGTACTGTGCGCGATCCTCGATGCTGAGCGCCGCCCACGCCGGTTGCGCGGCACGTGCGGCCGCGAGTGCCGCCCGCACGTCGTCGGCGGTCGCGACTTCGATCTCGCCGATGGGTTCGAGGGTTGCGGGGCTACTCAGCTTCAGCCGCCGGCGCGCACCGGCGACCGGTTCTACGGGCGTTACGATAGCCATGGGTTTGCGTACCCTTTCGGTGGAGTGGCTCCGTCGACGAGCCGGGGAGGCGGAGTGTAGCCGTGGCGCAGGCGGGTGGTCAACGCGCGGGCGGTCACGCGTCCCTGCTCTACCGTGCGTTGGCTAGGCCGGGACGGGTGCCGCGTCGGAGACGGCCGGCGCCGCGCGTGCGCGTTGCGCCAGTTGCCCGGCAATGTCGAGTGCCGCGACGCGGTAGGCTTCGGCAAGCGTCGGGAAGTTGAAGATGTTCTCGACGAATGTTTCCACCGCGCAGCCAGCGAGGAGCGCCATCTGGCCGAGGTGAATCATTTCGGTGGCACCTTCCCCGATGATTTGGATCCCGAGGAGCGTTTCACCATCGGGGTGGGCGACCATCTTCAGGAAGCCCTCCGGGTTGTTCATGATGTGGCCGCGGGCGATCTCCGCGAAGCTCGCACGTCCGACCCAGGCGCCGCCGTGGCGTTCGATGGCCTGCGCTTCGCTGAGACCTACACTCGACATTTCGGGAATCGTGTAGATTCCCATGGGGATCATCTCGGCGGGTGCCCCGGGGGCGAGCTGCAGGGCATGGCAGACCGCGCGCCTACCCTGCTCCATGGCACTGGCCGCGAGGGCCGGTGGCCCAACGACGTCTCCGACCGCGTAGATATGGGGCACGTCGGTGCGGCAGTGCTCGTCGACTTGGAGGAGGCCGCGCGAGTTCGGGCTAAGTCCCGCGGCGGCGATGTTCAACCGATCCAGCATCGCGACGCGACCCAGTGCGCACAGCGCCTTGTCAGAGGTGACGACGGTGCCATCTTCGAGTTCGGTGTGGACGACGATGCCGTCGGTCGCGACGGTCTTCACCGACGCGTTGCCCACGAAGCGGCCTCCCATGGCCTCGAACTGCTGCTGGAAGCGCCGCGTCAGTTCGGAGTCGAGAAAGCCGAGGGGCACGGGGCTCTTGTCGATCATCGTTACCGCGACCCCGAGCGCCGCGAAAATGCTTGCGTATTCGCTGGCGATGACCCCGGCTCCGAGCACCGTGAGCGAGCGTGGCAAATAGATGAGCGAGAGGATCGAGTCGCTGTCGAGAATGTTCTCGTGATCGACCGGCACGTTCGGAGGGGTGCGCGGCTGCGAGCCAACAGCGACGACGATGTGCGCGCCCCGTACCCGTTCCCGTGTGCCGGTGACCGTCGCAACCTCGATCTCATGCGGGGAGACGAAGCGTGCGCGCCCGTGAATCTTCTCGATACCGTTTCGTGAGAGCTGGGCGCCGATATATCCCTCGTGCGCTTGCACGACCTGCCCGAGCCGAGCCATCAAACTCGCGACCTTGACGTTGGCCGGGATCTCGAAACTGAGCTGGTTGCCGGTGCGCTGCCGGAACGAGGACAGCGCCGCCGCTGTTTCTCGGAGGGTCTTGCTCGGAATCGTTCCGTGATGCACGCAGGCGCCGCCGACGCTCGCGCTCTGCTCGATGACGGCGACGCGTTGACCGCACTTCGCGCCCTGCACGGCGGCCTTCTGACCAGCGGGGCCGCTGCCGATGACGATCAGATCGTAGGTGGGCGTGTCGCTCATACCGTCAATCCGTCAGCGACCGCGAGCATGTCGTCGCGCTTGGCGATGAGTGCGTCGAGATCCTCTGGATACAGATTGAGTGCGACACATGCCGGATGCGCGCGCAGGGCGTCTTCGTCGTCGGGGCGATCGAGCACCAGGTGGGCAAAGAGATTAGCGAGGCACGCGATGTTCACGCTCGGCCCGTGCGTGGCCGCGGCGGTGGGTTCGTGGTGGTGCGTGATCGACTCGACGATCGCTCCGGGGAGCGACCAGGTTTCGGCCAGCACTCGTCCCACAGGCGCGTGATAGGGGTCGAGGACGGCGGTGCACATCTCGTCGGAGAGGTCTGCGTCGATTCCGAGGGCGAGCCCGAGCACGACGGGCTTGCCGACGTCGTGCAACAGTCCACACAAGAACGAGCTTTCCGCGTTCGTTCGAAGGCTCCGTGCAATCTCGCGTGCGTACGCGCCAGCGACGGCCGAGTGCTTCCAGAGCTGGCTGACGAGGGTTTCATGCCCTTGGACGCGGAACACGCCGTTCTGCACGGCGACCGCGAGCACGATCTCGCGGAGCTGCGTCAATCCGATGCGAAGGAGCGCCTGCTGAATCGACTGAATCCGGCCGCTTCCACCGTAGGCCGCCGAGTTGGCAATCCTGAGGACGTGTCCCGTGATCGCCTGATCGGTGTGGAGCAGCTCCGAGATCTCGGCGAGATCCGCGCGCTCGGCGACTTTGCCGTCCAGCAGTTGGGTGGCCACGTTCGGGAGCATCGGCAGCTCCAGATTGCCCGCGCCGATGCGGCGTTCGAGCGCATCCCGAAGGCCCGCGGGGATGGGCCCGGCAGGGACGGGCGCCAGAGATGGTTCGGCTACGGACTCCATGAGAGTAGGCACACGTGAGACACAGCAACCCTGATGCCAAGGCGGACGCGCGGGGGCGGCGGCGTGGGAAGCCGATGGGATCGTGAGGCAGGGGCAGGGGAGAGATGAAAGCGTAACAGTTCTAAGTAGTTGGGCGATGGGGGGCGCCCGGAGGCAACGCGCTCTGTCGGGACAGGGCATCTGCTCCGAGCCGGCGCTGACCGATAGGGCGCCGAGAACGCGCCCTATCGACGCGATTGTGACACCTCCCAGCCGACGCCGTCTCGGCGTTGTTGCGGTTCTCGCGGCTGCGTCAGCCACGAACTCCAAACTGTGGCGGCTCGGCGCGGTCCTGCTTTCCGCCAGGCCGTCGGGCGTGATCGCGAGCCGCGGTCGTGGTCTCAGTTCGTAGCGCTCGTGTCGTCGTCGGCGCTCGTGTCGTCCTGGCTCGCGTCGTCGTTCGCCGCGCTCGTGTCGTCCTCACTCAGGTCGTCGTCGGTGTTTGGCATGTCCAGTTCGTCCTCGCTTGGGTCGTCGCCGTCGTCGCCGCCCTCGCCACTGGGGGCATCGCCGTCGTCGTCGCCCTCGCCACTGGGGTCGTCGCCGTCGTCGCCGCCCTCGCCACTGGGGGCATCGCCGTCGTCGTCGCCCTCGCCGCTGGGGTCGTCGCCGTCGTCGTCGCCGTCGCCGCTGGGGTCATCGCCGTCGTCGTCGCCGTCGCCGCTGGGGTCATCGTCCCCCTCGTCGCCACTGGCCTCGTCATCCGCAAACTCGATCTCGAGATCTCCGTCGACGATGCTGCCGTCGGATGCGATCGTTCCCTCGATGTCGATCTCAACGCCTACGACGAGATCGGCGCACGCGATTGGATTCCCCGCCTCGTCGTGCACGAAGGTATTGTCGAGGCGTACGAGGAACTCGGTCGTCGAATCGAAGCTACTGGTCACACGGACGGTGTTGCCCGGACAATCAGTCGCGACCAGGACACCGTCGAAGTCGACCGTCTGTCGCGCCGGAGTCGCCGAGCCCGCGGTCGCATCTAGGGCGACGTTCGTCAGATCGAGGCGACCGCCCGTCGGGACCTGAATTGGGAGATCGGCGTTGAGTCCGTCGACGGCGCGGCTGAAGTTCAGGACGAGATCGCCGCCGAACTCGCCGCTGAGTTCGAAGGCGCCTGTCGCGTCGGTCGTCGTGGAAACGTTCGTATCGACGACGACGACGACGATACTGTCGACGGTGGCTTGCGCCACGGTGACTTCGGCGACGTTGCCTGTCACGAACGAGAGTCCGGTGCCGCTACTCCCGCCCCCGGCATTGAATCCGCCCCCGCCGCCCCCGCCGCAGCTCGTGAGCGCGAACGTCAGGGTCCAGATTGCCCATCCCAGTCGTCGAATGTTCATGAGGTTCTCCTCTTACGTTTCGTCGGCGTCTTACGCTTTGGGTCGGCGGGGTGGGGGGATTCGAAGTAGTAGACGCCGATGCCGGCGTACGTCCGTGCTCCGCCGGGAGCTTTCGCGTTGCGATCTCGATCGTTGCGGGCCAGCAGTGTGTTCACCCGCCGCGCGAATCGTTCACCTTCGCGGCGCAGCGCGACACGCAGTCGCTCCATGCCATCGGCACCGAGGTTGTCGTAGGCGACCTTCCGCTGGAAGCGCGGCTCGATTTCGTCGCACAGGATGTTGTGGAGCATCGTCTGAACGAGATCGGTGGGATCCTCCGCCAGCATGCCGAGCTTCTCCGCTTGGCCCCGCTTGGGGACGTAGGAATCGGTACGGAGTGCGATGAGGCCATCCTCTCCCACCTCGGCGGCGCCGCTTCCGATGAGTGAGTCGAGGATCGCGCGCGGGCGGAGATCGAGCGTCGTCTTGCGCGCGAGCTTGACGAAGCTCGGCCCGCGCATCCCCCGATAGGGGATCGGCAGTGGGCGGCCGCTTCGATCGGTGGCCGCCGGATCCTGCATCCACACGCTCACCAGGTTCGACGCAAGATCGCGGCTGAAGGAGCGTGGCGCGGACTCGTCGCCATCTCCGGTGCGAATCCGGTGGATTTCCTTCCTATTGATTCCGGTGAGCGAGGAGATTCGACTGTCTGTCTGCGGGCGCTCGGGGAGCGGGAACTCCTCTTCGGCAACCCGGACGAACAACTCACGCGCGCGCTTCTCGAAGCGGCCAAACGGCACCCGGGCGCCGAGCAGATGGCGAACGACGGGGCGCAGCATCGCCATGGCGGCTCGGAGTAGTCCCTCGGCCATCGCTTCCCGCGTCACGCATTCAGCTTAACAGGTCTCGTGGCGAGTGAGAAGAAAGTGTGTGAGAAAATCACACTTCTAGGCTTGCCCCGCCCGTCGGGACTTTGATATGTGGGAAAATATCACACACTCTGAAGGGGGACAGTCATGAGACGCTATATCTACGGAGCGGGCTTCGTGAGCCTGGCGGCGCTGGTCTTGATCGCCGGCTGGTGGGCAGGGGACGTTGACGCGCGCGTTCAGAAAGATCGATGCGAACGCGCGGACGCGCGGCTGGCCGAGACGGGGCGAGGGGACCGTGACCATGACGGCATCAGCGATTGTCGGGAGCGGCGTACCTACGGGACCGACCACAAGGATTGGGATACGGACGACGACGGCATTGCCGACGGTCGCGAGCTGGCGGAGGGCACGGATCCCCTCCTCGCGGATACCGATAGCGATGGTCTCGATGACGGTGCGGAGGCTCGTGCCGGCACCAATCCGCTCGAGATGGACACCGACGCGGACGGAGATATGGACGGCGACGATCGCGATCCCGCCGGCGATCTCGACGATCAGATCGAGAGCCGAATCACGGCACTCGTCTGTCCTGAGGGAGGCGTGGATGGCGAGCTGACCATCCTGGCGCTTCCCGTCGTTCTGACGCCCGAAACGGAGTACGAGGGCGTCGGCTCGTGTGCGGATCTCGCAGCTCTGATGGAGCTCAACGGAAGTGTCCACGCAGAGGTACGGGTCGACGGGGACGCGGTCGGCGGTTTGCTTGCTCGGGAGGTCGAGGTCGACGACGAGGATGACGATGGGAGTCCCGACGACGAGAGTTCCGAGGATGGTGACAGCGAAGACGGGGAGAGCGAGGACGGCGAGAGCGGGGATCCCGAAAGCGACGACAGCGCGAGCGACGATAGTGGCGACGGCGAGGGCGGGGACGACGAGTCGGACGTGGGTAGCGACGACGGGGAGGATACGGAGAGCGGCAACGACGACGAGGACTCGGAGAGCGGTGACGAAGCGTCGGAGGAGGGTAGCGACGACGACGGGGACTCGGAGAGTGACGCCGAGGTCTCGGGATCTGGACCGGCGTAGCCCGCGAGGTCCACGTCTGTGGGGCGGAGCGAAACGCTTCGCCCCACCCCGGGGTGCGCGCGCGATGTCAGCGGCTACGGGGTGAGGACGTCGACGAGCCCCCAGGCGTGAGCCGTCGTCGCGTCGAGGCGGGCGCAGGTCAGTCCGAGCCAGGCGGTGCGTTGTCGCCCGATCCGGCGCGGGAGGCTGACGGTACCACCCGCGCCGGGCACCAGTCCCATGCCGACTTCCGGGAGTTGGAAGAAGGCGTCGCTTCGGGCGGTGACCGTGCCGGCGAACGCCGCGAGTTCGACGCCCGCGCCGACACACCCGCCATGGACCTCGGCACGAATGCGCGCGGCGTGTTCTGCCAGCGATCGGCCGATGCTGCGTGTCGATCGGACAGCATGGGCAGTGGCTGGATCCGGTGTCGTTCCGAACTCGCGAAGATCGCCGCCGCTACAAAATGACGGACCGCGGCCGCGCAAGACGACCTCGGCAATCGTGGTATCTGCGGCCACCATGGCCAGCGCTTCGGTAAGCCCGTCTCGCATGCGCGCGGAGAACGCATTGTGGGTGGCGGGGCGGTCGAGCACGATATCGAGGCGCGTGCCGATGCGGTTCACATCGACGGGCGAGGTGGTGTCATGGGCGGGTGCCGCTCGCGCGGGTTGGTCGGCGAGCCAGCGGGAGAACTCGGGCCCGCTCTGGAGGGTGCTGTAGGCGAGTGATTCGTGGATGAGGCCGGTGGGGATGTCGACGTCCAGCGCCGTCCGCAGCAGTTGGACCAGCATCATGGCGGCGAGTGGCGCACGCGTGATGGTCGCGAGGATGGCTGCCAGATCGTCGTGAGACTCGACGACCACGTCGGCGCGTGCGGCAATCGTTCGCGCCACGGCTGAGAGTTGGTCCCGGCCCCCGCGCTCGATCAGCGCAACGGTCGGGCACGGCAACTGGCTCATGCGCGTGCATGCGGCCGCGACGGCGGGCGCCGCGACTCCAGTATCCCGGGCGTCCAGATCGATGACGAGTCCGGCGGCGCCGGTGAGCGCGGAGCAGCGCTCGAACGCGTCACTCGTCGTGAGGCGCTCGAGCGCTGCTCCAAGGGAGAGTCGGTCGACGTCTACGCGCCGCGACTCGTCAGGTCTTCCTTTACCTTCCGTCGTAGCAGCTTGCCCGTCTCGTTGTAGGGGAGCTCGGCGCGAAACTCGACGTGCTGCGGCGCGCGCGAGGATCGCAAGCGGTCCTTGACCCACGCGCGTAATTCGTCGGCATCGACCGTTCTCCCTTCGTGGAGGACCACGACCGCGGCTACGGCCTCGCCCCATTGCTCGTCGGGGACCCCGACGACTGCGCAATCAGCCACAGCCTGGTGTTCGAGGAGGGTGTCCTCGATCTCGCCCGGCGACAGGTTCTCACCGCCGCGGACGATGACGTCGTCGACGCGGCCCTCGACAAAGAGGTAGCCCTCGCTGTCCATGGAGCCGCCGTCGCGGGTGGGGAACCATCCGTCAGTGCCGAGGAGGCTGCCCCGTCCGAGGTACTCGCCAGCCACCTGCTCGCCGCGCACGCAAATCTCGCCAGAGGTGCCGGGCGGGACGGCTCGTCCTTCCTCGTCGCGGATCTCGACCTCCACGCTCGGTAGCGGTCGTCCAACCGAGACCAGGCGCCGGCGCAGTGGTGGATCGTCGCTGGCCGCCGCGGCGCGATGATCGTCGGGGCCGAGGACGGCGATCGTCGAGCTGGTTTCGGTGAGCCCGTAGGCATTGGTGAAGTCGGTGGTCGGAAACAGGCGCATGGCGCGCTCGATCACGGCCTGTGGCATTTTACCGCCACCGTAGGCGAGCGCGCGCAGATGGGGGAACCCGCCGTTGTCTTCCGGCGGACCCGTCCCGTCGCGGTCGAGCACGTCGACGATGCGTGCCAACATCGTCGGAACGACGAAGGCGTTGGTGATACGTTCGCGGCGCGCGGTTTCGATCCAGTTTTCCGCCGTGAAACTCGTGAGTTGTACGATGCGTCGACCCGCGTAGACGGAACTCAGAATCGCGGCCATTCCCGCGATGTGGTACGGCGGCACGCAGACCAACGCGGCGTCGTTCTCGTCGGCGGCACCGAACTCCACCGATCCGAGGATGTACGACACGAGATGCTTGTGTCGGAGGACCGCGGCCTTCGGTGCGCCGGTGGTGCCGCTCGTGAAGAGGAGGATCGCAATGTCGTCCGCTTCCATCGACCATTCGTCGGCGTGTGGCTCGCCGCGCGCCCCGAGGAAGGCATCGCGTTCGATAACCGTCACCTGATCGCGGTCGGCCAGTGTCCGGGCGCGCTCGGCGTCGGTCACGAGATGCGTCGGGGTGATGCGTTCGAGGAGCGCGTCGAGTTCGCCGCCCGTGAGGCGATAGTTCAGTGGCACGAAGGGCACGCCCGCCCAGGCACTCGCGAACAGCGCGACGGGAATCGCCAGGCTGTTGACGTCGAGCACAGCGAGGCGTTCCGAACTCGATCCGGCGAGCGTGGCGGCATGGCGCCCGGCCGCAGCGAAGAGTTCGCTGTAGGTGAGGGTGCTGGTGCCGTTCTGGACAGCCACCCGGTCTCCGAAACCGGAGGTGGCCATCTCGAGGAGCATCATCAGGTTCATGTGGAGGATTCCGCGATCAGTCGGAAGACGGGAGCGGTTTCGCCTCCTTCAAGGCGAGCGCCGTCGTCCCGACGGCAAGTGATCCCTTGCCAGGCTTCGTGCAGAGCACCTCGAGGGTTCCCGCCTCGTTCACGTATCGCTTGCCGAGCGCCGTGCCCCCGGAACTCTGCTCGTCGAGAGCAGCGCCCTCCGGAGGCGTGTCCTTGGCGCCGATCATCGGGGCACCACCGCAACGCACGTCGAGGTCGTCGGCCGGTGCGGCCGTCACGATGACCTCGGTGGCGCAGACGGCACTGCGCAGTCGTGTTCCCGCCTTGAGTTGAGCCATGCTGGCCTACCTACCTTGGAGCCATCGGGGTTTCAAACCTGTTCCTGGCCCAGTGCCTCCCGGAGGGCGGCCCAGGGCAGCGTCGCGCAGCGGCGCCTGGCGGGGTAATCGCGGACCGCGGCGAGAGCGCTGAGGGCGCCGAGAGCCGCGAGATCGGGCGCGGAGGTCCCATCACAACTCGCTTCGACCTCGCCGCACAGTCGCTCGACGTGTGCGACAGGATGGCCGCTGACGGCTTCCGTCATCAATGAGGCGGAGGCGGTAGCAATCAGGCAGCCTTTGATGGTGAATCGTGCCTCGCGCACGTGTTCGTTCTCGACCGTGAGTTCGACCAGTATTCGATCACCGCAGACAGGGTTGTCCGCGGTGGCGGCATGCGTCACCTCTGGGAGTGGTGCGTGGTTCCGCGGTGCTTTGCCGTGGTCGAGGAGGATCTCGCGGTAGAGTGTGCGCGAATCTGCCATCAGCCGAGAAGCGTGCGCGCATGCCGCACGGCATCGACGAGACGATCGATCTCGTCCACGGTGTTGTACGCGGCGAAGGAGGCGCGGACGGTACCCGGGAGGCCGAGGGCGTGCATCAATGGTTGTGCGCACTGATCCCCGCCGCGGACGGCAACGCCCGCATCGTCGAGTACGGTTGCGACGTCGTGCGCGTGGAGTCCCTCGACGTTGAAGGAGACGACCGCGACCTTTTCTCGAGTCGTTCCGACGAGGCGGACGCCTTCGACCGCGCCGAGTGCCTCCGTCGCGTGCGCGAGGAGGGCGCGCTCGTGGGCGACGATCCGGTCGTGCCCGAGGTCCGCGAGCCAATCCAAGGCGCTCGCGAACGCGATCGCGTCGGCGATTGGCGGCGTGCCCGCTTCGAACCGTTGCGGCGGCTCAGCGTAGCGGACGGCGGTATCGTCGACCGACAGCACCATATCACCGCCCATTTGCCACGGGGGCATGGCGGCGAGAAGCGCGGCCTTCCCGTAGAGCGCGCCGATGCCGGTCGGACCGTAGAGCTTGTGTGCGGAGCAGGTGTAGAAATCACAGTCGAGGGCCGCGACATCGACTGGAGTGTGGGCCGCCGCGAGCGCACCGTCGACCAGGACGACCGCCCCGACCGCGTGCGCCAGGCGCGTCATTTTGGCGACCGGGTTCACCGTGCCCAGGGCGTTGGCCGCATGCGCGATCGCGACCAGGCGTGGCGTACCGCCGAGAAAACGCGCGTACTCGTCGACCCGGAGCCCGCCGTCGTCGTCGATCGGGACGACCCGCAGAGTGGCGCCGACCTCCGTGCAGAGACGCCGCCAGGGCAACAGGTTGGCGTGGTGTTCCATCGCCGTTACGATTATCTCGTCGCCAGGTTGCAGATGCGTCCTGCCGTAGCTCTGAGCGACGAGATTGATGGCTTCGGTGGTGCCGCGGGTGAAGATGATCTCGCCCGCGTCACGCGCACCGAGAAACTGTGCCACGCGGGTGCGGGCATGCTCGTACGCTTCGGTGGCGCGCACCCCGAGTGTATGGAGGCCCCGATGTACGTTGGCGTTGTCCCGCTCGTAGTGGCGTACCAGCGTGTCCAGCACGGGCATCGGCTTGTGCGTCGTCGCGGCGTTGTCGAGGTACGCGAGCGGGTGCCCATGGACGAGCTGCCGGAGCGCCGGGAACTGCCGGCGCACGGCTCGGATGTCCAGGCGGTGCTCTGGCTTCACGGGTCCGGGGAACGCGGTGTCGTGCGGGGTCGTCACTACCTCCGGTGGGAGCGTGTCGCGGGTGGTACCCGGTCTCCTTTAGTGGACGTCTCGGGGGTGTCGCAAGCGGCGACCGCGGGGTTGGCGAGCGGCGACCGCGGTTGACCGGGCGACGTCGCATTGGGTAGGAGCCGCATGGGTCGACGACGGTGGATGGACGAGAGCGGGGGCAGGTGGCGATGAGTTCGCGGATGATCGGTGCCGCCGTGGTGCTTGCGCTGATGGCCACGGAGCCGCCGTCGACCTTCGCCTACGGTGTACGGGACGTGGCCGGGACGCTGAACGGTGAACCGGTCACGCTTGGCGAGGTCGATGTCGCGCTCGATGGGGCCGTTCAGGCGGCCTGGGTGCGGGCGGATGCCATCATGCGCGAGGCGGCGCGCGCGGTCTGCACGGACTACGCGACGGTGAGGGTGGCCGCCGAGGCCGGGCTCGACATCGCCGCCTGGCGCGCTGCGAAATGGGCCGAAGCTCGCCCCAACGCGGCGGCGGTGCGAACGTACTCGCGGGCGCATGCCCCGCGTTCCGGGGCGCCCCGGCTTGGACGTCAGGAGGTGTCCCACCTTCTCCACGTACGCGCGTACCGTCGCGCCGTGGCGGCGGCGACCGATCGCCTGCTCGATGGAGACTACACGCTTGCGTTGCCGGCACGTCCCGTACGCTTTGAGCAGGAGCCTGCGCTACCGTCAGTCGTGGCGCAGTGTCTTGGGCATATCGTGACCGGGCACGAGACCTACGCGTTCGCAGCCTTCCGTCTCTATCGGCAGCGGGCCGATACGATCAGGTCGATCTGTCGTCAGTTCGATATCGACTATTCCAATCCGCTCGTGTTGCACCGTATGGCAGGAGCCCGTGGCCTGACGGTCGAGGCGCTCATGCGCGAGGTCGAGGATAGTGCGCCGCGCGTGTCCGACTCCGCGGTCGAAGAGGCTGCCCGCGTTCGCTACGGCGAGATCGACGCGGCGGCTCTTGCCCGCGCCCGTTTCGCGCTGACCGCCGAGCTGAAGGTTCAGGCGCGGATGGCGTTGCTCGAAGAGATTCAGGCGGAGACGGTTGGAGACTGTGCGCTCGAGCTACCTCCCGCCCCGATGGTGACCGCGCGCGGGAGCGGTCCGGGTGGCGCGCCCGGAGGACGCGTGCGTGTTGCCTACTTCGGGGGGTTCCAGTGCCGGGATTGCGCGGAGGGCTGGCCGGCGGCCGAGCGCCTCCGCGGCGCCTGGGGCGACCGGATATACGTCGACGTTCGACACCATTTCCCGACGACCGCCTGGCCAGCCTTCAGGGTCGCCCTCGAAGCGCACTGTAGCGCGTGGGCGGGGCGTCTATGGGAGTACATCGCATGGCGTACCAGGGTGCCCGCGATCGAGGTATCGCCGGTGCACGCGCTCGATCTCGATCCGGTTGCTTTCGGAACATGCATGCAAGACCCGACGACGGCGGTAGCCGTCATTGCGGACGCGGACGAGGCGGTGCGTCTGGGCTTTCGCGACGCCGTGCCGTCGTGGGTCATTGGGCACCAGCCGCGGCGCGGATTTCAAGGGGATCAGGCGTTGAACGAGAGCGTGAAGCATGAGCTGGAGATGGAGGCGCTGGCTGCGAGCGACGACCCTCGGGACTGAGTCGGACGATGAATCGAACGGCGCCTAGGTCTGGGTGGCATCGACATCGAACAACACGCCCGGCGCGAGTTTTCCGGTCGGATCGAGCAGATGTTTCACCCGCCGCATCGCGGCGACGGCAGCGCGGCCGTAGAAGCGTTCCAGTAGGGCTTTCTTGACGGTGTTTCGGCCCGTTCCGTGCTCGGCCATCGGACACCCGCCGAGCGCGATCGTGGCCTCGCCGATCTCGAGCTGCGCCTCCCGTGCCTCGTCCATGTCGCGCCGAGAGCGTGGGAGGGCGTTGGGGTGGAGATTGCCGTCCGAGGCATGTCCCCAGACGGCGTAGTCGAGTCCGTGGCGGTCGAAGATCTCTCGGTAGGTGACCAGGGCCTCCCGAAGGTGCTCGAACGGGACGATGACGTCACTCGCGCATTTCGAGATCGACGCGTCCACGGTGCGCTGCCGCTCGCCGAGGCGCCGATTGACCGCTTCCGGCACGGCTTCACGGAGGGCAAAGAGCGCGCGTCTGCGCCCGTCGTCGCCGGGGAGGGCAGGGATGGTCGCGGCGAGTGCGCCCTGGACGTCGAGGAGCCTCGCCAGACGCGCGACACGGGATTGCTGGTCGGGATCGGCAAAAGAGCCGAGGGCGTGCGCCGCTGCCTCGCTGCTCGTTTCGGGAGGGAGTTCGGTTTGGAACAGGAGTGCAGCCTGTGCACTCCGCGGAAGTTGCACGCCGAGTCGCTGCGGCGTGGCGTCCTCGCGAAGTAACTCGAGGCAGCGGCGATCGAGATACTCCACGGCGGCGACATCGACCCCGGCCTCGTCGCCGCTGTGCCATGTGCGCCGGGCCGCGTCGCGAAGTGCGGACACGAGCGTGAGCGCCTGATCCTCGTCGGGGACGGGTACGAGGCCAACCAGCCATGCGGGCCGGACGGCGAGCACGCGTAGCTCGACCGCCGTGACGATCCCGAGTGTTCCCTCCGAGCCGATGAATAGATCGAGCGGATCCATGTCGGGACGGACGAAATAGCCGGCTGAGATCTTAGCGAGGTCGGGCGTTTGATATTTCGGGAGGTGGATCGTGCGCGCGATGCCGTTCGTACCGACGATCGCGAAGGAGCCATCCGCGGTCGCGCGATTGGTGCCGCGGCGCAGGTCGATGACGTCACCGTCGGCCAGGACGATGGTGGCCGCTTCCACCCAGGCGCGGGTCGTGCCGTACTTGAAGGTGGCGGCTCCGGCGGCGTTGGTGGCGACCGTGCCGCCAACGGTTGCGCCATCGTAGGTCGGGATCGGGGGATAGTATCGGCCGCGTTCCGCGAGCGTGGAGTCGAGCCGAGCCAGTACGAGCCCGGGTTCCACGCGGACCCCGGTCGTGGTCCATTCGAGCACTCGATCCATTCGCGCGGTGGAGAGGACGGTGTCACCGAAGGGTGTTGCGCCGCCAGTCAGAGAAGACTGCGCACCGATGGGCAATAGGCGCTCCGCGGTGCGGACGATGGCCGCGACGTCCGCCTCCGTTTCCGGGAAGCAGACGCCCGGCGTGTGGCCGCCGGGGTAATGTGCCGCGTCTCGTCGGTGTGCGTCGCGGACGTCCGGATCGTCGCGTCGGGCGGTGTGGTCGGTCGAGCCGCGAGGCGGACGCGCGCGAATGACGGAGTGATCATCGCCTGCCATGCGCGTCCTCGCTCCTATCACAGAGCGTGGTTCCGGCTATACTCGCGGATATGGATCACCCGACGCCGATTCGCCCCGAAGAGCATGCGGTGTACGCCGCGGAGAAGATGGGGAAGGCGACGCTGTTTCAATCCGATCGCGTGCTGGTCGGGCTGAACGCCTTCGAGTCCGGACAAGAGCACGCCCTCCACGCACACGCGGATATGGACAAAGTCTACCACGTGCTGAGTGGTCGCGGAACGTTTCTCCTCGAGCAGGAAACGCATGTCATGGAGGCGGGCATGATGTTGATCGCCCCGGCCGGCGTCCCGCACGGCATTCGTAATACCGGCGCGGATCGGTTGCTCGTCCTGGCGATCCTCGCGCCCGCGCCGGGCTGATTGGCCCCGCTGGTGGGCGACGGTTGTTCCGTTGCCACGATTCGCTAAGATCCGCGCATCTCACCAGGGGAGGCTTTCTTGCACAAAATTGCAGTCATTGGGGGCGACGGGACCGGTCCGGAAGTAGTGCAGGAGGCGGTCAAGGTCTTGGACGCGGCGGCGAAGCGCTACGGGTTCACCTACGAGACGACGCCCTTCGACTTCGGTGGCGATCGCTACCTGAAGACCGGCGAGGTGCTTCCCGACACTGCGGTCGAGGAGTTGCGGCAGTTCGACGCCATTCTGCTCGGCGCCATCGGTCATCCCGACGTGAAGCCGGGGATTCTCGAGAAGGGGATCCTGCTTCGGACGCGCTTCGAACTCGATCTCTACATCAACTTGCGTCCGGTTAAACTCTATCCTGGAGTCGAGACGCCCCTGCGGGACAAGGGCCCCGAGCACATCGACTTTGTGGTGGTGCGCGAGAACACCGAGGGCCTGTACGCGGGCGCCGGCGGTTCGCTGAAGTACGGGACTCCGGATGAGGTCGCCGTCCAGGAGTCGATCAATACGCGGAAGGGCGTCGAGCGTTGCCTCCGCTACGCATTCGACTATACGCGCAAGCGCGATCGCGAGAAGACGCTCACTCTGTGTGGCAAGACGAACGTCTTGACCTATGCCTTCGATCTCTGGGAGCGCGCCTTCCACGAGATCGGCGCCGCCGACTACAGCGACATCAAGCGCGACTACGCGCACGTCGACGCGACCTGCATGTGGATGGTGAAGAATCCTGAGTGGTTCGACGTGATCGTAACCGACAACATGTTCGGGGACATCATCACGGATCTCGGTGCGATGATTCAGGGCGGTATGGGGATCGCGGCTGGCGGTAACATCAATCCCGAAACGGTCTCGATGTTCGAACCGATCGGAGGCTCGGCGCCGAAGTACACCGGCCAGGGTGTCATCAATCCGATGGCGGCGATTGCCGCTTGCCAGATGATGCTGGTGCATCTCGGAGAAGCTGATGCCGCGGCTCGGCTCGACACCGCGATTGAGTACGTCTTGTCCTCCAAGCTCGCGTCGATGCAAGCGGGGAAGATGGGATACACGACGTCGCAAGTGGGAGATCTCGTCGCCGACGCCGTCGCGACTAGCTAGGCACCCGCACCTTCGTCTCGAGGGGCGATGTGGATCGACGGTTGCCGCCTGTCGGCCGCACGCCGCCGCACGCGCGTCATGGTCCGACGTGCGGTGGCACCCCTCGCGCGCAGGCGGCGCGTCGCGCTGCATGCACAGGGGCAGAATCTAGTTGTCGGCTCGCTTCGAGGTTCTGCTTGCCGCCGTGCTGTTCTCCACAGGGGGCGCTGCGATCAAGGCGTGCGGTCTGTCGAGCTTGCAGGTGGCCAGCTTTCGGTCTGGGATCGCCGCCGTGACGCTGGCGCTGTTGCTTCCCGGGGCGCGTCGGGGGTGGGACCGGCGGGCCATTGCCGTCGGCGGGGCGTATGCCGCGACCATGGTGTTGTACGTGTTCGCCAACAAGCTCACCACGGCCGCGAACACCATATTCCTGCAGTCGAGCGCGCCGTTGTACATCATGTTCCTGGCGCCGTGGCTCGTCGCCGAACGCTTCCGCCCGCGTGACCTGGGATTCATGCTCCTGCTCGCCATCGGTATGACGCTGTTCTTCTTGGAGACGTCTTCGGGCGTGCCGACCGCTCCCGATCCCTTGCGAGGCGATGTGCTGGCGGCGTGCAGTGGGCTGACGTGGGCGCTGACGATTCTCGGGCTACGCTGGCTCGCGGCCGGTCCGGGCGCAGGAGGTCAGGGCGCGGCGTTGCTGATCGGCAACCTTCTGGCGTGCGTCGTCTGCTTGCCCGGGGCGCTGCCGGTGGGCACGGCGGCCCCGAGCGACTGGATGCTCGTCGTGTATCTCGGCACCTGCCAGATCGGATTGGCGTATCTTTTCCTGAGTCGTGGTGTCGCCGGGGTGCGCGCGCTCGATGCGTCGCTTTTGTTGCTCGTTGAGCCAGTCCTGAACGCGGTCTGGGCGTGGGGGATTCACGCCGAGGCGCCCGGACGGTTGGCGCTGATGGGCGGCGCGATCATTTTGACAGCGACGGCGTGGAAGGCGTGGGGGGAAGTTTCCGAGTGACCGATGATGGGACACGGGCGTCATTGACGACCGATACGCGTGGATACGGCGTCGTCGCCGTCGTGACCCTGCTCGTCATCGCCGCGAGCTTCGCCGTGGTGTTTCCGCTTGGCGAGTATGCGATCGACGATGATTGGGCCTACGTGCGCGCGCGCGAGCCTCTCCAGTATGAAGGGCGCCTCGAGAGTCTCCAGAGGAATCCGATGTCCTTGGTTGGCCACCTGGCATGGGGGTGGTTGTTTACGAGCGTCTTCGGGTTTTCGTTCACGGTAACGAAGCTGTCGGTCGTTGCGGCCTTCGTGATCGAGTGTGGGGTGTTCCTTGCGCTTCTCCGCCACTTCGCGGTCCCGGCGCGCCTCGCAGGTTTGGCGATGGCGGCGCTCGTGTTCGATCCCCTGCATTTCTTTCATGCTTTTCAGTTCACGACGGACGTTCCGGCGATCATGTGGGCTCTGCTCGCGCTGTGGTTGTACGCGCGTGCGCTCGACGGGACGTCTCGATCGACCACCGGCACCTTGCTGCTCGCCTCCACGTGCGCAGGGCTGGCTTTCCTGGTGCGGCAGAGTGGCGCGATGGTTGCCCTCGCGGTCGTCGCTTCGCTGCTCGTGTCCGATCGTCGGCGACTTGCGAGTCCACGATTCTTGCTGGCAGCGTTCGGCCCGGTTGCCGTGACGATCGCGATCTTCACCTGGTGGTATCACACGGTGCATGGCCCCACCCGGGCGTATATCGACCTGCAGTCCGCGGTGTGGACGTGGGTGACGCACCCGGTCGCGTCCGAGGTCGCGCGCGCTCTCTTCGTGATCCCCATCTATGTTGGCCTGTTCGCGTTGCCGCTGACCCTCGGCGTGTTGCCGACAGCGACCTCCCTGGGGAGACGACAGCGTGCGCTGCTCCTGGTCCTCGGTGTCCTTGGCGGCGTGGCGCTCTTGGTGCTTGGTCTGTACGCGGGCGAAGTGTTCCCGTACCTCCGCAACAAAGTGACGCCGTTCGGCTACATGCGTCCAAACGAGTTCATTCTCGGGAATCGTCCGGTGTTGTGGCCGCTGGGTACCGCATCGGTACTCGGCGGCCTGGGGCTGCTATCGGCGCTTGCTCTTGCAGCGAGCGCGTTGCAGTTGCCGAACGTGTTGCGGGAGCCCGGGCGGCGTGGGCGATGGCTCCTCCTGACGTTCGTTGTCGGGCAAATAGCGTACGGCGTCGTGACCTGGCCGATCATTTTCGACCGCCACCTTCTCATGCTCGTCCCGTCGGCGATCCTCTTGTACTGCGTGTTGGTGCGCGACGTTGCGGTTGTACGGGTGTCGATTTTCGGTGTGCTGCTGGCGCCGCTGGCGTTCGCCTCCGTGGCGGGTACGCACGACATTCACGCAATCGCTCGCACCGCGTTCCGGGTCGGCGAGGAGGTAGTCGGATCGGGCGTCAGCCCACGGAAAGTCGACGCCGGGTACGCGTTCGATGGCTGGTACGTGTTCGAGGGGCAACGGGAGGGCGCTGGGCGGGCAACGCCCGAAGATCCCTGGTGGGTACGCCGCCTGATACGGACGTTGGACGCCGACTATGTCGTGTCGCTCACCCCGTCGATCGAGTTCGACGCCGGTATGGCGCGTGTCTCGGGGCCGGATCGCGAGTTGCTGCTGACACCTCGACTGGGGGACCGGCAGGTCGTACGTTCCTACCCGTACCGGACGTTGTGGCCGTATGGGGAAGCGCGGCTTTATCTACTCGCGCGTCCCTAGCGGGCCGGGGGCGGCGATTGGATCAACGGGGCGTTGCGTCGGGGAGGCCCCCATCCACAGGAATCGTCGCACCCGTGGTGGGCGTCTGGCGCGTGGCGAGGAAGATGACCGCACGGGCAACGTGTTCGGCGGTGATCCGAGTCTTCAGCAGATTGCGGTCGCGGTAGTAATCCTCGAGACCCTGTTCGTCGAGGCCGCGTGCGCGCATGCGATCAGGGCCGACTTCCTGCCAGAGTCCCGACTTGCGCTCGCCAGAGGAAAACACTGCGTCGGGCGCAACCATGTTGACGCGCACATCGGCGCCGGCGAGCTCCAGGCTCGCGATGCGCGCGAGCTGGTGCGCGGCCGCTTTGGTCGCGCTATAGGCCCCGAATTGTGCACCGGGCGCGAACACGTTTTTGGTCGAGATCATGACAATGTCGCCGCCAGTTCCCTGAAGCGCGAAGCGGCGGGCGGCCTCGCGGAGAATGAGCAGCGTTCCCTCGACGTTCACGCGCTCGAGCTTCTGGAACGCTTCGAGGTCCATCGTCGCCAGCGTCGAGACGTGTGCCGCGCCTGCGTTCACGACGGCGAGATCAATGCCACCCCACGCCTGGGCGATGGCATCGAAACCGGCGGCGACTGACGTGGGATCGCATACGTCGAGCGGGACCGCGATGATCCGTGGACCGAAGGTGCACTGTAGCTCGGCCACGAGCTTGTCCAAGCGTTCGCCCGGGAGATCGGTGGCGGCCACGTGGCATCCCGCGTTCAGAAGCTCACGCACGATCCCCGAGCCGATGGCTCCCGCCGCTCCGGTGACCATGGCGATGGTGCGCGCAAGCGGTGCATCGACCTCGCCCGCAAGCTTCGCGTGCTGCATCGAGTAGTACTCCATCTCGAAGATCTCGTCCTCGCCGAGCCCTTCGTAGGACGCGTTCGTAGAGGCGATCAGCGCCTTCACCGAGAGTGCATGTGCCGTGATGTCGCGCGCGACATCGGCGGCGGCCGCCGTTTCGCCAGCGCAGAGCGCGCCGAGGCCCGGCAGCAACACGATGCGCGGCAGCGGGTCGAGTGCCGGCGGGCTGGTCTCGGTGACGTGCCGGTCGACGTAGGCGCGATACTGCGCGACATAGGCGTCGACGGCTGCGGTCAGCGCAGCACGCAGCGCGTCGGCATCGTCGTAGGGGGGCGCGTCGAGCCAGAGCGGGAGCTGCTTGGTCCGGATGAGATGATCGGCCGTCAAGGGTGGGGTCAGGGCCAGTGCTTTGGCGTCGGGGCGTGCCAGGAACGCGAGCGTCGGCTCATCGACTAGTGCGCGGACGACCATGCGGCGGTACGGGCGGTCGCCGTGGTCGATGCGCTCGGCGAGGAGACCCCGGACGATCGGAGCAGTACGCGCAAGTCGTTCTTGAGCGATCGCTATTGCCGGTGAGCTCGGTGTTGGCGCGGGGCGCGCACGTCGCGCGAGGTACTCTTCCGCGCGGGTGACCGCGGTGATCATAGCCTCATACGATTCGCGTGCGGTATCGCCCCAGGTGAGCACGCCATGGCGTGCGAGGACCATCGCACGTGCGTTCGGATTGGCGTCGTATGCGTCGGCGGCAGCCTTGGCGAGATCGAATCCCGCCATGACGTAGTCGAGCACGATGACATCGTCACCGAGGGCGTCCCGCACCTGTGCCGTGCCGTCGGGCTGATTCGTGAGGGCGAGGATCGCGTCGGCATGGGTATGATCGAGGTAGCGACGCGCGATGAACGCATGCATCAAGGTTTCGATCGAGGGTGTGGGCGCGTCGTGTTCGAAGAGTCCCCGGCGGAACTCGTTCAGCATCGCCGCTTCCGACAGGCGATCGAGCGCCCGCAGTGGGAGCAGGTGCGCGAGTTCGAGACTCGGGAGGCCGTTCGGTTCGATGGAGCCGAGATCATGTCCCGACGCCTTCACGCGGAGCGCCGGTACCGTTTGGCCAAGTACCGTCGTGTGCGTGCACTTGACCGACGCGTTGCCCCCCCCGTGCAGGACCAATGTCGGCTCGCGTCCGAGCAGTCGGCTGCTGTAGACCCGAACCGCCAGATCATCGCCCCAGGTGGGCGCGTACAGCCGCGCGCACGCGGCGGCGTCCTCATCTGACCAAGAGCTTTTCATGGCGTCGTGGGTCCACGGAGCGTGTCTAGCATTGCGTGGGCGTTGGCCTCGGGCTGTTTGCCGTCGAAAACGGCACTACCCGTGACGATGACGTCGGGGCCCATGGCCGCGATGCGCGCCAGGTTGTCCCGCTTCACGCCGCCATCGACGCCGAGGATGATGTCACGGCCGGTGTGCGTGATGCGCTCCCGCACCTGCGCGAGTCGCGCAGCGGTGTGTTCGATGAAGGACTGTCCGCCCCAGCCAGGATTGACCGCCAACAGCAGCACCAGCTCGCAGTCTGCTAGAAGCGGATCCAGGGCGTCGATCGGCGTTCCGGGATTCAGCGCCACGCCCCGGACCAGGCCTCGATCCGGATCATTGGCGTTGCTCATCGTGGCGAGCGCTTGCAGCGCCCGGTGCGGATGGCGGGTCGATTCTGCGTGGATCGTGATGATGTCCGCACCGGCTTTGACAAATTCGGGCAGGCGGTCGAGTGGCTCCTCGATCATGAGGTGCACGTCTTTCAAGAGCGGAGTATTGACCGCGGCCACGATTGGCGCGCCGACCGTGAGCATCGGGCAGAAGCGGCCGTCCATCACGTCGTAGTGCACGAGTTGCACCCCCGTGCGCTCAAGCAGCGCAAGCTCGTCGCCGAGGTGTGCCAGGTCGGCCGTCAGCATGCCGACGCTGATCGTCGGGGCGGCCTGCCGCAACATCTGGAGGGCAGGGAACGATGCCATGAGGGGGCTCGTCGCCGGGTTAGGCGGACTTCTTCTCGTTCTTGAGCGTCAGAAAGTAGTCGTACGCGCGATCGGGCTGCTCACCCTCGTGGACGACCTTGCGCACGGCCTGGATCATCGCCTGCGGGTTCTCCGACTGGAAGATATTACGGCCCATGTCGACACCGAGCGCGCCTGACTGGATCGCGTTGTGTGCCATGGTCAGTGCTTCGCGCTCCTCGAGCTTCTTGCCGCCGGCGATGACGATGGGCACCGGACACGATGCCGCCACGGTGTCGAAATCGTCGCAGTAATAGGTTTTCACGTACGTCGCGCCGAGTTCGGCACACATCCGGCAGGCGAGTCGCATGTACTTGGCATCGCGCACCATGTCACGCCCGACCGCGGTGACGGCAAGCGTCGCGATGCCGTGCTTTAGGCCGGCGTCGACGAGGCGGGTCATGTTGTGAACCGATTGCGTTTCGTACTCGCCACCGACGAAGACCTGTACCGCCATCGCCGCAACGTTCAACCGGACCGCGTCTTCGATGTCGACCGCGAGTCGCTCGTTCGACAGCTCCTTGAGGATGCTCGGACCGCCACTCATGCGCAGGACGACGCCCTTGCCGTAACTCGGGGGAATCGTCGAACGCAGGATGCCGCGCGTGCACATCAAGGTGTCGGAGTAGGGTAGGAGCGGAACGATGTTCACGTCGACGCGCTCGAGCCCGGTGGTCGGTCCCTGAAAGTAGCCGTGGTCGATGGCCAGCATCACCGTGCGGCCGGACTCCGGATTGAAGATCTTGGCCAGTCGGTTCTTCAGACCCCAGTCGAGAGAGTTGGAACCGCGCAGAAAGAAGGGCTCGTTCGGTGTCGGGACATCGAGGTGGAAATTCTTGGCGTCTTTGTCGTCCTTCTCCGGCATGGGGGGCTCCTTGCGAGTACTCGTGAGGTGGAAATTGTGGAACCTCTATCGGTATCCGAACGTTGGCGTCCCTTCAAGTCGCGATTCGGCGCGCGCACCGCCGTTCGGGGCGTTCATGGACTGCGAGGGTCCAGTCCTCCGGCCGATCGGTCGGCGCCGACTGCCGCGGGGCGCTCGTCACCTCGCCGTAACCGCCTACCGTCCCGCTTCGTCTGAGGCATCGCCCCGGTGGATTTCTGGCTGTGGAAGGAACAGTGCCACAAAACAGAGGAGCGCGATGAACAGGAACCAGCTCAGTGCCACGAGGTAGAGCGCTGGGGCGATGCCACCGAGAAAACCAGCGACGACGGCCAGCTCGGACAGGCAAATCAGCAGCGCCACTCCTCCGATCCCGCGGTTGGAGAACAGAGGAACGGCATGCCGTTCCTCTGTCGGAAGCGCGCGGACGTTTCGCGTGAACCAGACGAAGTGGGTGATATGAAACAGCGCCAAGATCGCGTGTGAGATCCTCCACTGGTGCGCGCCCTGGTAGTCGACCAGGGCGAAGAAGCCAGGCACGAGTGCAAGGAAGACCACACCAAGACTCCAGAAGATGAGAGCCTTGAGGTTGAGCAGGTCGCCGGGCGACCACGGGGCGCCGCGCCGCCCGAGGACTGCCACGACTCCGGAGAAGCCGGTGATGGCGATGGCGATCTCCGCGAGCGTGTCGAAGGTGCCGATTCCGTTCATCAGAGACTCGCGCCGTTCGACCGGTGGGCTAATCCTGCGGCGGCGGGCCGAGTGAGCCGAGGACGCCGCCGTCGGCAGCGATGACCGAGGCGGTCACGTACGACGACTCGTCCGATGCCAGGAAGAGAGCGACCTGGGCGATCTCTTCGGGCTGGCCGATACGCCGCATCGGAATTTGGCGCTCGAAGAACTTTATGCCGCCGGGGACCATCTTGACGAATTCCATGAACGGGGGCGTTCCGATCGAGCCGGGGCAGATGGCGTTGGCACGAATGCCCTGCCCGGCATTCTCGACGGCAACCGTTTTGGTGAGATTGATCAGGGCCGCCTTTGCGGCGCCATAGGCTCCGAGGACGGGGACGCCACCGAAGCCCGCCGCCGACGCGGTATTGATGATGGAGCCGCCTCCCTGCTTCACCATGATGGGGATCGCGGCGCGCATGCTGAACAGCGCCGAGTCGAGCGTCGCGGCGAAGACTGTACGCCACATTTCGTCGGTGACGGTCTCGATGGTGGCGATGAGCGGTGCGGCGGCGTTGTTCATGAGGACGTGCAAGCCGCCGAACGTCGTGGCGGCCTCGTTGATCATGGTGTTGACCTGATCGGCATTGGCCGCGTCGGCGGTGACGGAGGTTGCCCGTCCCCCGGCGGCGGTGATCTCGGCCGCCACCGAGGCCGCGGCGTCGCCGCGAATGTCGTTGACGATGACCTGTGCGCCCTCCTCGGCGAAGCGGAGCGCGCAGGCCCGTCCGATGCCTTGCCCTGCGGCGGTGACGAGGGCCACTTTGTCCTGCAAACGTCGTCCCATCGAATCCCTCCCGTGAATCCCTCGTGGTGTTCGGCGCCGTGCGCGCCGTGGGCCTGGACCTATCGCAGCACGGCGGACGTGGCCAGGGGCGCGCGTCGAGGTTGAGCTGCATCGTGGGCTCGCAGTACAAGACGTCTCACCACGTCGAGGGGGGTGCAGATGGAGCAAGTGCGGATCGGAGTGCTCGGAGCGGCGCGCATCGCGCCGATGGCGATGATGACGCCCGCCAAGCAAGTGCCCGAGGTCATCGTGCAGGCGGTGGCGGCCCGTGATCCCGAGCGCGCGAGAGCCTTCGCGGCCAAGCACGGCATTCCGAAGACGCATGTGAGCTACGACGCGATGCTCGCCGACCCGGAGATCGATGCGATCTACAACCCGCTCCCGAACAGCCTCCACTGTCACTGGACCCTGCGGGCACTCGAGGCGGGGAAGCACGTACTGTGCGAGAAACCGTTCACGAGCAACGCGGCGGAGGCTGAGCAGGTGGCCGACGCGGCCGGAAGCTCGGGCAAGGTGGTCATGGAGGCGTTCCACTATCGGTACCATCCGTTGGCGCATCGAATGATCGAGATCATCGACGGTGGTGAGCTGGGACGGATCGAGCATGTCGAGACGTGGATGTGCGTTCCGCTGATTCTGCCCGGGGACATTCGCTATCGTCTGGAGCTCGCCGGCGGCGCCATGATGGACGTCGGCTCGTACACGACGCACATGCTGCGGACGTTCGGACGAGAGGAGCCCGAGGTGACGCGGGCCGTGGCGCGTTTGTCGTCGCCCGAGGTCGACCGGTGGACGCAGGCGGAGTTCCGGTTTCCGTCGGGGCACACGGGGCGAACGACGTGTTCGTTGTTGTCGTCGACGTTGCTGAAGATGGCTGCGCACGTCAGGGGTGAGCGTGGTGAACTGCGGGTGTTCAATCCGGTCGCACCTCAGTTCTATCATCGCCTGACGTTGCGCACCGAGCGCGGGAAGACCGTCGAGCGCGTGACCCGTGATCCCACGTATCTGTTTCAGCTGCGCGCGTTCGCCGCGGCCGTGTTGCGCGGTACGCCGACGTTGACGCCGCCGAGTGACTCGGTGGCGAACATGCGGGTGATCGATGCCGTGTACCGCAGTGCGGGCATGCGACCCCGCGGCTGATCTGGGCAGGCCGTGATGCGGCACGAGACGTGGTCTTCACAGTGGACCTTCATCATGGCCGCGGTCGGCGCGGCGGTCGGTCTGGGGAACATCTGGAAGTTCCCGTACATGGCCGGCATGAACGGGGGGGGCGCTTTTGTGCTCGTCTACCTCGTGTGTGTCGTCGTCGTTGCGGTGCCGATTCTGACCGCCGAGCTTCTGCTCGGACGGCGGGCCGGCCGGAATCCGGTGGCCACGATGCGGACGCTTGCGATCGCTGAGGGCGCGGGCCCGCGTTGGGCCGTCGTCGGCGGGATGGGTGTCGCGGCAGGATACCTGATTCTCACCTACTACAGCGTGATCGCGGGATGGGCGATGGCCTACGTGCCGCGCGCGCTGGCAGGGGCCTTTGCCGGGGCGACCGCTCCCGAGCTTCAGGCCGCCTTTGATGATCTGCTCGCCGATCCGGTGCGTTTGGCAGCCTGGCACGCGGTTTTCATGGTGCTCACCGTCTGGATCGTGGCGCGTGGTGTCCGCGCCGGGATCGAGCGTGCCGTGATCGTGCTCATGCCGGCGCTGTTCGTGATGCTCCTCCTGCTCGTTGGGTATGCGGCCGTCGAGGGCTCGCTCGTCGCCGGCCTCCAGTTCCTGTTGCGTCCGGATTTCTCGCGCCTCGACGGCGGTGTCGTTTTGCTCGCGATCGGGCAGGCGTTCTTCTCGATCGGCGTCGCCATGGCCATCATGATGACCTACGGCGCCTACCTGCCGCGTGATACTAGCATTCCACGCGTCGCGTTCTTGGTCGCTGGGGCGGACACGCTGGTATCGCTCCTCGCGGGCTGCGCGATCTTTCCGATCGTGTTCGCGCATGGTCTCGATCCGGCCGAGGGGCCTGGTCTGTTGTTCGTGACCCTGCCCCTGGCGTTCGGCGCCATGCCCGCCGGGGCTGTATTCGGCACGATCTTCTTCGTGCTGCTCGTCTGCGCGGCATTGACCTCGTCCATTGCTTTGTTCGAGGGCGCCGTCGTGTGGGCCGAGGAGCAACATGGGGTGCGTCGGGTTCCGGCGGCGATTGCGGGCGGCATCGTCGCGTGGGTGATCGGTCTCGCGACGGTGTTCTCCTTCAACGTCTGGTCGGAGGTGCGTCCGTTCGGGGTGACGATCTTCGGTCTCATCGACTTCGCGACGACCAACGTGCTCGTAACGCTCGGGGGGATGCTGATCGCGTTGTTCGCCGGATGGCGGGTGTCGCGCTACGCCACGGCCGAGGAGCTCGGCCTCGTGGACGGTCCGACCTACCGCGTCTGGCTCTGGCTCGTCCGGCTCGTCGCACCAATGGCGATCGCCGCGATCTTTGTCGCGAGCGTCGTGTAGACGCGCGGCCGTCACGCGCGGCGTCGCGACGCCTCGAGGCTCATGCGCGATGTCATGCGAGATGTGCGTCCGTGTGCCTTCGCAGCTTCTCAAGAGCACGCGCTTCCCGGATCATGGTCGGAAGGGACTGTGATGAGGGGCGAGAGGGGAATGCGGAGGTGCGCCACCGATCGTGGCGGCTTTAGCGCTGTGGAGATGATCGTGACCGTTGCGGGGATGTTGACGCTCGCGTCGATCGCGGTACCTGTCATGCGTGAGCAGCTCGCGGTGTTCGAGCTGCACGGTGCGGCTCGCCAGGTCGCGGCCGATCTGAGTCGCGCGCGCATGCGGGCGGTTGCGGAGAACCGACGCTACCGCATCGCGTATTCGGGGGCGCAGTACCAACTCGAGAAGGACGTGGATGGCACGTACGAAGCGCAGGGTGCCCCCGGTCTCTTGCCCAGCGGAGTGAGCCTTTCCATCGATCCGGATCCCGACGTGACTTTTCGACCCAGCGGATGGGTCGATACAGATGCGCTCGTCAGTATCATCGTGGCGAACGGCTACGGTAGCACGAAGGCGGTGACCGTGACGTTCGGTGGTCAAGTGAGTGTGGGGGATGTCGCCGAGTGAGCGCCCTGTTGAATCAGCGTGGCGCCACCCTGATGGAGACGGCCATGGCTGTGGGCTTGCTGGCGATCGCAGCGCTCGGTATCGGCCACTCGACGGTTGGGATTCAGCGGGCGAACAAGATGAGCCACAACACGACCATTGGAGCTACGGTCGCCGCTGACAAGATCGAGGAGTTGCGCGCGCTGGATCCAGCGACGCTGGCCGGTGGCATCGATACCATCTCGATGCCCGAGCATCCGAGCTGGCAGTTCACACGCACATGGACCGTCGCGACGAACGACGATGACGGCAACGTCCCCGTCGGTACGCGCCGTGTTCAAGTTGTCGTTACGTGGTCGGACTACCAGGGGCGGCAGGTGGCGATGAGCACTCTCGTGCGGGAGGAGCCGGTGTGAGCGCACGATCCTTGGGCCCTTCGCGCGCGCGTGCGCGGCTCTCGTGGCGGCCATCGAACGCGCGTCGTCGATGCCGAGGTAGGATCGGCCAGCGTGGGTTCACACTGATGGAGTTTCTGGTCGTGGCGGGATTGGCGATGCTGATCTTGATGGCCCTGAGTGGTTTTCAGCGCACGCAGATGTTCGCGATGCGGGAGCAGGAAGCCCGCGTCGAGGCGCAATCGGCGACGCGGGCGACCCTCGACGTGATGCTGCGCGAGATTCGCATGGCGGGCTATAGCGGGCCGTGTCCGAACGAGATCGCGCCGGTCATCGCGGCGCAGACCGATCGCATCCGGATACAGATCGATTGGGACGAGGACGGCGCGATCGGCGCGGGAGAGGACATCACGTACGCGTACGACGGAGGCTCGCAGGAGATTCGACGAACGGTTGTCGGCGAGGCCGGCGATTCGGCGGTGCCGGTCATGGCACACGTTTCGTCGTCCAACATCTTCCGGTATCTCGATGGAAACGGGGCGGAGACGGGGACGCTCGCGGATATCCGCTCGGTTGCTGTCGACGTGCGGGTAGTTCAGGCGAACCCTCGGCCCGATGGGGCGGCCGATATCGTGTCGGGGCTGGAGGCTGAAGCGCTGGTCCGGAACTCCGGGTTCGAATGCGAAGAGGAAGACGACGACAGCGGCAGTTCGGGCGGTTCGAGCAGCAGTGGGTCCGGCTCCGGGTCGGGCAAGAGCGGTAGCGGGTCGAGCTCGGGCAAGAGCGATTCTGGTAGTAGTGGGTCGGGCTCGGGCAAGAGCGATTCGGGCAGTAGCGGGTCGGGCTCGAGCAAGAGCGGCAAGGGGTAGCCGTGAGGGGTAACCCTGATGCTCGAAGCGCCGAGCGTGGCTTCGTCCTCGTGACCGTGCTGATGGGGGCGACTCTCCTGGTCGCGTTGGGAAGCAGCGGCCTGATGCTTAGCCGTACCGATCTCCAGATCACCGGAAACTTCGTGACCGGGACGCAGACCTTGTACATCGCCGAGGCCGGCATCGATCACGCCTGGAGCTTGTGCGACGACGGCGCCGCCTTCGCATCCGCTTTCGCCGAGGGCGACAGCGAGTTGGTCGCGCCGGTGGCTTTCGGGAGCGGGACGTATGCGGTGGCGGCGAGTGCGTTGGTCGGCAGCAGTCCGCCTACGTTGCGCGTCGTCTCGACCGCCAACGGGCCCGCCAACGCTCGCCGGGTGATCGAGGCGCTCCTCCAGCGGGTGAACGGCAAGACCAACATGGTGGCCTGGAAGGAGAGCTTCTAGGCTCCACGGAGGCTCCTGGATTCGCGGTCGGCCCGCCGCTAAGGTGCTCCGGCCCCGGGGAGGGGCCAGGGGGAGCCATGGAGCTTGCAGGCAAGGCCGCGGTTGTTACCGGCGGTGGTACCGGGGTTGGTCGCGCGACGGCGATCGCGCTCGCGCGGCGCGGCTGCTCGGTCGTCGTCAACTACAGCCGATCGAAGGACGGCGCCGAGGAAACGGCAGCGGCCGTGTCGAAGCTCGGGGTTCGTGGGCTCGCGGTCCAGGCGGACGTTGCCGACGACAGCGCATGTCGCTCGCTCATGACAACGGCGGTGCGCGAACTCGGCGGCCTGCAGGTGCTCGTCAACAGTGCCGGCGTCACACGATTCATCGGCCACCGAGATCTCGAAGGTGTCGACGACGACGCCTGGGATCAGATTCTGGCGGTCAATTTGAAGGGCCCATTCCAGTGTGCGCGGGCCGCTCAGCCAGCGATGGACGCCGCGGGCGAAGGAGAGATCGTCAGCGTGTCGAGTATCGCCGGCATCGTCGGCATCGGGAGCTCGATTCCGTACTGTGCGTCCAAGGCCGCGCTCAACAACCTGACGCTGACGTTGGCACGTGCGCTTGCCCCGAAGATCCGTGTGAACGCGATCGCGCCCGGCTTCATCACTGGGCGGTGGTTGAAGGGTGGCCTCGGGGACGCTTACGACATGGTGAAGACGCATCTTGAGACACGGGCGCCGCTCAAGAGGGTGTGCGATCCCGAAGACGTGGCGGAGGCGGTGCTGGCGCTCATCGCTGGACCTGATCTGGTGACGGGGCAAATCGTGACGATCGACGGCGGCATGCTTCTTAGCGATCCGACGATGGGATGACGATGGATCTGGGTAAGATCGGCCTCTGGAGTTTTTTCGAGACTGTGTCGGCGGCCGAGATGCGAGACGCGGCCGGAGAGATCGAGGCGCTCGGCTTTCCCACGCTCTGGATTCCAGAGGCGCTCGGTCGCGAGGCCTTCACGCACTCGGCGCTCCTGCTCGGAGCGAGCGAGCGCCTCATCGTCGCCACCGGCATCGCGAATGTGTGGGCGCGGGACGCCATGACCATGGCCAACGCGCAACGTACGCTGACCGAGGCTTTTCCCGATCGTTTCGTGCTCGGTCTCGGTGTCAGTCACGCACCGATGGTCGAGGCGGTGCGCGGTCACGACTACAAGCGTCCGCTCACCTATATGCGGAAGTATCTCGACGCGATGGACGCGGCTGCCTACGTCGCACCCGCCCCAACGACCGAAACGGTGCGCGTGCTGGCGGCGCTACATCCGAAGATGCTGGCGCTCGCCGCCGAGCGCTCTCACGGATCCCATCCCTACTTCGTGACACCCGAGCATACGGAGCGAGCGCGCCAGGCGCTTGGCCCCGGTAAGTTGCTGGCACCGGAGCAAATGGTCGTGCTCGAAACCGATCCGGACAAGGCCCGCGCCATCGCGCGCGAGAACATGGCCATGTACCTGACGCTACCAAACTACGTTCGGAATCTGCTGACACTCGGCTTCGCCGAGGCCGACGTCGCCGATGGTGGGAGCGATCGGCTCGTCGATGCCATCGTCGTCTGGGGCGATCTGGCCGCAATCGCGGCGCGGGTGCGCGCCCATCACGATGCGGGGGCGGATCACGTCTGCCTGCAGGCGTTGACCGCCGACCCGCAGAAGCTGCCGCGGACCGAGTGGCGGGAGCTGGCAGCGCTGCTGTCGTGACAGGTCCACACGGTCCGACTCGACTGTTCGTCATAGGCGGGGGGCCCATGTTATGAAACGCCCACTACACCCCCGCGAAATCTAAGGAGACACATCATGGCCAAAGCCGCCGTACTGTACGACTTCAATCAGCCGCTCAAGATCGAGGACGTTGACGTAAACCCTCCACGCGAGGGCGAGATTCTCGTCAAGGTCGCGGCGAGCGGCGTGTGCCATTCCGACCTGTCGGTGATGCAGGCGAAGCTGCCGTTTCCGCCCCCGGTGGTTCTCGGGCACGAGGGCGCCGGTGTTGTGGAAGAGGTTGGGAAGGGCGTCGACGATCTCAAGCCCGGCGACCACGTCATTCTTGCGTGGGTCGCGAACTGCGGCAACTGTGCCTACTGCAACGCGGGTACGACGCACCTCTGCGACGTCGGTATGCAGGCTGCCATGACCGGCGAAGAGTTCACCTTCAAGAAGAACGGCACGGACATCATGCGTATGGCCGGTGTGGCCTCGTTCGCGGAGCGGACCGTCGTGCGTGCGACCTCCGCCATCAAGATTCCCGACGATGTTCCGCTCGATCGCGCCTGTCTCGTGGGGTGCGGTGTGACCACAGGGGTTGGTGCAGTCATGAACACCGCCAAAGTCCGGCCGGGCGAGACGGTTGCCGTCTTTGGTTGCGGCGGTGTCGGCCTGAACGTCGTGCAGGGCGCGATCCTCTGCGGCGCCTCGCGTGTCATCGCGGTGGATCTCTCGCCGCAGAAGCTCGAACTTGCCAAAACCTTCGGTGCCACCGACATCATCAATGCCGCTGATGCGGGCGACGTGCCCGAGGCGATTCGCGCCCTGACTGGCGGTCTCGGCGTCGACTACGCGTTCGAGGTCATCGGGTCGCCGGCCGTCATCAATCAGTGTTTCCTCTCCGTGAAGCGCGGCGGCAAAGCGGTGGTCGTCGGGGTCGTTGGCATGGGAACCGAGGTCTCCGTGCAGGGCTTTTCGCTCGCGCTCGAAGAGAAGTCGTTGATCGGCTCGCTGTACGGTTCCGCGAACATCCGGCGCGACATGCCGGGCCTCGTGGATCTGTACATGCAGAAGCGGCTCAAGATCGACGAGCTCGTGTCGCGTCGCATTAAGCTCGAGGATGTGAACGAGGCGTTCGAGGCCATGGAAAAGGGCGAGGTCGCGCGCAGCGTCATCGTCTTCGACTGAGTCGTTCGCTCTTGGGATTCTCTCAACGTAGATCGCCTCCTTGGGCGCACGGGTAACCCCCCGTGTCGTCCGAGGAGCAGACCTGGCGTCGCTGCAGCACCTGCAAGACGCCACTCGCCTTTACGTGTGCGTACTACGCGTGCAGCGTCTCGACCTGCAACCGAGGCACGTCACCGTTCGTGTTCTGTTCGGTCGAATGCTGGGACGCCCATCTCCCGGTCGTGCGTCATCGCGAAGCCTGGGCCGAGGAAGAGACCGCGCCGACCGCCGAGGCCTGGCGTCGAGCGCAAGAGGCTTCTTCACCGTCCGCGCCGCGTATGCGCGCAGCGCCCCGCACCGGAGGTCGTCCGATGGAATCCGAATACGTTCCCCCGACGGGATCATCCGAGCCGGCACCCCGTGACGTGCTCGTGGTCGTCTCCAAACTCAAAGCGTACATCAAGCATACGTCCGGCATGAATACGTCGGAGGATGTCATCGCCGCCCTGTCGGATCGATTGCGTGTGCTCTGCGACGATGCGATCGTTCGCGCCCGTGAAGCCGAGCGCAAGACCGTGATGGCTCGCGATTTCTAAGGAGTTCCGATGATCGAATGGACCGAGCAGCATGTGATGATCCGCGACGCCATGCGCAAGTTCGTGGAGACGGAAATTAAACCGAATCTCGAAGAGCTCGAGCACGGTGATAGTCCACCGTACGATGTCATTCGCAAGATGTTCACCAGCTTCGGTATGGACGAGGCTGCTCGCGCCACGTTCGAGAAGCGTATCGCGAGAGAGCGCGCGGCCGAGAAGAACGGCGGCGTGGCCGAGAACGGCAAGCGTCGTGAGGGCGACATCGACACGGCTGGGATGCAGCTCATCCCGATCATCGAACTCTGCCGCTACTGCCCAGGGATCGTAACCGCCATGGGCGTCAGCATGGGGTTGACGGCCTCGGCGATCATGTCGAAGGGGACGATCCGTCAGAAGGAGCGCTGGGCGCTCCCGTTGCTCACGTTCGAGAAAATCGGCGCTTGGGCGATTACCGAGCCCGGTTCCGGCTCGGATGCGTTCGGAGGCATGAAGTCCACCGCGCGTCGGAATGGCGACGGCTATGTCTTGAACGGCAACAAGACGTTCATCACCAACGGTCCGTACGCCGACACGATCGTGTTCATCTGCAAGCTCGACGACGGGAGCGAGGCCAAAGACCGGAAGATGCTCACGTTCGTGCTCGATCGTGGCATGGCCGGTCTGAACCAGTCGGCGCCGATGCGGAAGATGGGCCTGCACTCATCGCCGACCGGCGAACTCTTTCTCGACGATGTGCAGGTCGAGAAAGAACGCCTCCTCGGCGAGACCGAAGACTCTCCGGCGCGCGCCGGCACGAAGGCGAGCTTTTCGATGGAGCGTGCCGGTGTCGCGGCGATGGCGCTCGGCATCGTCGAGCAGTGCCGCGAGCTTAGCGTTGACTACGCGCGTACCCGGGTCGCGTTCGGGAAGCCCATCGGTGAGTTTCAGCTCATTCAGCTCAAGCTCGCCAAGATGGAGGTTGCGCGCATGAACCTCCAGAACATCATCTTTCGACAGATCGAGATCATCGCGTCCGGCAAGTCCTTGGATCTGGCGGAAGCCTCGGCCTGCAAGCTCTACGCGGCGCAGGCGGCGATGGAGGTCGCGCTCGAGGCGGTGCAGCTCTTTGGTGGCAACGGGTACATGGCCGAGTTTCAGGTCGAGCAGCTGTGCCGCGATGCCAAGGTGTTGCAGATATACGCCGGTACCGACGAGATCCAGATCTCGCAAATCGCGCGGAGCCTGCTGGCGCACTAGGCAGCGCGAGAGGATGGTGCACACGAAGAGCACGGTCGGGCGGCGCGAGCGCATGCGACGATTCCCCGGGCGTCTGCGGGTGCGAGCCTCGCTATGAGTAGGACCCGGGTAGTGACCGATTCCATGCTCGGGCTCTCGCTTCCCGACGCGCTGGTCCAGAGCGAGCGGGTCACCGTCGTGCTCGGCCAGAACCCGGGCATGTTCACGGGGCCGGGGACGAACACGTACATCGTCGGTACCGGTTCGCGGCCGCTGATGCTCGACACGGGGCAGGGCGTTGACGCCTACGCGCCGGTGTTCGCGGCCGCGGTTCGCGATACACGGCCGACCGAGGGGTTGCAGGCGATCGTGATGACGCACGATCATCCTGATCACATCGGAGGTGTCGAGCAGATTCAGTCCCTGCTCGGTACGCAGCCGGTGTTGAAGATGACCCATCCC
The DNA here is from genome assembly GCA_029262315.1 of Deltaproteobacteria bacterium. Lineage (GTDB taxonomy): Bacteria > Desulfobacterota > Binatia > UTPRO1 > UTPRO1 > JAJCZP01. The sequence continues at coordinate 1,146 of JAJCZP010000237.1, read as the reverse complement.
CGGCGTCCTGACGATCCGCGCGCCACCGGTGTGCTCGTGGATGGTGATGTCGTCGAGACCGACGGGGCAACGCTCCGTGCGATCTGGACGCCCGGGCATGCCTCCGACCACCTGTGCTTCTATCTCGAGGAGGAGAGGGCATTGTTTACCGGCGATGTCGTGCTGGGTGCGGGGACGACCGTCATCCCCGATGACGGCGATCTCGCAGATTATCTCGCATCGCTTCGCCGCCTACTCGCTCTCGACGCGCAGGTGATCTACCCGGCGCATGGCCCGGCTATCCGCGATCCCAAACGGAAGATCGAGGAGTACATTGCACACCGCGAACTTCGCGAGCAGCAGATCCTCGCGTGCCTTCGCGAGGCTGTTGCCGACGTGCCCGCCATCGTCGCTCGCATCTATGTCGACATCCCGGAGGCGCTGCACTTCGCCGCGGGGATGTCGGTGACTGCCCATCTCAGGAAACTCGAGCGCGAGGAGATCGCCGGCTGTGACGGCGATGCCTGGTTCTTGCGCTGATCCCCCGCTGTCTGTGGGCAGCGTGCGAAAGGAACGCGTAACATGAAGCTCGGTATCAATCTTGGGTACTCGGGGCGCTCAATGTCGCTGCCGCTGGAGCAAATCAAAGAAGCGGAAGCGATGGGGTGTGATTCGGTGTGGACGGCCGAAGCGTACGGCTCCGATGCGCTGACACCGCTGGCCTGGATCGGCGCGCACACGCGTACGATGAAGCTGGCTACCGGCATCATGCAGCTCTCCGCGCGTGCGCCTGCGGCGACCGCGATGGCGGCGATCACACTGGACCAGCTGAGCGGCGGACGCATGATTCTTGGTCTCGGTGTGTCCGGGCCGCAGGTCGTCGAGGGGTGGTACGGCATGCCGTACAAGCGTCCACTCGGCCGCATGCGCGAGTACATCGGCATCATGCGCGACATCTTCGCGCGTGAGGCTCCCGTGTCGCACGATGGTCAGCACTACCAGATCCCCTTCAAGGGCGAGGGCTCCGTCGGCCTCGGGAAGCCGCTGAAGAGCATTCTCCACGGCCGCCCCGACATCCCGATCGTGGTCGGCGCCGAGGGGCCGAAGAACATCGAGCAGACCGCGGAGATCGCGGACGGGTGGCTCGCGATGCTGCTCTCGCCGCTG
>JAJCZP010000236.1 GCA_029262315.1 Deltaproteobacteria bacterium | reverse complement strand
GACGGCGCTGTGCGACCTCGCTCAGATCGCCGCGCGCGAAGCGGGTTTCCGGGCCCGCGTCGCCGCACACCATCACTGATACTGGTGCGGGGGGATGCCGCCGGCGCTGGGGGGGCCCGCGCCGTCGACTGGGAGCCCGAGAGGGCGTCGGGGGAACGCCAGGCCGGACTAGTTCGGTGTCGCGGCCTCTCGCGGGTGGATCGCTCGTAGGGTTCTCAGGCCGTAGCCCTGTTCCTCGAGCCAGGTGGCGAGGAGCGCCCAGGTGGCGCTTCCGCCGAAGATGGCCGCCCACAGCGAGAGGCTCGAGAGGAAGGGGTATTGGAGCACGACAGCCCACAGGGAGACGAGGCCGATGCCGCCGGCGATCGCCGCCATGGCCAACGTCGTCGACGCAATCGTGGCCGCGACGTTTCGTCCAACGTGACGGCCGAGCAGGAGCCGCGCGGAGATGCCATACGATGCGACAATGCTGATCGCCAGCACGCAGCCCGCGAAGACGTGCAGGCCCATTACGGCAGCGAGCCCCAGGAATGTCATCATGCTGGCGACGATATGGCTTTTCCGCATCACTCTCCTCCTAGTCGTTGCGATCCACGCTGGTGAGTGAAGCAAGGCGGATGCCAGGGCTGAGCGGCCGGAAATTGCAGGCCTGGCAGCCTACGGGTGTGTCTCTGTGGCGCATGCGGGCGCCCGGATGTGCCAGCGCTGGCACAGCTGGCACATCCTAGTCCTCCATTCGCTGCCGGAAGGCGCGGCTCCGGCGACTCGAATCCTGCAGCTCAAGGAAGAGCAGGCCTCGGACGACCATCGTGAAATAGAGGAGGAGCGCGACGAGTGCCGTCTGCAGCCAGCCGAAGATGCCCCCGAGTGGCGGGGAGGAGACCCAGTACAGACCGGCCATCATGGTCAGACTCGCGGGAAACCATTCGATCCAGTTCTCGCCGATGAAGACATAGCTTTCGCGCAGTAGCTGGAACGATGAAAAGTGGCCGAGATAGATGAGCTCGGGCACGGCGTTGAAGAACACCAGAATGAGGAGATAGGCGCTGAGGACGATGGCCGGCCCTCGATCTATCGAGCGCAACGCCGGTTCGATCAGCAAGAGGAAGATCCACAGGATGAACAGCACGCCCATGACGTCCCAGACGTATGTGCCGAAGCTACGCCGGAAGTCTTCGAGGCTGACGCGTGACGTACGCACCATCATCTCGACGAGGTACAGAAACGAGCCGACGCACGCCGCCCAGACGATGCCGACGAGGAACCCGCCGAGGAGTCCCAGAAGAGAGCCGATCGCGACTGCCCCCACGATGATTGCCGCGTAGACGAACAACGTCACGAGCACGGGCCAGTTGGCGAGGGTGAGTGTCGCGGCGCGGGCGAAGGCGCGGCGGTACATCGCCCAGGTTGCGTGCAGCCAGTCCATTGGCGGGACGGAACCGTTCAGCCGTCGATCAGATCGAGGAGCACTTTCGACGGATGGATCTTCGGGTCGACGTGCTCATAGACGGTCGCGATCGTGCCTTTCTCGTCGATCAGATAGCTGATGCGATTGGCGTGGCTGGCCGAGGCATCGCACGCACCATACGCCACGGCGACCTGGCGCGTCGTGTCGCAGAGTAGCGGAAACGGAAACTCGTATTTACTCGCGAACGCCGCGTTCTCCTCGACCGTGTCGAGGCTTGCGCCTAGCACAACGACGCCGAGAGCGTCGAAGTCTTTCTGCTGGTCTCGAAAGCCTCGTCCTTCGATCGTGCAGCCAGGCGTGTCGGCCTTGGGATAGAACCACAACAGGACCTTGCGGCCCCGCAGCTCCGACAACGTCAGCGACGAGCCGTCGTGGAGTGGGGCGGTGAAGTCGGGTGCTGTGTCGCCTACGTTGAGCATGCGCAATCCTCCAGATGGGGGCTTCAGCTACACGAGTTTGCGCGAGATCGTCAACGGTGGTGATATGAGTGCTGTGGCGGCCGGGATCGACGAGCGGCTCCGCCTCGTGAGCGGAGACGTCGCGCTCGAGGGGCATCTGGACGCACCTGCGGCGCCGGTGGGGGGGGCGATCGTCTGTCACCCCCATCCGCAGTACGGCGGATCGATGGACAACAACGTCGTCGTGGAGGTCGCCGCGGCGCTCCGAGCGGCGGAGCTGGCGACGCTACGGTTCAATTTTCGGGGGGTTGGTCAGAGTGGCGGACACCAGGGGGGAGGTGTGGACGAGGCCCACGACGTCGAGGCTGCCGTCGCGCATCTGGGCGGGCGTTTTCCCGGGATTCCGACCACCCTCGTCGGGTACTCGTTTGGCGCCGCGGTCGCACTCCGCGCTGGATACCAGGGCTTGCCTGGGGTGACGGCGATCGCGGCGATTGCACCGCCAGTGTCGATGGTCGACCTGGGGTTCCTTCGAGAATGCCAGCTCCCGGTGTGCTTCGTTGCCGGCGAGGCCGACTCGTTTTGCCGCCGCGCCGAACTCGAAGCGCTCGCCGCGGTCGTACCGCGTGCATCGGTCGTCTGGATCGCGGACGCGGATCATTTCTTCGCGGGGAGCGAGGCACGCGCCGCGGCGCCGGTCTGCTGTTTCGCGCTGAACGAGGGGCAGTCGTAGTGGTTCTGTCGGAAGAACACGGGCCGGCGCATGTGTGATTCCGTCGTCGCGCTAGGCGACATAACCGCGGACGGTCGTGTGCTGTTTGCCAAGAATAGCGACCGCGTGCCGGCTGACGAGTGCCAGCCGCTCGTGCACCATCCGCGGCGTCGCCACCCATCCGGTGAGGCGCTCCGCTGTCAGTACATCGAGATTCCCCAAGTGTCCGAGACAGCCGCTCTGATTGGATCGCGACCGTACTGGCTCTGGGGTTTCGAGCACGGCTTGAACGAGCACGGAGTCGCGATCGGCAATCATACGGTCTTCGCGCGTGACCCCGTCAGTGATGTCGGCCTCATGGGCATGGATCTGGTGCGATTGGGACTCGAGCGCGGCCGCTCGGCCCGTGAGGCGGTCGAGGTGATGACGCACTTGATCGAGCGCCACGGTCAGGGTGGGTCGGGGTTCGTCGATACGCATTGGCCCTACCACAACTCGTTTCTCGTCGCTGATCGTGGGCAGGCGTATGTGCTCGAGACATCCGACCGGCACTGGGCCGTGCGCCGGGTGGACGAGACGGCCAGCGTCTCGAATCATTTGGGTATTGGCAGCGATTGGGACGAGATCTCCTCAGACGCTGTCGCGCATGCGTGCGCCCAGGGGTGGTGGCGCACGGAAGCGGAGGGCCGTTTTGATTTCGCCACGGCGTTTCGGGATCAGAACTATCCCGCGTTCATTTCGAGCGGACGTCAACGGCGGACTCGCGAGCTGGTGACCGCGAGGCGAGGGCAGGTGACCGCTGCGACCATGCGCGCGATCCTTCGCGATCACTACGGCGAGGGGCTGGTCCCGCGCGCCGATCATGACCCGGAGGACGAACGGTCGTATGCCGTGTGCCAGCATGCGCCGGGAATCGGCTGCACGACGGCGAGTACGGTCGTGCGTCTCGGGCGTGATGATGAGTTGTCCGTGTACTGGGGGAGTTTCGGTTCGCCGTGCCTCGGCGTCTTCTTGCCATACTACGTCGATGCGCCGTTGCCCCCAGTGCTCGCAAAGGGTGGCGCGGTCGCGACGCCGGACTCGCCCTGGTGGCGCTTCTACGAGCTGGCACGCTCGGTGGCGGAGGAGCCCTCGGAGCGTACGCCGATCGTTCGTGCCGCGTGGGACGCATTCGAAGCGCGCGTGGAAGTCGAGCGCTTGGAGGTCGAGGCTCGTGCCGGCCGCGAGGGGCCAGCACCGCTGGCGGCCTTCATGCAGACCAACGTGGATGCCATGATGAGCGAGCTCGAGTCGCTGATCGCGAATCCGCGGAGTACCTAGGCCATTCTAGCCGCTTGCGTCCTCGGCTGGGCCGGGTACAAACCCTCGCATGGGATCACTGGCGAATCGTGTCTTCAAGGTCATCGGCGAGAGCGGATTCTGGCGCGGCGCCGGCAAGGTGCACACGCGGCTCTATCAGTGGAGCGGCGGCCGCTTCGGGGCCACCTCGGGGGGCTTCGAGCATCTCTTGCTGACGACGGTTGGTCGTAAGAGCGGGCAGGAGCGGACCGTTCCTCTTACGTATATGGCAGAGGGCGATAGCTATGTCCTCGTGGCCTCCAATGGCGGAGCCGATCGGCACCCGGCCTGGTGGCTGAACCTCGAGAAGACGCCCGATGCAACGATTCAAGTGGGGGGCGAGGTTCGGAAGGTGGTCGCCAGCCGCGCCACGCCTGCTGAGTGGGAGACGTTGTGGCCAAAGGTGAAGTCGTACAACCCCTTCTATGGAGTGTACGAGCAGATCACCGCGCGAGACATCCCGGTCGTCATCTTGCGACCGGTGCCGGCGTGAGGTTCTAGTCCGGCGTCGGCCGGACGTTCTAGTCCGACTTGTCCTTGAAACTCGTCGCGTCTTGTTTCTGGAACGGCGCGGTGAACACCGTCTCCCAACAGATCCCGGCGTTGTTCTCGACCTGGATCGTTACGGGCGACACCAGGGCCGCGAGGTCTGGCAACTGCAAGTTCTCGCCTTTGCTCTTGATGAAGATCTTCGCCTTGCCGGCCTCGACGCCTGCGCTCAGCTTCATCAGGTTGATGCCGTCCGGCGTGAGATCTTTGTCTTTGTACTGGAAGCCCTTGGGCTTGTCCTTCCAGCATGCCTTGCCATCGCATAGGCCGCCCGCAGGCGCGAGTGAGCTCATCGCGAGGCCCGTGCCATCGTACATGCAGAACACATAGCTCTCGTCGACCACCGGGTTGCCGAAGTCGGCTTTCGGGGTGATCTCGCCCTTGAGCCACTTCCAGATGAGCTTGTCCTTCCTGTCTTCGACGTTGTTCTTGATCAGCAGGCGGCCCTTTTCTGAGGAGACCTGTCGACAGCCGACCTTCGGCGTGGTGACACACGTCAACTCGCAGGTTGAGGAGCACCCATCGCCATCGATGAGATTGCCGTCGTCGCAGGATTCGCCGCGATCCAGCTGGCCGTCGCCGCATACGGGTGTCCGTCCGAACGTGTCACGCAGCGCGTTGCCGTCTCCCGCTGTGAGCGTCGTGGCGTCGCTTTCGAAAGCGATCAGCTTTCCGTCGGCTGCGATGGCGGGAAACAGGCTGGTTCCCGACACTTGACCACCGGCATTGTCGACGCTGACGCGTTCGATCGTCCCCGACAGGGTGTCGTGGACGAAGACATCCTCGCAGCAGCCGGGCGTGAAGCAGATACCGCAAATATTCGTGTCGTCTGGGACGAGATTCGTGAACGAACTGTGAAAGGCAATGAATCGCCCGTCGGCTGAGATGCTAGGCGCTCCGTCGATTCCGGGAAAGGCCCCGGTGCCCTCGACGCCGGTGGAGTCGACGCTGACGCGTGTCGTCTCATCGGTCTGTCGATCTCTCAGCAGGATGTCGCCCAGCGCGTTCTTGTCGCCAGAGATGAGGTTGGTCGTGAAGCTCTGGAACGCGACGTAGCGCCCGTCCGCGGAGATCGCAGGTCCGAAGCTCGGGGCGTCGGACCCGAAGCCTTTCGAGGTGATGCTCAGCATCTCCGTCGTGGCCGCCTGGCGATCGCGGACGAAAATATCGACCCAGTCGTCGTCAACCTCGAAGAAGTTGTCGGATTCGGTTGCGAAGGCGACGAGGTTGCCGTCCGAAGAGAGGCACGACTGAAAGCTGTCCTTGTCGCCCTGGATCCCGCCAGGACCGACACTGATGCGTTCGGTGGTGACGCTCGGGAGGCTGTGGACGAAGATGTCGCTCTGGAGGTTGGTGTCGCCTGCGCCGATCAGGTCGGTCGCGTCGCTCGTGAACGAGACGATGATCGTGGGCCCGTCAACGGCGATCGCGGGCTCCGTGCTATCCCCGTCTGCCTGACCTCCACCGGTAGCGACGCTGACGCGGACGGTTGTTCCGCCGGTGATGTCGCGGACGAAGATGTCGCTGACGCCGTTGGTATCGGCGGCGCCGATCAGGTTCGTTGCGTTGCTGGCGAAGGCCACGAGGTTTCCGTCGGCCGAGATTGCGGGCTCGAAGCTATTGGCGTTGCCCTGAGTACCTCCGCCGTCCGTACTGACGAGGACGGTAGTGCCGGTCAGGGTGTTCCGCCGGAAGATCTGTGAGGCGCCGTTGGTGGGTGGCGCTACGAGATCGGTCGCCGTGCTTTGGAAGACGACGTAGAGTCCGTCGCTGGAGACCGCGACGCTCGAACTCGGGCCGTCCGAATCGCCAGTCGTTGAATCGAGGCTCAGACGGCTCGTTTCCCCGGCCCACGCGTGCAGCGGGGCGATCCCGATGATCAGGGCGGCGAGGGCAAGTGCGAGAACGGGTTTCACGTCGTAGGACCCTCCATTACGGCACAGAATGAAGGCTAGTCTGACTCAGGAAGCATAGGCAACTCGTACAAAAGAAGCAAGGAAAACAAGCATATCTTGTCCGACCGCTAGCGCTTTGCCGATCCGCAGGCACGCGTGGACCGATTGCCGCCGTACTGTGCCAAATGGGTACGCTTCCGGTCGGGGCCGTCGGCTCCCGCACGGATGCGCGCCTCGCGCAGATGCCATCGTCGATAATATGCCGCCAGCTGTGAGACTCGGGTGTTTTCGCGATGCTGGCGCCACACCGAAATCCCCTTTAGAACAGGGATCCGACCGGGGTCGTGGGGGTCTGGGGCGGAAAGCCCTCTATTGGGCTTGCCTCGGCATGCCGCTTGCTCTGACTACTGCGATAGCGCCGCGGAGTGGCCGTGACTCCGGGGTGTAGGTGCATGGGTTTCTTCAGATCCTACAAAGATGTGTTGCTCTCGGTGGCCGCTTTTGCGGCCCTGGTGAGTCTCGTCGCGCTGGTGGGAGCCCCAGGGCTCCCGGACGAGGGCAGGGCGCAGAAGGCTGCCAGGTGCCAGGCCGAGATTACGAAGAAGGGCCGGGGCTTTCTCGACAAGACGATGAAAGGTCTGGCCAAGTGCACGGACGGCCTCGGGAAGTGCATCCAGACGCAGAAGGACACGGAGGCGCGCAACAAGTGTACGGCGCGTGTCGCCACCAAGTGCGTGAAGGAACTGGCAAAGATCGGCAGCGAGAAGGCCAAGTTCGCGGCCGCCATCGAGAAGCGCTGCGACACGTTTCCGTTCGGTGATCTCAGGGACGTACTCGGCCTCGGGTACGAGCAGCTCGAGGCGGAGTGCGCCAGTCTCGGGGCCGGACCCACACTCGACAACATTCTCGAAGTCGCCGACTGTGTGGCGGATCAGCACGAGTGCGCCGCGCAGAAGATGCATGTGGCCGCCTATCCTCGCGCGGGCGAGTTGCTGACGATCTTCGTCGGTGCGCATCTCCTCTGCGTCGATGATTTCGGCGGCTCCGGAGCGGACGTCAACAATCCCTCGATTGGCAAGCAAGTCGATCGCTGTACCAAGCAGCTGGCCAAGTCGAGTCGCCGTTTCGCGACCAAGAAGCTCAAGAGCTTGGAAAAGTGCGTCAACGCGGTGTTCACGTGTACGCAGCGGAAGCCGCTCGACGCGAACTGCCTCCCGAAGGCCGTGACCAAGTGCGATCGCGAGTTCGCGGCGATCGCCAAGGAGCAAGCGAAGCTCGACGTTGGCGTGGAGAGGAAATGTTCAGCCGAGACGGTCACCTTTGGCACGCTGCTCGCCGAGGGAGGCGCGAATCTGGGCGCGCTGATCGACGAGTGCGGCTTTGTCGGCGTGCCGTCGCTCGTGACCCTGGCTGATTACGAGCTGTGTCTGTTTCGGCTCCTGGAGTGTCGGATCGACGGTGCGCTCGCCTATGAGATGCCACGCCTGGCGGAAATGCTCGACGAGGTCGGACGTGTGTTGGAGGTTCCGCCCAACTTTTGCGCCGGCCTGCCAACACCGACGCCGACTCCCGACACGACGCCCGTTGCCACTGGAACGGCCGCGCCGACGGTGACGGTGACCCCGACGGCAACCGCACCACCGGTGCCGACGACTACGCCGACCCTCACCCCGTCGGCCACCGCGGTGACGCCGACCGTGACGCCAACGCCGGTGGCGCCGCCGCCCGTCGTGCCCGACATGGTGGTGGCGAACTTCGACGAGCCTGATCGGGTTTGTGCGGCCACCGGACTCGGTGGGTATGTCTGCGCGGACATGGACGCCGCTGCCCTCAACGGATTCGACGTTGCGTTGGGGTTGGTTGATGGTGACGGTCGACTCGACGCGCTGGTTGCGAACGACGGTGAGCCGAACCGCTCCTGCCTCGGGGACGGCCTCGGCGGCTTCGCCTGTACGGATGTCGATGCTGGTACGGGTCGGACGTTCGCGGTGGCCGCAGGCTACGTGGATGCTGACAGTCATCTCGACGCGGTATTCAGCAACGTCTCCGGTGAGCGCAATCGGCTCTGTCGCGGCGACGGGACGGGCGTCTACACGTGCAGCGACGTCGGCACAGACGGCAATACCAGCCGGGATGTCGTCCTCGGCGACCTGAACAACGATGAAGACCTCGACGCGGTGTTCGCCAACGCCGGCCAGAAGAATCGGCTATGCCTCGGCGATGGGTCGGGCGGGTTCACGTGCTCGGACGTCAGTGCGGACTCGAGCCCGAGTTTCGCGGTCGGCGTCGGGTACCTGAACGCCGACACCGATCTCGATGCGGTCTTCGGGAACTTCAATCAGCGCAATCGCGTCTGCTTCGGGAACGGTGGGGGCGGATTCTCCTGCTCGGACGTGAGCAACGATGGCGCGAACACGCGGAGCGTCGCGGTCGGGCGTGTCGATGGTGACGGTATCGACGACCTCGTGTTCGCCAATCTGAACGAGCGCAATCGTGTATGCCTCGCCAATGGCATCGGCGGGTTCGCGTGCAGTGACGTCAGCACCGACCAGCAGGCGACGGCCCGCGTGGCACTCGGTGATGTCGACGGGGACGCAATACTCGACGCCGTCTTCGTCAACATAGGGCAGCCGAATCAAGCGTGCATCGGGGATGGCGCTGGTGGCTTCACGTGTGCCGCCGTGAGCGTCGACGCGTTCGATAGTCTGGGGGTAGCGCTCGGGGCGGTCGTGACCGAAGCGACGCCGACGCCGACCGTGACGCCGACCGCGACCGGTCTCACCCCGACGCCGACGGTGACTCCCACCGCGACACCGACGCCGACGATGACCGGTCCCACGGTCACCCCGACCACGACTCCCACGCCGACGCCCACCCCGACCACGACGCCTACGGCAACCTCAACGGCGCCCACCCCGACCGCGACTCCGACCGCGACCTCGACGGCGCCCACCCCGACCGCGACTCCGACCGCGACCTCAACGGCGCCCACGGCGACCCCGACACTGACGGCGACCCCGACCGCGACCCCGACGGTGACCTCGACGGCTCCGACCCCGACGGCGACCGGTCCGACTCCATCGCCGACGCCAACCGTGACGTTGGCCAGCATCGTGCTGACTCCCACGAGCTTCCAGATCGAGGTAGACGCGTTCCGCTTCTATACGGCGATCGGACACTACAGCGATTTGTCGACGCAGAACCTGACGCAGCTGGTGACCTACATCTCCGACAGCCCCGGCGTTGCCGAGGCGCCGAACGACCCAATGGTTGGGAGGAGCCGCGTCAATGGGATTTCGGGCGGTGTGGCAATGATCACCGCGGTCGACTCGGCGAGTGGGATCGTCTCGAACGCCGCCACGCTTACGGTGCTTGGAGACCTAGAGTTCATTACGCTCGATCCTCCGGACGTGGTGCTCGAGGTTGGCGAGTTCAGGTCCTACACAGCGGTGGGGCATTTCGCCGGTGGCTTGACCCAGAATTTCACCCCTCGAGTCACCTGGGCCTCGAGCAATCTGGCCGTGGCCGTCGCCCCGAACGATCCGAATCAGCCCGGTGGGAAGAGTCGGATCAATGCGGTGGGCCCCGGCGTCACCACGATCTCCGCCACGGATCCTGTGACCGGCGTGAGTAGTACCGACGACGGCAACGACTTGACGTTGACGGTGAACGGGCCGACGCCGACGGCTACCACAACGGCCACGGTGACGCCGACGGCGACTGGTGCGACTCCCACTGCGACCCCCGCTTCGACGGTCACTGCCACGGCGACGGCTACCGCGACGCCAACGATCACGGCGACCTCGACCGCTACGGCGACCCCGGAACTAACCCCGACGCCGACGGCAACTGCGACGCCGACGGTAACGCCGACCGCGACCGTGACGGCGACGCCCGAGCTGACCGCCACGCCGACGGTGACGGCGACGCCGACGGCAACGCCGACGGCGACCGTGACGGCGACGCCCGAGCTGACCGCCACGCCGACGGTGACGGCGACGCCGACGGTAACGCCGACCGCGACCGTGACGGCGACGCCGACCGTGACCGCCACGCCGACGGTGACAGCGACGCCGACGGCAACGCCGACCGCGACCGTGACTGCGACGCCGACTGTGACAGCGACGCCGACTGTGACTGCGACGCCGACTGTGACGGCGACGCCGACCGTGACCGCCACAGCCACCGTGACCCCGACGGCGACGGTGACACCCACGCCGACCGTGACGGCGACGTTGACGGCGACGCCGACGGCAACGCTGACCCCGACCCCGACCCCGACCTGACGGCCCGCGTCGTAGGGCCTCTGCGTCGTAGTCGGCCGCCGTCAGGCCGTGGCGTGATCGCTAGCCTGCGGTGGCGGCGCGGAGCATGAGGAAGATCACGACGCCTGTTACCGACACGTAGAGCCACACCGGCAACGTGATCTTGGCGATACGCTTGTGACGCTCGAAGCTGCCGCGGGCTGCCAACAGCAGGCTCGTCAGCGCCAGCGGGACAACCGCCATCGATAACAGGACGTGGCTGGCGAGCACGCTCAGGTAGACGGCGCGCACCAGGCCTTCCCCTGGGAACCGTGTATCTCCGTGTACCCAGTGGTAGGCGAGGTAGCCCACCAGGAAGAGTGACGACGCCGCGAACGCCGTGATCATGCAGTATTGGTGAACCCGACGAGCGCCACGCCGGATGGCGACGTATCCGCCTACGAGCAGCATTGCCGCGGTTGCGTTCATGCAAGCGTTGACCGCAGGCATGAATCGGAGATCGAGCGTCCCCGCATGACTGCCTTGTCGGATCAGCAGGGTGTAGCCGATGAGCGCGAGTGCCCCGATCGAGATCAGCGACGTTGCGAGATAGAGGCTCCGATCGGACACGCGGCCGAGCGGCGGAGTCTGGGGCTCGGCCATGGCGAACCTCTTAGCGAGTGTGGGGTGACGACGCCAGGCGTGACCCGCGTCGACCCGACTGTCAGGGGCGTGGCGCGGGTTGTGGCGCGATGCGCGCCGTTGCGAGTGGTGCTGGGCGGGGGGCATCGCTCGGGGTAGCCGTGGGCGTCGGGCGCGGTCGATCCACGGCCGGGCGGGTCTCGGTGGGGATCGGTCGGACGTCGATCGCTGGGGTAGTGGTGGCGCGGGGTGCGTCGAGCGTCCGCCCGGGAGCCGGGGCATTCGTGGACGTGGCCACGGGTCGTGGCGTGGGCGTTCTCGTCGGTTCCTGACGGCGAATCTCGACGTCGGCATTCCCGATACGATCGTCTTCCAGGACTTCGCCCTGCACCCGCGCTTCGTCGCGCGGGCGAATGTCCGCACACGCGATGGGTGCGCCAGCGGCATCGTGAACGAACGCATCGTCCAATCGGACGCTGAACCGGGTTTGCTGGGCGTCGTCGCCCGCCACCACGAGCAAGGTGTCGGCGGCGCAGTCGGCTTCCTGAACCACTCCCGAGAAGGTTACGATCTGCCGTGTTGGGCGGGCCTCCTCTTCCTCTGGATCGACCGTGATGTCCTCGAGGTCGACATTGCCGCCGGTCGGGACCTCGACCATCGTCTCCGCGCGCCCGCCGTCGTCGAGCTCGAATACCACGGTGACGGGACCGTCGAACTCGCCCGTCAAGGTGAACGAGCCGTCGTCATCCGTCAGGGTTTCGACGTCCGTGCCTTGCACGAGGACCCGGATGCCACCCACGTCGTCGTTCGCCCCAGCAATCTCTGTCACATTGCCGGTGACCGACGAGAGCCCACTGCCGCTGACGCCCCCGTCCGCGCCGAGGCCTCCGCCGCCTCCGCAGGAGGTGAGCACCGCGGGGAGCAGCAACACGAGAAGCGTACGGTAGATCCAGCCGTCTGTGAGGTGGTTCGGTTGCCTCATGCCTTTGATCCCTTCTTCCGCGGCTTGCTGGGCTTCCGCGGGCGCGTGGGGCGCCGCGGCGGTGGCGCGGGTGCTTCGAAATAGTAGACGCCGAGGCCGGCGTAACGGCGTTCGCCGCCCGCCGCCTTGGGGTTGCGATCGCGATCGTGTCGCGCCAGGAGCCCATTCAGGCGCCGGATGAAGCGTTCGCCTTCGCGGCGGAGCTGCGTCCGGACGGTGGCGAGGGCGTCACTTCCGAGGTTGTCGTAGGCGGCTTTTCGCTGCAGTCGGAGGTCGGTTCCTTGCCCCAGGACATTGTGGAGGATGGTTTCGATGAGCTCTGGCGGATCTTCTGCCAGGATGGCGAACTTTTCAGCTTCGCCCCGCTTGGGAACGTAGGCGTCGGTCTTGAGCACGACGAACTTGTCGTTCCGGATCTCGGCGGCGCCAGCGTCGATGAGGCCGTCCAGCAGCGCGCGCGGCGCGACGTCGGCCGTCGTTCGTCGCGCCAGCTTGACGAAGCTGGGGCCGCGCGCCGCCTGGTACGGAACGGGCAGTGGGCGCCCGCTCCGGTCGATCGTCTGGGGATCGCTCATCCAGCGGCTGATCAGGCTCGTTGCGAGATTGCGACTGAACGACGCTGGTCCGGAGGTTGCGGTGTCGGTGCTGCGTAGTCGTTTGACCTCCTTGCGATTGAGTCCCGTGAGGAGGGCGATGCGGCTGTCCGTCTGCCGCCGGTCGGGGAGGGCGAACTCGGCTTCGGCGATCTCGACGAAGAGCTGCCGGAGCCGGGATTCGAGCTGCCCGAAGGGCACGCCGCTCGCCAGCAAGCGCCGGGCCAGGGGGCGCATTACCGTCACCGCGGCTCGCAGTAAGCCTTCGCTGATCTCGGTCCGCGCCACCAGCACTAGGTATCACGGGTGGTGTGACCATGAAAAGATGGGAAAAAATCCCGATATGGGAAAAAGTCCCATTTACGTATTGACCAGCGCCGCATGGACTCGGTACATCGGAGGGGAGCGATGGCCCAGGTGGAGTAGGGTACTCGGTGATGGGGCCGCCCAACGAAGGAGGTTCAAAGTGCTGCGATATGGAATGATCGTCTCGTCCGCGGTGATGCTGATGGCCCTGGTGGCCGTCCGGCCCGCGGATGCCTTGGAGACGGCGAACACGGCCGATCTGGGAGCCGTGTGTGTCGAGGAATGCGGAGCCCGTGCGGAAGCGGCGTTCGACGAGTGTCGGGCAGCGGGGGGAAGCGAAGAGGACTGCGACGCGCGTGCGGACGTGGCTTTCGATACCTGTACGGTGGATCATTGCGATCCCGGTGGTGCGACCTGTGACGAGCGCTGCGCGCTGGTCGCGGATGCGGCATACGATCGGTGTCTGGATCTGCCCGATGCCACCGAGGAGCGCTGTGACGCGTTTCGTGAGCGCATTCTCGAGCGATGTCTCGACGGATTGTGCGCCCCGGATCCCGCGCCGACCTGTCGCGAGCGGTGTACGTCGTTCGCGCGTACGGTCTATCGTGATTGCCGAGCGCTTGGCGGGACCGCTGACGAATGTGCCGAACAGGCTCGCCATGCCCGGCGGCGGTGTATTCGCGCCCATTGCCAGCCGGAGCCAGAGCCTACCTGCGAGGGTCGTTGCAAGCGTCGTGCGCGCACCGTCCTGGACCGTTGTCTGGCGGCAGGGCATGCAGAGGAGCGCTGCGAGCGGCTTGCGCGACGAGTCTTCGCGGACTGTGTCGACGAGTACTGCGTCGAGCCGGAGCCGACGTGCGAGGAGCACTGTGTCTCCGAGGCCGTGGAGCTCTATCGCCTGTGTCTCGACGAGGGCGGTACGCCCGATGACTGCGCCGAGCGCGCGCGTGCGGCGCTGGCCGTGTGTGTGGCCGAGCGCTGTGGACCCCCTGATCCCCCGTGTGAGGAGCGGTGTCGTGCCCGCTCCGAGCAGCTGTACGATCGCTGCGTCGCCGCGGGTGTCGACCCGGATCGATGCTCGGCGCGTGCGCGTCGGGCGTTCCGGCACTGTGTCTCGACGTATTGCGACGCGCCGGAGCCACCGACCTGTGACGAGCGTTGCGAGCTGCTCGCGAAGAAGTATCTCCGGCGCTGCCTTGCGGCGGGCGGAACCGACGACGAGTGCACGGCGCTGGCCCGCCGGGTATTCCGACGCTGCTTGCGCGTGCACTGCGACGTGCCGGTGCGTTGTGAGGAGCGGTGTAAGAAGCGGGCGCTCCGGGCAGAGCGGAGATGTCTGAAGCGCGGCGGTACCCCTGAGCAGTGTGTGCAGGTTGCGCGTGCGCACTACGAGGCATGCGTCGCCAAGCGCTGCGTTCCACCGCCTCCTCCCACGTGTGAGGATCGTTGTGAGGCGCGGGCGAAACACCTGTATCGGCGTTGCGTCGATGCGGGCCACGATCCCCAGCGTTGTGCGGCACGGGCGCGTGGGTTTCTCCACCGCTGCGTGGACCGGTGTGATGCGGCCGTCGATCCCACCTGTCGCGAGCGTTGTGAGGATGTCGTGGCGGAGGTAGACGACGCGCAGCTTGCCAAGGGGCGGAGTACCGAGCGCGCGGCGAAGACCGCCGGGCGCGCGTTCCGGCGCTGTTACCGCGTCTGCGATCGGTTGGACGGCTAGGCGGTCGGCAGGGGTCTCCGACCCTGGGGCAGGGGGGTGGGGGACCGGGCGCACCCCCCCGGTACCGCGCCCGCACCGGGGCGCGGATAAGAGGAGGTACGGGTACG
>JAJCZP010000235.1 GCA_029262315.1 Deltaproteobacteria bacterium | reverse complement strand
GGCTCGACGGCCCGGTCTCCGCGCAGGGTGAACTGATCTATCTGCACCAGGACCGCCGTGCCGACTCGGGCCTGGACTTCTGGGGCGGCTACGCGCAGGTGAGCTACTTTCCGACCGGTGAGCGGCGACCTTACGGACGACGCTCGGGCGTCTTCGGGCGCGTGGTGCCGCGGCGCGGCTTCGACCCTGTGGCGGGAGAGTGGGGAGCCCTGCAGCTGGCGGCACGCCTATCCTACGTCGACTTGAACGACCACGACATTCGGGGCGGCCGGCAGCTCGACGTGACGCTCGGGGTCAACTGGCATCTCATCCCCAACGTGCGGCTCATGGGCAACTACGTCCACGGCCACGTATACGGGCAGGGGGACATCGAGCTGCTGCAGGCGCGGTTGCAGATCGAGTTCTGACGCCAGCAACGTTCAACAGGATCGGCGAAGCGCAGCATCGGGAGGAAGATGATGACCGGCCAGCTGGAGAGCATGTTCGAAGGCACGCGCAAGATCGTCGAGTAGCGATGCTCGGCACCGCTCATCGCCCACGCATGCAGCGGGTGCCAGGATGCGCGACGCGTGGCGCGGCGTGATCGTTGTCGCGCCGCCCCCGCGGATGCCTTGCCCGGTTGTCGGAGCGGTGGCGCGGTGCGTATAGAGGCCAGCGTGCGGGCGCTGACGATCGCGGGCCTCCTTCTCGTGGCGCTCTTTGCGCTCCTGGCGCCGTCCACCGCCTCGGCCGACGCGGTGGTTCGCACGCAGGCGATGCTCGCCTCGACGATCGCGGAGATCTTTCTGCGCGACGACCGCATCGACGTCGAGATCGAGATCGGCGTCCGGGATCTTCCGAGCTTCCGGAACCTGTTGCCCAACGAAATCTACGAGCGACTTGGCCACGACCCCGAGGCGTTCGCCGAGCGACTGGCCCGCTTCTTCGCGGAGGACCTCACGATCATTGGCGATGCGGAACGCTCGCTCGACGGTCGGCTGGTGAACATCGGACCGGGGACGAGGGTGCGGCGCGACGAGATCACCGGCGAGGCGCTACCGGCAGGCGCCGAGGGGGAAGAGACCATCGTCTTCGCCCGTCTCGTCTACGAGATGCCCGGCCGGCCGGCGGCCCTGACGATCGCGGCAGGGCGCCTGGCCTCCACGGCGAGCATCGGCTTCCTGGTCTACGATCGCGGCGTTGCGGTGAACGACTTCCGCTACCTCGGGCCGAGGCAGACGCTCGACCTCGATTGGGAGGATCCCTGGTACACGACGTTCCGGAGCCGCACCCTGCGCCGTGCCTACTTCGCTCCCATGCACGGCTTCATCTACGTGGAGCCGTTTGAGGTACGGAAGGAGATCGTCTTCCGGCCGCGCGATCTGCAGCACTGGGTCGATCTCGGGCTGGCGGGACGTGAGACCATTCCCGTCGAGCTGCAGCCCGAGCTGAAGCGGGTGGCGCTCGCTTTCCTGCGTGAGCACCATCCGTTCGAGATCGACGGACGATCCGTCGAGCCCGCGCTGGCGCGCATCGACTTCCTCGAGCGCACGCTCAGAACGAGCCGCGTCATCGATCCGCCCGTCGAGCTTGACGTGTACTCGGCGATGATGGGCGCGATCTTCGTCTATCCGACCGACGGGCTTCCCGCGCGCGTCACGATGGTCTGGGACCTCTTCAACGAGCGCATCCAGGAGATCCCGGCCGCAACGGTCGACCAGGCCGGCCCGCTTCCGATCTATCTCGATCCCGACTTCGCGCTCCTCGACTGGCAGAACTTCCTGAAGAAGCCGGAGATCCCGACCTTGCGCGACCTGGCGCCGCCTCCCGGCCCGCTGCTCCGCTGGCTGCCGGCGATGGGATGGGGAACGCTCGTCGTCGGACTGCTGCTCCTCGGGAGCGCCGCACGCGCACGGCACCGCGGAAGGATCGCCGCCCCGCTGGTCGCCGGAGCGCTCGTCGTCACTCTCGCCGCCGGCCTGCTCTGGCGTGGACGCGAGGCGAGCCTCTCGGATGTGCGTACCCGCGAGATCGTCTCGGGACTCCTCCACAACACCTACCGGGCGTTCGACTTCCGCGACGAGGAGCGCATCTACGACGTGTTGGCGCTGAGCGCGCACGGCGACCTGCTCACCGACATCTACCTCGAGACGCGCCGCGGGCTCGAGCTTGCGAACCAGGGTGGCGCCCGCGCGAAGGTGAAGACCGTCGAACTCACGGCACTTAGCGCCGAACCCGCCGACGACGGCTTCACGGCCGCCGCGACGTGGGACGTCGCCGGCTCGGTCGGACACTGGGGACATGTCCACACGCGCCAGAACCGCTACAAGGCGACGCTGCGCGTGGCCCCGATCGACGACGCCTGGAAGCTCACGGTCCTCGAGATCCTCGAGGAGGAGCGCCTCTAATGGCGCGCGTGGACGCGATCGTCGATCTTGAGCGTCTCGACTTCGGCTACCGGGAAGGCGGCTTTCGGTTTCGCATTCCCAGCCTCGCGATCGCGCGCCGGAGCGCGGTGGCGGTCATCGGGCCGAGCGGCGTCGGCAAGACGACCCTGCTGCACCTGATCGCCGGGATTCTCGTCCCGGACCGGGGCCTGGTCCGCGTATGCGGCATCGACGTGGCCGCGCTCGGCGACGCCGCCCGGCGCAGTTTCCGGATCGAGCACGTCGGGCTGGTGTTCCAGGAATTCGAGTTGCTCGACTACCTGAGCGTGCTCGACAACATCCTCCTGCCGTACAGGATCAGCCCGGCCCTCCGGCTCGACGCCGCCGTTCGCGACCGCGCGCGGCGGATCGCGGACGAACTCGGGATCGGCGACAAGCTCGGGCGTCATCCCGACTGCCTCTCGCAAGGCGAGCGGCAGCGCGTCGGCATCTGCCGGGCAGTGCTGCCCGGCCCGGATATCCTGCTCGCCGACGAGCCGACCGGCAACCTCGACCCGGGGACCAAGGAGCGGGTGCTGGACACGCTGTTCGCCTACGCCGCCCGGACGGAGACCACGCTCGTCACCGTGACCCACGATCATGCCCTGCTCGATCGCTTCGACCGGATCATCGACTTTCAGGACATCGGCGCGGCCGCTGCGAAGCCGGGCGACACCGGACACGCGCCGGCGGAGTCCGCGCGATGAGACACGCGCTCTTCCTGGCCTGGTGCTACCTTCGCTTCCACCGCGTCAAGACCGTGATCCTCATTGCGGCGGTCACGCTCGTCCTGTACGTCCCGATCGGCCTCCGCGTCCTCGTCAGCCAGAGCGCACGAGCGCTGACGGCGCGCGCCGATGCCACGCCGCTCGTCATCGGCACCAGGGGGAGCCCACTCGAGCTGGTGCTCGACACGCTCTACTTCGGCGCCAACGAGCCGGCGCCGATGCGCTTCGCGGAGGTGACCCGCGTCGCCAGCTCCGGGCTCGCAGAGGCGATCCCGATCTACACGCGCTTCCGTGCAGGGTCGCACCCGATCGTCGGTACCAGCCTCGACTACTTCGGCTTCCGACGGATCGAGGTCGCCGCCGGGCGGCAGCTCGCCACGTTGGGAGAGTGCGTGCTCGGCGCCAACGTCGCCGCCACGACGGGCCTCGGGCCCGGCGACTACGTCGTCTCGTCCCCCGAGAGCGTGTTCGACCTCGCCGGCGCCTATCCGCTTCGGATGGCCGTGGTCGGCGTGCTGGCGCGCTCGGCCAGCCCCGACGACGACGTCATCTTCGCCGATCTCAAGACCGCCTGGGTGATGGCCGGCATGGGGCACGGCCATCAGGATCTGACGGCGCCGCAGGCCGCCAACCTGATTCTCGAGCGCACCGAGCGCACGGTCACGGCCAACGCCACCGTCGTCGAGTACAACGAGATCACGGCGGAGAACGCCGCGAGCTTCCACTTTCACGGCGACCTCGCCGCCTATCCGGTGAGCGCCGCCATCGTCGTGCCACCGGATCAGAAGGCGAGCGCCCTCCTGCGCGGACGCTACGAGGCGGACGACGAGACCGTGCTCGTCGTCCGCCCGAGCACGGTGATGAGCAGCCTGCTGGACACCGTGCTCACCGTCGAGCAGTACGTGCTCGCGGGAGCCGCCCTGGTCGGGGTGGCGACGCTCGGCATCGCGACGCTCGTCTTCGGGCTCTCGCTTCGCCTGCGGCGCCGCGAGCGGGAGACGCTGGTGCGGATCGGTGGCTCCCGGGCACGCGTCGCCACCGTGATGGCCGCCGAGATCGTCGGCGTCCTTGCCGTGAGCGCGCTGGCGACGGCCGTCCTGACGATGCTGACCAGCGCCTACGGAGCGACGATGGTACGCGCGTGGATCCGGTCATGACGGCGCGGGCGCGCGAGGCTGGCTGCCGATCGAGAGGTGTCGGCACGCGATTCGTGTGTGCGGGTACGGCTGGCGCGGTCGCAGCCGGGCTCCTTACCTCGTTCGGCGTGATGGCAATCGGACTTGCGCTTGCGGCGATCGTCTCCGCCGCGGGTAGCGCGGCGGGCGAGGCGGAGCGACCTGGCGACCAACCCGCAAGCCCACTCGTCGTCTACACGGTGAGCTATCCCCTGCAGTACTTCGCGGAGCGGATCGGCGGACCCGCGGTACGCGCCGTATTTCCCGCCCCGCCCAAGGTCGACCCGGCGTTCTGGGCCCCAACGTCGGCGAGCATTCTCGCCTACCAACGTGCCGATCTCATCGTGCTGAACGGCGCCCGCTACGCGCGCTGGACCGAGCGTGCGACCCTGCCGCTGGCGCGTCTCGTCGACACCTCGGCGGGGTTCCGCGAGCGCTACCTCGTGCGCGAGGACACCGTCGAGCACACGCACGGGCCGACCGGTGCCCACACCCACGGCGACCTCGCCTTCACGACCTGGCTCGATCCCGCACTGGCCCGCGAGCAGGCACGGGCCATCCGCGACGCTCTCACGACCCCCCGTCCTCAGCACGACGCCGCGTTCGATGCGGGACTCGCCAGTCTGGAGCACGACCTCGACGCCCTCGACCGCGAGTTCCGCCGGATCACGCAGAGCGCACCGTCGCGACTGCTCCTGGCCTCACACCCCGTCTATCAGTATCTCGCGCGTGCCTATGGCCTCCGACTCGAGAGCGTACACTTCGAGCCCGACGAGGAGCCGAGCGAGGAGGCATGGAAAGAGCTCCGTGCGCTCGTCGAACGGCACGCTGCACAGTGGATGCTCTGGGAAGACACGCCGCTCGAAGCCACGCGCGCCCGGCTCGCTGAACTCGGGATCGAAAGCCTGGTCTTCGACCCATGCGCACGCGTCCCGGCCGAGGGCGACTACCTGACCGTCATGCAGCGGAACGCGGCAAGCCTGGCACGCGCCTACGAATGATCGCGGTCCGCCCCGGTCAGGTGCCCTGTGCAAGTTTCTCCAACGCGTGGACGGTGGCCGGTGTGCCCATGTACACTACTGCCGCGCCCGCCGTCAGCGTCATGTCGTCGCGCGGATTGTAGTGCCAGGCGCCGGTCGTCGTGCGCACGGCGACGACCAGGAGGCCTTCGATCCCGCGGCCGCGTAGGGCACCGACGTTGGCGTTGGCCAGTGTGGAGTCGTCTGCAATTGTGACCTGCTCGACACGGAGGCCTTCGTGTTCTTCCCGGAGCATGAGGTCGAGAAACGATACGACGGTCGGACGCACCAGCTCGGAGACCAGCCGCATGCCGCCGACGAGATCCGGTGAGACGACGGCGTCCGCGCCTGCACGGCGGAGTTTTGCCTGGTCGGCGAGATTGACGCAGCGGGTGACGATGCGGGCCGACGGGTTGAGATGTCGGGCCGAGAAGGTGACGACGAGATTGTCACGGTCGTTGCTGATGCACGCGACGACGCCGCGTGCCGTCTCGATGCGGGCCTCCAGCAGGCTCTCGTCTTCGGTGGCGTCTCCGGAGATCGCAAGGAACTCCTGCCCGAGCTGGGTGTAGAGCTCCTGGATGCGCTCGGCGTCCTGCTCGATCAGCACGAAGGGGCGGCTCGTGTCGAGCAGCTCTTTGATCACGTGCTTGCCGGTGTCGCCACCGCCGCAGATGATCGTATGCTCATTCAGTCGATGGGTCTTTCGCAGCATGCGAGTCCTCCAGAACATGCGGTCGAGCGTCCCTTCCACGAGCAGCGCGGTGACGTTCGAGAAGAAATACAAGAAGGTGCCCACGCCGAGCACGAGCAGGCCCATGGTGAATATTCTGCCGGTCGGGTTGCCGGTGAGCTCGATGCTTTCTTCGTAGCCCACGGTCGTGAGGGTGATCACCGTCATGTACGTGGCATCGAGCAGCGAGGTCCCCTCGCCGCCGACGAACAGGTACCCGGAAGTTCCGAAAGCGAAGACACCGAGCAGCAAGAGCAGCGCGCGTAGAGTGGGGCGGCTGGCGGAGACGAGACCGCCACGGGTTATGGAGAGGCTCTTCAGATCGAATGGCATGGGTTGGTCGGGCGTTGGCGTGCCCCTGTGCCGCCTCCCGCGTGACAGTTCACAGCGACAATCGTGCCAACTCTCGCAGGCGTCGATCGGCGCGTTCTCGCTCGGCGCCAGGGCAGGGGGCGTTCGTCCTGCTGGGAAGGATCGGTCTTATTGTCGCATCCCTGGGAATCGGGACGGTTGCGACTGCGTGGGGGCTTGCGTGGACGCCGCGACACGCCGGCAATTTTAGCCGCAAACCGTGCGAGTTTCATCCTCGCACGAATGGCATTCAAGGGGTCGGGAGTTCGACTCTCCTCGGCTCCACTTTGTCTTGCCCGTAGTCCGAGTTTTCAAGCTGCGCTCTTGTGGCGGTCACGTTCGGGTCACGGGATGCGATTGGCAAAGAGCATCGCGTTGTCTTAAGAGTATCCAATGACGATCTCTCGATCCCGTTCAGGAGGCATCGCGCTCGTTGCCGCGATCATCGTCCTGCTCGCGGCGGCTGCTGGTACGAGCATGGCGGGCGACGCGGGTCCGATGGTGCCCTTCGAGGTTGCGCAATCCGGCGGGACCGAGCCGCGCGAACTCGAGCCCCGGTATCAGCCCTCGCCACCTCCGCCAGAGCAGGGCTGGTACAACTCGAGCTACATCTTTGCACTCACGCGTGGGGTGGCCGGCTCGACGATGGTGCCGGCGGCGAAGGCTCCGCTCTATCTGTTGACGCTTCCACTCGACATCGTACTGGTGCCGTTCGCCGCGGTTGGAGGAATGTTCGGATGAGGGGATCTCGGGGTATGCATCATCGTCTGGCGCCCGTGTTGGTCCTGGGTCTGGTCGCGGCGCTGACGTTGGCCGGGTGCGCCGCACGTGCCGTGCGGGGTGGGGAAGGGACGGCCCACCCCGACCTCGATCGGCCCGCGATGAGCGTCACGCTCGACCGCGAGGACATCGCCTATCTGGTCTCCGACTATCTCGGACGCCTGGAGAGTTCTCCCTTCTGGCAGCAGTCGATCAAGGGGGCGTCGGCGCCGCCGATCGTGGCAATATGGCCGATTCAGAACGCGACCACGCAGCATCTCGACGACCAGATGCTGATGTTGCTGTCGTCGATCGAGACCTCTCTGGTCAACACCAACTCCGTCCTGGTGGTCGACCGCAGTCGCCAGCAGGATCTCGCTCGCGAGATCGGCATCCAGCAAGGTGCGGTCTACGATTCCAGTAGCGCGCAGAGACTGGGGCGTCAGCTCGGCGCGCAGTATTTCTTCACGGGCAAGATCACTGCGGTCGACGAGCGGATCAACAAGGCCAGGCGTGTGCAATACATGCTCTTCCTGCAGGTGATCGAGATCGAGACTAGCTTGATCAGGTTTCAGAGCGAGGTGGCGCGGTCCAAGGCTCTGCAGCGATAGTCCCACATCCTCGTTCCCGCGCGCGCCTTGTGCCCATCGGGCGAGTATTGCTCGTGTTCGCCGCGGCGTTGCTGGGCGGCTGCGCGACGTACATCGACCGGCTCGCCGTTGCCAATCAAGCGACAGCGGTAGGGGACTATGCTCGCGCCGCCGGCGAGATGAACCGCGTCCTCGGCGTCGCGTCGACGGACCAGTTGCCGGCGGAATGGACGGGGGATCGCTCGCTGGCAGCGCTCGAGCGCGGCATGCTGCAGCAGGCGCTGGCGGGTTACCCTGGCTCGGCGCGAGATCTCTCGGCGGCGGAGCAAGAACTCGAGCTCCTCGACCTGCGTGCCGACGCCATTGGCGCGCTCGGAAGCTACCTCTACAGCGATAGCGCCAAGACCTACAAGACGCCGCCCAGTGAACGTCTGGCACTGAACCCACTCAACCTGATGAACTATCTCGCCGTCGGTGACCTGGACGGGGCGGCGGTCGAAGCCCGTCGCTTCCAGGTCATGCGTGACTACCTCGACAGCGAGAACATCGAGGCCGAAGGGCCGGCGACGCTCGGCACCTACCTGGCCGGGTTCGTGTTCGAGCACCGCGGCGAGGGGGATCGGGCCTTGCGCTACTACGAGGAAGCCTTGGCGAGTGCTGCGCTAGACTCACTCGTGGAACCCGTGCAGCGATTGGCGCGCGATCATCCGTATCGTGGACCGCAGATCACCCAACTGCTGGAGCCCTCGGAGGGCGAAACCACCGCAGGTCCAGAGCGGGAGTTGCTGATAGTGGTCAATCTCGGGCGGGTGCCACATAAGGAGCCGCGCCGCATCCCGGTCGGCGCCGCGGTCGGGATTGCTGGAACGTTGATCTCCGGCAACGCCGACTTTCTCAGGTACGGCGCGGGCAAGGTGATCGTGTATCCGGAGCTCGTCGACACCCCGAGTTCGCTCGGTATGCCGCTGGTCCGCGTGGATGATCGCGACATACCGATCGAGCAGGTGGTCGATCTGGGCGCAGCGGTCCGCGCGGAGTACGAGGAGGCGAAGCCGACGATCATCCTCGCGGCACTGACCCGCATGGCCGCGCGCGCCGGGGTCGCGGAAGGTGTACGTGCCGCCGGCAATGCGAAAAGCGGGGTGCTGGGCGATGTGCTGAGCATCCTCGTCGAGGCGACGATGGTGGCACTCGATCGCCCCGACACCCGCTCATGGACGATGATGCCCGGGCGGGTCTTCGCCGCGCGAGTCTCGGTTGCTGCCGGCCTGCACGATGTCACCGTTTCGTTCGGGGGGGCAGCCCCGGAGCGGAGCATCACGGTCGACACGACCAATCCCGGTGCCGCGACGGTGGTGGTCACCGAGCCGCGCTGACCCGTCGCGGTTCTCGGTGCCTGGAGTCATCGACGAGGAGGATTGCATGGGTCTGTCCCGAACGACCACGGTACCGTCCGGTGAGATCGCGTCACCGCCGATCGTCGCTTGCGCCGTGGCGCCAGGGGTGGGGGATCGTTCGGAAGGCTAGAGCTTGCAGATCATGAAGGTCATGTCGTGCACGCCACCGTCGGGATCGACTCCGTAGCCCGGGAGTTGGGTCGCGGTGAATCCTATGTCGGTGAGGACTTGGATGGCGGCGCTCTCCAGATCGGAGGTGAGCAGTGTCGACAGATGTTGCAGGCCGTTCGCGCGGGCCAGGCTGATGAACTGGTTCATGATGACGGTGCTCAGGCCGACGTTCCGCCACTCGGGGTCGACGAGCCACTTGATGCGGCCGACGAGCCGGAGGGGGCCCATCTGGCGTCGATGCAGGGTCGCATCAGCGACGATCGTGCTGCCGTCGAGTGCCAGCAGCGGGAAGACCCTGTCGTAGTCGATACTGCGACCCCAGCTTTCGACGAGCGCGCGATCGTCGATACGGTCCCAGGCGAAGCGTCGGACCTCGGGCGGGAGCCGTTGGAAGAATTCGAAGAGGGCTTCCGTGTCGCTGTCCGTGAACGGACGGAGCACGATGCGACGTCCGTCACGCAAAGAGGCTCGCTTTGGAAAGCTATTCGGCATCGACTGTTCCTCCGGGGTAAGGATCGAAGAGGTAGTTGTGGAACATCGTGGGCTGCTTGTCGAGTGATGCGTCCATGAGCATCACGATCCGAGAGGTCGGCTTCCGCCGACGGTTCCGGCGGCCCTCCTAGGTTCGCCGGCCGAGGCTTCCCATCGTTCCATGAGGCGCTCGGCGACTTGCAATGATAAGTGAGCGGTCGTTTCGATGATCGAGTCATCCAAGGCACATAGGCGCCAGCCGCGGTTGGACGTCGCGCTCCGTACGCGGATCGAGCGTCGCTTCGAGGCGTGGGGGTACATCTCGGCCCGGAGGCGCTGGCCGATCATTGGCTCGATGGTCGCGCTGGCGCTGGTGCTGGGATCGCAGCTTCCGCGTCTCGAGATCGACACCTCGAACGACTCGTTCCTGCAGGCCGACGACCCGACCCGGGTCGTGTACGCGGCCTTTCGCGAGCAGTTCGGTAGCGACCAGCTGCTTCTCATCACCCTGCGCCCGCCCGAGATCTTCGAGCCCGGCTTTCTCACGACGCTTCGCGAGCTCCATCGGGCGGTCGAGGATGAGATTCCCTATGTGGCCGATGTCACCAGTCTGATCAACGTGCGCGAGACGCGCGGCGATGGGGACGAGTTGATCGTGCGCGATCTGCTCGAGGACTGGCCGCTCGACGCCCTCACGCTGCGCGCGATTCGCGGGCGCGCCCTCGCGAACCCGCTCTACCAGAACTACCTCTTTTCGCAGGACCAACGCACGACGACGCTGGTCGTCAAGCTCCAGACCTACGCCAGCGAATCGAGTGCCGACGACGCACTCGTCGGGTTTGAGGACGCCGGAAGCGTCGCACCGATTGGTCTGACGGGCGAGCAGGAGACCGAGGCGGCTGACGCGATCATCGCGCTGCTCGACCGCTTTCGCACCGACGACCTCGCGATCCACCTGTCGGGCGGGCCCGTCGTGGCGGCACGGCTGGCGTCCGAGATGATCGACAACATGACGGTCTTCGTCTCGCTGTCGCTGTTCGCGGCGGCGGTGCTCCTGTTCGCGATGTTTCGGCGCCTATCCGCGGTGTTCCTCCCGCTTGTGGTCGTCGCGCTCTCGATCGTCTCGACGTTCGGGGCCATGGGGCTGATTGGGAGACCGCTCGGCATTCCGACGCAGATCCTGCCGTCCTTTCTGTTGGCCGTTGGCGTCGGGGGCAGCGTCCATCTGCTGGTGATCTTCTTTCGTGCCTATGATGCGGGCCGGTCGCGTGACGAGGCCCTCGCCTATGCCCTGCATCATTCGGGACTGGCGATCGTCATGACCGCGCTCACTACGGCGGGCGGTCTGCTCTCCTTTCTGGCCGCTGACGTCCAGCCCGTCGTGGACGTCGGGATCTTTGCGCCGCTCGGGATCGGGCTCGGGCTGACGTACTGCATGGTGCTGCTGCCGGCCCTGCTCACCACGATACCGCTCGCGCGCCGCGCGCCGCATCAGGGCGCGGGGGCCGGTCGTATCGAGCGGGCGCTGGTATGGACGGGGGACCGGTGCGTCCAGCATCCGAAGACCGTGTTGGGGTGTATGACTGTCATCCTGCTCTTCGCGATCGCGGGCATCACCCGGTTGGGCTTCAGCTACAACCCGATCGGTTGGTTTCCGGAGGACGATCCGATTCGCATCGCGACCGAGCTCGCGAACGCCGAGCTCGGCGGCTCGGTCTCGCTCGAGGTGATGGTCGACACCGGCGTGGAGAACGGCCTGCACGAGCCGTTGTTGCTCGAGCGCCTCGACGAGCTGAGCGAGCGCAGCATGCGCATCGACGATCTTCACGACATGCGCGTCGGAAAGGTCCTTTCGATCGTCGACGTCTCCAAGGAGATCCACCAGGCGCTGAACGAGAACCGCGCCGACCACTACGCGATTCCGGACAGCCGGGCGCTGGTGGCGCAGGAGCTGCTGCTGTTCGAGAACAGCGGCGCCGACGATCTCGAGCAGCTGGTCGATCTCCAGTTCCAACGCGCGCGTCTCACCATGAACCTGCCCTACGCCTCCCCCTTGTACTACCAGCCGTTCATCGCCCGTGTGGAGGCCCTCGCCCACGAGATCCTCGGCGACGACGTCGAGATCACGATCACAGGCTTCGTCAGCCTGATGACACGGTCGCTGAACGCGATCTCGACCAGTCTCGAGCGCAGCTACTTGATGGCCCTCGCCATCATTACGCCGCTGATGTTTCTCGTGCTCGGCACCTTTCGCACGGGGCTGGCTTCGATGGTCCCGAACCTGGCACCGATCATCCTGACGCTGGGGCTCATGGGGTGGGCCGGGATCGCGCTCGACACCTTCACCCTCTTGATCGGGAGCATTGCGATCGGCCTGGCGGTGGACGATACGATCCACTTCATGCACGTGTTTCGCAAATACCACGAGGAGCTGCACGATACGTCGGCGGCCGTGCGCGAGACTCTCCGCACCACCGGGCAAGCGTTGCTCGTGACGTCGGTCGTGTTGTCACTCTCGTTCTTCATCTACGCGTTCGCGAGCCTCAACAACCTGGTAAAGTTCGGCTTGTTGACGGGCGTCACGATCATCTTCGCGTTCGTCGCCGATATCACCCTCTCGCCGGTGTTGATGGCCCTTAGTACGCGCGGCGACGAAGCGGCGGCCGAGCGCTCCGCGCGCGCGCGGGGGCGCCGAGCTGCGCAGCGTGACGTCGCAGAAAGTTGATCGCCAGGCGGTAGACGGCGGCACGGAGGTCTCCGATGTCGACCACTCCCGCGGCGCACGGCGCGCGTCAGGAAGACTTGTCGCGGGGTACGACCAGGGGTGCGGATCGGCCCCAGCGCTCCGCGAACACGAACGCGCTGAGGGGCTTGCGCTTGCGTGGCGCCAGGTCGCGTTCACGCAGGCCCTCGGGGAGGGTCTGTGCGTCGCCGGGGTAGCCGATGGCGAGCCCGGTGAGTGCCTCCGAACCCTCGGGAATCGCATAGACGTCGCGTGCCCGGTCGGGCAGGATGCCGATCATCTGGTGCACGACGAGGCCACGTGCCGTCGCCTCGACGCTGATGTTGCCGGCCGCGAGCCCGAGATCGTGCTGGGCGGCTACGTTTGGCTTGTCGTTGCGCGTGAAGCGCAGCGTCACCACGCCGAGCGCCAGCACCGAGGCATGCCGGGCCCATGTCTGATTGCCGTCGTTGAGGCACGAGAGCAGGCGCACGAACTCGTCGGGTGCGTCGTGTCGGGACGCGACGACGTAGGTCCACGGCTGTTCGTTGTAGGAGGACGGCGCCCAGCGCGCCGCCTCGAAGAGCGCGCGCAGATCGTCGGAGGTGACGCGCTGGTCGGCAAAGGCGTACGGGCTCCAGCGCGTGGCGAGCAGTGTATTGACGGGATGGTCGGTGACGGCGTCCTTCGGCATGGCTGCGGCTCCTCTCGTTCGGTGTCAGGGTACGTCAAATAGCAGAACTTCGCTGGGATCGTCCGCCGCGACGGTCACCGTCGCTGGGCCGGTGATGCCGATGGCGTCCGCGGGGCCGAGGGGGCCGTCGCCCACCCGCACTCGTCCCCGGACGACGTGCAGCCAGGCCCGGCGCTCAGGCTCCACCTTCCATTGCGCCTGAGCACCGGCGTCCGGCATCGCGCGCAGCATGCAGGCGTCCTGCCCGATGGTGAGCGATCCGTCCCGTCCGTCGGGCGAAACCAGTACGCGAAAATCAGCACCGGGATTCGGAGGGAACGCACGCTGCTCGTAACGCGGAGCCGAGCCCGTCAAGGCGGGGACGATCCAGATCTGGAGCAGCTCCGTTCGCGCGGTCGCCGACCCGTTGAACTCACTGTGCCGCACGCCGGTCCCTGCCGACATGAGCTGCACTTCGCCGGGGCGGATCTGCGACGCGTTGCCCATGTCGTCGCGGTGTTCGAGCACGCCGTTCAGCACGTACGTGACGATTTCCATGTCGCGGTGGCCGTGTTCGCCGAAACCGCGTCCCGGCTCGATGCGGTCGTGGTTCAGGACGCGCAGGGCGCCGAATCCCATCCACGCCGGGTCGTGGTACTCGGCGAACGAGAAGGTGTGGCAGGTATGGAGCCAGCCGTGTTCGGCATGACCGCGCTCGGAAGCGCGCCGGGTGACGATCATGTCTCAAAGGTAGCGCAGCTGGGCGATCGTGATAGTGCCCCCAGCATGACCGAGCCACGCCAGGACCAATGCGTTGAGTAGGCAACGCGACACCGAATGCGGCGCGCGCGGTGAGGCCAACGTTGGTGGTGTGCGGATCGTCCACGAGAGCTGGGGGGACGGTCCCGCACTCGTCTGCTGTCATGCCTTCGCGGTGGACCGAACGATGTGGGCGCCACAACGGGCGCGTTTCGCGGCAGGGCATCGGCTGACGACGTTCGATCAACGGGGCAGCGGCGACTCCGATCACCCGGTGCCAGATGTCGGTCAGGATGATCCCTATACGATTGACGCCTTTGCCGAGGATCTTCGTGGGGTGCTGGACGATCTCGGGATCGAGACCGCGCGGATCCTGGGCTTTTCCATGGGCGCTGCGACCGCGCTGCGGTTCGCGACGCGCTGGCCGGAACGAGTGGAGCGGCTCGTCCTCGCGTCGGCGATGGCCTCGCGGCTGCCGGACGAGATTGTCGAGCGCGCCAGGGTTGTGGAGCACGTGCTCGCGGGCGAGGGGCTCGAGGCCGCCTATCGGTTTTACTTCGGCGGGTCTCTTTTCAAGGGGGTCGCCGAGACGGACGGGCCGAACGGCCCCTTCGAGACGGCGGCGGCGAAGGCGACGCCGCACGGCTTCAGCGGCTGCTATCGTGTCACCATCGACCGTCCCTCTATGGTTGACGAGCTCGATCGCATCCAGGCCCCGACGCTGATTCTGGTTGGCGAGCGCGATGTGCACTACCTGGATGACGCGGAGTTGATGGCGCGTCGGATTCCTAGAGCAACCAAGGTTGTTGTGCCTGGGGTCGGGCACGCGATGAGCGTCGAGGCGCCAGAGTTGTTCGCCGATGAGGTGATGCGATTCCTGACGCACGCGGAAGGAGACTGAATGCTCTCGAAAATGGACGACTACCCCATCCATCAGACGTCAGAGCCCGTGGCGCATCCGGCCACGAGCGACCGGAACTTCTACGATCGCTACTGGTTCAACGGTTATCAGGACGATGGCGCGTTTTACTTCGGCATCGGCGCGGGCCTGTACCCGAACCTCGGTATCTTCGACTGCCATCTCTCGTTGGTCGTCGACGGCGAGCAACATGCGTTTCACGGCTCGCGGCGCGCTTCGGCCGAGCCGAGTGATCTTCGCGTGGGCCCCTGGAACCTCGAGATTCAAGAGCCGATGAGACGCCTTCGCGTGACGCTCGACGACAACGAGACCGGCATTGCCGGCGAGCTGCAATGGATACCGCGTACGGCCAACGTCGAGGAGGGGCACCAGCTGTTGCGCCGCCGCGTGGGTCGCATGCAGGCGACACGGTTCAATCAGTTCGGTCGTTGGGAGGGCGAGCTTCGCTACGAGGGGCGTTCGCTTCGCATCGACAAGGATCGCGTCTTCGGCACGAAGGATCGCAGCTGGGGCGTACGGCCGGTGGGCGATCCCGCACCGACCGGCGCCCCTGCGGAGTTCGGCGGCATCTCGTTCATCTGGGCGCCGCTCCAATGGCACGATCGCTGCACACACATGGGGTGCTTCGAGAACGAGCTTGGGATTCCCTGGCACTTTGATGGCATGATCTGCCCGACCTACGACGACCCGGCGGACATCCCCGGCACCGAGGATCCAGGCACCCAGATCCTGGCGGGTGGTGACCACCGGCTCACCTTCGTCTCCGGAACGCGTCGCGCCAGCGCCGCGGATCTGACGCTGTTGACCGATCGGGGTCAACGCGAGGAGATTCACCTCGAACCGATCTTGTGTTTCCGCATGAAAGGTATCGGCTATCAGCATCCGGAGTGGTCGCACGGCCGCTGGAAGGGCGAGCTCGCGATCGGCGGCGAGAAATGGACATGCGCTGATCTCGACGAGATGGCGTTCGAGAACCTGCACGTCCAGCAAGTAGTCATCGCCACCAGCGGCGACCAACGCGGTATCGGGGTGCTCGAGCAGATCCACATCGGCCCGAATGACCGCTATGGCTTCAAGGAGTTCTTCGACCCCGCGCCATAAATGGCACGAATGCGTGGCGGGTGCGCGCGGGCTGGCTTCCCGACGTTTGCGTCCCGCCCCGATGGGACGGTATCGACAGGCGATGGCAGATCCGCTCCAGCGATGCTTCAGCGAGGCGAGGCTCAATGGTCTGACGCTCCGCAACCGCTTGATCAAGGCGGCGACCTTCGAAGGGAAGAGCCCCGGAGGCATGCCCAGCGAGGATCTGCTCCGTCTTCACCAGCGCGTGGGGGAGGGGGGCATCGCGATGACGACACTGGCGTACTGCGCGGCGGAAGCCGATGGCCGCATCCACGAGCACATGATGCACATGCACGAAGGAATCCGGCCGGCGCTCGAACGGTTGATCCGGACGGTGCAGGCGACGGGCGCTCGTGTCTCGGGGCAGCTCGGCCATTGCGGCAACTTCACGAAGAATCGTGAATTTACGGGACGGCGGCCGCTCGGGCCGTCGCGTGCCATCAACGCGCTCGGGCTCACCGCCGGGATGCCGTTCGCCGGGACGCTGTCACAGCGCGAGATCCGTGCTCGGGTGGAGACCTTCGCGCGGGCCGCCGCCTTCATGAAATCGGCAGGCTTCGACGCCATCGAGATTCACTTCGGCCATGGCTATGCGATCAGCCAGTTCATCAGTCCGCGCACGAACCGACGAACCGATAAGTACGGAGGCTCGCTGACCAATCGCATGCGCTTTGGCCTCGAGGTGCTGGCCGCTGTGCGTACCGCCGTCGGGGACGACTTTCCGCTGCTGGGCAAGATCAGCATGAGCGACGGCGTGCGTGGAGGGATCACCTACGATGACGCGCCCGAGATCGCGGCGCTCCTCGAGGCGGGGGGCATCGACGCGATTATCTGCAGCGGCGGGACTAGCAGCATGAACCCGATGCTTCTCTTTCGGGGGGCTAGCCTGCTGCAGGGGCTTCTCGAGCACGAGAAGAGCGCTTTCATGCGGTTCGGGATGCGACTGGCGGGCAAACGGATGTTTCGTGAGTACCCCTATGAGGAGACCTACTTTCTCGAGCCGGCCAAGCGGGTGCGCGATCGGGTGACGTGTGGCGTGTGTTACATCGGCGGGGTCTGCACGAGCGCGAGCATCGGCACGCTCATGGCCGAGGGCTTTGATTTCATTCAGCTTGGTCGGGGCTTGCTCTACGATCCCGACTTCCCGAAGCATGCTGTGGCCGACGCCGGGTACGTAAACGGCTGCACGCACTGCAACCGTTGCGCCACGCTGATCGACGCCGCGGGTGGCATTCACTGTGTGCTGGAGCCGGACAATTTCAGCCCGGGGGCGACTGGAATCCCGGACGGCCGGTAGCGAAGCCGCGCGCCTCCGATGCCGGCAGCTCCGGCGGTCCTCGGCGCCGGGGGCCTCAGGGCGCCGCGCACGTCCCCTCGGCAAGGCTGTCCGCCGAGATCCGTGCGACCTTGCGGGCTGGCGTCCTCGTGAGCGCAAGAGAACGCTTGACTTCGAGGGCTGGTGCCTGCGAAAGTCTGGCGTCCTTTTACCGAGGTGCCCTTGATGCGCCGTTTCGTCTCTATCGCCGCCATTCTCGCTAGCATTGTTGTGCTCAGTCGGCTGCCCGCACTGGCGGCACCGGGAGCCCTCGACTCCACGTTCGGGGCTGGGGGCGTCGTTACCGGCACTGCCTCCGGCGCCAACGACGTGGCCCTCCAGTCGGATGGCGGGGTGGTGGTCATCGCCACGACGGCGGTTGCCCGTTACCTTGCGAACGGTTCTCTGGATTTGACCTTCGGCACCGCTGGGGCGGTCCTTCCCGGCGGCACGGCGGTCGCGGTCGAGGCCGACGACGATATCCTCGTCGCTCGCGTTGTCGTCAGTCCTCTAGGCGCGAGTACCTTCGGCGGGCAACGCTACGACGTCCACGGCAATCCTGGTAATGCTTTTGGTGCCGGGTTCGGGTCGCTTCCCGCCTTCGTGCGCTTTGGGCTTCCCTTGGCGATCAGCGTCCAACCCGATGGGAGCTTCATCTTCGCTGGCGGCGGCGGGCCCGACGGCGCTCTCGATAGCATCGACTTCGCGCTGGCGCGCTTCACCCCTACCGACTTGCTGGACTTGTCTTTCAGCGGTGACGGGAAGGTGTTGACCGACCTCGGCGCCGGGGCATCACTGATCTCCTCGCTTGCGCTTCAGGCCGATGGACGGATTGTCGCTGTCGGCAACGGGAACGTGTTCAGTCCCGGGATCCCCAGCGTGCGGATGGCGCGCTACGAGGTGAACGGCGACCTCGACACCGGCTTTGGCGTTGGCGGAAAGGTGACCCTTCCGACGAGCGCACGGTCGAGCGCGGTGGCATTGCAGTCCGATGGCAAAGTGATCGTCGGTGGTCGATCCCTGACTCCCCCCGAATCGTTTCTCGTGGCGCGCTACGATACGGACGGCGCACTCGACCCGACATTCGGTGCCGGCGGGGTCGTGACGACGCCAATCGGGTTGAGCAGCGGCGTCGCCGCGGTGGCCGTGCAACCCGGCGATCGCATCGTAGCCGTTGGGACGGCGGAAACCGTCAGCGGTTCGGATTTCGCGTTGGCCTACTACCTCCCGGATGGGACGCTCGATTCGAGCTTCGGCGGTGGAGGAATCGTGACGACGACGATTGGCGTCGAGGCCGTCGCGAGCGCGGTCGTGCTTCAGCCCGACGGCAGGATCGTGGCAGCTGGAGCCAGCGACGGCTCGCTGGCGATGGCGCGCTACGACGCGCCGCCATTTTGCGGGGACGGCAATCTCGATCCTGGCGAAACGTGTGATGCGGGTCCGGCCAACGGCACCACATCCTGTTGTTCGACCATGTGCACCATCCGTCCGGCCGGAGAGACCTGTCGGGTGCAAGCGACGCCCTGCGATGCGCCCGAAAGCTGCGGTGGTTTTACGAGCAACTGCCCCGCGGACGTCGTGGTGCCGGACGGGACGGCATGTGACGACAGCAGCAGTTGTACTATCGGCGACGCGTGTGCCGCAGGCGTGTGCGGTGGTGCTCCCGTCGTGTGTCCCGCGTGTCAGAGTTGCGATCCAAGCGTGGGGTGTCTGACGGTGCCGCGTACGAGCTGTAAGCAGTCGACGGCGCCCTCGCGCACGAACCTCCGTATTCGCGACCGTACCCCGGATCGTCGCGACGGCTTCGCGTGGAAGTGGGTGCGCGGCGAAGAGACCATCGAGGCCGATCTCGGCGACCCGCTCACGACCGATGCCTATACTCTGTGTATCTACGACGAATCAGGGCCCACGCCGATGACGACTCTCGCCACGGTCGTACCGCCCGGAGGCGCGTGCCGGGGCAAGCCTTGCTGGCTGCGCGGCAAACGTGGGCTCCGGTATCTCGATCGCGATCGCACGGTTGCAGGGATCGAGCGCATCGTCATGAAGCTCGGCGACGAGGGCAGGGCGAAGGTTCTCATCAAGGGACGAGGCGAGAACCTGATCGTGCCGCCATTGCCGATGAGCCTGCCGATCCGTGTGCAGCTGCACGTCGGGGCCGACCGGTGCTGGGAAGCGACCTACTCGGCGGATCAGTTCCAGACGAACACGCCGACCGAGTTCAAAGGCAAGGCCGACTAAGACAGTCGGGGGACGACGCCCCTACGGTAGGCCGAGGATCTCGGCGGCGTTCTTCCAGACCGCGCGTTCTCCGGCGTCGGCGGTGAGCGCGATGCCACACGCGCCGGGTTCCGGATGGCCGAGTCCGGCGCCCGTCGTTTGCATGGTGCCGCGGCACGTATCGGTGAACGCCCGCGCCACGCCGGCAGGACCGAGCAGCCCGTGGCACCAGGCCTCGTAGGTCTTGGCCGAGCACCCCTGGCCAACGGTAATGTCCGTGCCGAGAACGATCTGCGTCGGGTAGTCGGCCACGAACTGACGCAAGACGCATCCCGTGTCGGCCAATCGTGGCTGAGCGAGGTCGACCGTGAATCCAGCGTCGAGAATGCGCGTGAGCCTGGTCAGGTCGTCTTGGAAGTATCCGAGATGCGCGATTACGATCCGGCGGCGTGCTGCCGGGCTCAAGTTGGCGACCGCCCAGTCGGCGAAATCGAAGAGCGCGGTCGTCGCGACATCGTGGCACGCCTCCAGGACCCCGATCCCGTTCGTGCACAGCTCTGGGCTCTCGGTCCAGGGGACGGCGTGGGTGAGGAGCGGCACCTCACGGTCTTCGACCAGCGCGCCGACGAGCGCGCGCCATTGTGGATCCATCATCGGAAATCGCGCGCCGGGCTCCGTCATGCAGTCGCGATTGGGGGATGTGCTTGTCGCGGAGGGTGCGCACCATCCCGCGAGGCGATTGTAGGCGCCCACCCAGCGCGTCAGATCCGAGCCGCTGTTGTCGAAGGTGCCGCCGGCGTGGTCCTTGAAGCCCCGGGCTCCCGCCGCGAGCCATTGGTCGGCGTCCGCCAGGCACGCGGCCAGCCACCCTGGGTCGGACGCCGGGGTATCGGCCAGGCATTCCAGGCTGGCGAGAAACGCGACTTGATCGGAACGTGCGGCAGTGAGGCGGGTCGTTTCGTTCTGGATACCGAAGAGCTCGTCTCCGGGCGGGACCGGATCGCCGAGTGTCGCCGCGATCGCGTAGTGTTGAAGCGAGGCGGTCGCGACGACCATGTTGCCGTCCATCAGCGTCTCGACCGCTTCCGCTGCGCAGGGTTCCGTGGCTGCGCAGTGAGTGTGGAAGTCGATGAGCGAGTACGATCCGGGATCGAGCCCCGTGTCGTAGCCACCTCCTGTGCAGGCGACGGCGGCCGGTACGCCGCAGTCGTTTACACAGCTGTCGGCATCATCGAGATTTGCGTCGTCGCACGCTTCGGGCGCTTCGACGATACCGTTGCCGCAGGTCTGGACGGGGCATGCGGTCGGTTCGGGGGCGCGCTTGGCGTGGAATCGCTCGAGTTCGTTGGTCTTGATGTCGCCACCAAACTCCGCGCAGAGCCGACGTGCGCCAATGTGAAAGTGCACCTGCACCGAGTCGTGGGGCCCGCCGATCTTCCACGGCCAGCCGTCGCCGCGCACGACGACTTTGAGCTTGCGCTTCGTCCCGGCCTGCTTGTGGGTAATTTTCTTGACGCCGCCATGGATCGCGTCGGCATCCTTGTAGGAATAGCCTTTGCTCCCTGGTGGGTTTCCCAGGGCTTTCCACTTGGCTGGGTCGAGGGTGATGAGTGCCGTTCGGCCGGCGTGCGGCCCCGTCCATACGACCAGGATCTCCGTCGCTACGACCCTCGGGTCGTACGGGAAAGGGGCTACAATGTCCTTGCGGGCCTTGAACGTGACTTTGTGCTTGGGCGGTAGCTTGCGGGTGTCAGCGCGGAACAGGTCGCCCTCGACAGTGATGTGCTCGATAAGCTGCGCGTCGGCGTAGCCGCTGAGCGTCGCCAGTAGGGCGGTGGCGCATACGAGCGCCATGGGTCTCGGGGCGAGAGGCATGAAGAGTCTTCCCAGCCAGAGGGTGCCGCCGATCCTGGCGCAAGGCAAGAAGAATCTACTCTGGTATGAAGGGATGATGTACCCACGCATGTCGCTCGACGAATTCGCACAACGCCTCGACGAATCTATCGAGCGTGTGCGGGAGTGGCGGGAGGCGGGACTCATCGATGCCGTCTCGTCAGGAACCGCGGGGCACGAGGATCTCGAACGCGGGCGCCTTCTGCAGGGGCTGCTGGCGCGGGGGTTCAGCGTCGAGGTGATTGCGCGCTCGCTCCGTTCGGGGGAGCTGGCCTCCAGGGTGGAGGAGTTTCTCGCCGCGAGATTTCCTGGGGAGGGACGGCCAGCGCGACGCTTAGCGGAGGTGGTCGACGAGATCGGGCTTGCACCCGACGTCGCCGAGCGTGTCTGGCGAGCGGCGGCCGGCGGTCGGGTAGACGACATCGTGAACACGGACGACCATCGCTTCCTGACCACGGTACGGGTCGTGCTCGATGCGGGGGTGCCAGAGGAGGCCCTGCTTCAGCTCGTGCAAGTCTGGGGCGACTCGCTCGGGCGCGCGGCGGAAGCGGCGACGCGGCTGATGCATTTCTACGTCCACGAGGCCGCCGGGCCGGGTGGGTCTCGGCCGGGTGCCGACGTGGCGCGTGATCTCGTGCCGCTTCTGGAGCCGACGGTGCTGTACTTCCTGCGCCGCCGCTATGTCGAGAGCTTCCCGGGTGACATGGCATTGCACCTCGCGGAGGAGGCGGGGGAACGCGGCGCGAGCGGTGTCGTCGGGCAGATCGATGCCGCCATCGTCTTTGTCGATCTTGCCAGCTTCACGCCGCTGACCGAAGCGATGGGTGATGCCGAGGCGGCGCACGTGCTGCAACGCTTTGCCGCGCTCGTGCGTGACGCGGCGGGTCGCGCTAGCGGGCAGATCGTCAAGCAGATCGGCGACGCGTTCATGATGCTGTTCCATAACCCTCGGAGTGCGATCGGATGCGCCCTCGATATCGAGAACGGCGCGGCGACCGAGTTGCGCTTTCCCGCGGTGCGGGTCGGGGTTCATTGGGGCCCTGTGCTGTACCGCGAGGGGGACTATGTGGGCTCGACGGTGAACGTGGCCTCGCGTGTTGCTGGGGCGGCGGATCGGCACGATGTGTTGGTGACGGCGGCCGTTCGTTCCGCCGTCGGTGCTGTGGCCGAGTGGGACTTCGCGCCGTTGCCGAGGCGGCGGCTCAAGGGCGTGGCCGATGACGTCGAGCTATTCGCTGTACGACGTCACGGCGCCGTCCGGCCCGGGCTGGCCATCGATCCGGTGTGCGGAATGGAGCTGCACCCGCCGGACATCGTCGCTCGCCTCGCGGTCGGCGGTACGGACCATGCGTTCTGCTCCGCGGCGTGTTGGCGTCTGTTCGAGGCGGCCCCGGGGCACTACGTCGGCCGGAAGGAATGATCTTTTCCGGGAATCTGTCCATTCGTGCGGGGGCAGGGCCCTGACCCGACTTCGCGACGGTGGCGCGGCCTTTCGACTAGCGCGGTGGCGCGGTGATCGCGCCCGCGCGCTGGCCGGGCTAGAATCCGGCCCGCATGGAGGGAGCGAGGCTCGGGGGATTCGTCCATCTGCTGAAGTGCGGTGGGATGAGCATTCGGCGGCTGGTGCCAGCGCACGAGAACCTGCGATGGTTGGTCTTTCGCAGTGACTGGGAGCGCGATCACTTCGACGAGCACCCGGAGGCGGCATCGATGGTGACGTTCGTGGAGGACCTCGACGACGACGCCCGCGCGCGGTTGTACCCCTTTACGTTCGTCCGCAATCCCTGGGCGCGCGTGGTGTCGGTCTGGCGGATGTACGAGGAGGAGGGGCGGCGCACGCGATTTAGTCGGCACCGTACCTTCGAGGAGCTCGTCGATCTCGTCTGCGATCCGGCCCTCGGCTGCACACGCCAACCGGGGCACACGAGGCTCCGGGACTGGTTTCAATCGGCGGAGTGCATCAAGAGTCACGTCGCCCCCTGTGCGGGTGAGATTCGCCGTTGGGAGGCCGCGGGGGTTCAGTTCGCACACATCGGTCGGTGCGAGACGTTCGCGCGGGACTGGGCGGTGGTCCGCGGTGCGCTCGGGATCGCCGCCGCGCTGCCGCACGAGAATCGCACGGAGCACCGCCACTATTCGAGCTACTATCGGCCGGAGACGCAGGCGAAGATCGCCGCGCTGCTCGCGGCCGATATCAGGGCGTTCGACTACCGCTTCGAGGGGCCGTGAGCGGCGTGGCCAGACCAGTGCTGTCGTTCATTCTGTGTTCCCGGAACGACAACTACATGGGGAACTCTCTGTGGCGGTTGCAGACGAGCATCAATCTGCTCGTGGCCGAGGCGGCGCGGGTCGGGCGCGCGCACGACATCGAGATCCTCGTCTCTGACTGGGGGAGCACGGTGCCCCTTCGCGAGGCCGTTCGGCTCACCGGTGAGGCGTCGGCGCTCACTTCGTTCGTGTTGACGCCCCCCGATCGGGCGCGCGCGTTGCAGCGTGATAGTCCGTTCGCGGAGGTCTACGCCCTGAACGTGGCGGCGCGGCGCGCGCGCGGCGAGTACGTCGGCCGCATCGATCAGGATACCATCGTCTCACGTCGCTTCTTCCGTGCCTTCTTCGAGGTTTACGATGGCGGGCGACATCTCAGTGCGCCGCTCGACCGCGCGTATCTCTTCTCGGC
This sequence comes from Deltaproteobacteria bacterium, assembly GCA_029262315.1. Taxonomy (GTDB): domain Bacteria; phylum Desulfobacterota; class Binatia; order UTPRO1; family UTPRO1; genus JAJCZP01. The sequence continues at coordinate 12,391 of JAJCZP010000235.1, read as the reverse complement.
ACGACGCCAGATCCCGATCGAATGGGTCACGGGCGAACCGTCACGTGCCGAGATCGCGCGGATGCTCGCTGGTGTCGGTCGACTCATGCCCGTGCACGAAGCGGACAACTTTTGGCGGTCGCCGGTTGGCATTCTGATGATGCATCGAAACATCTGGGAGGAGGTCGGTGGTTTCGACGAGCGGCTGATCTACTACTGGTGGATGGACGCCGACCTCGGGACCCGCGTCGCCACGAAGTATCCGATGGTGAACATCGGGGCCGAGCTCGGCTACGAGTTCTACCACCTCGAGCACTTTCCGCGTGGCCAGGGCGACGGCAACATCGCGCGTGCCTCGCATCGACGGCTCAATCCGACCTGGGCGGCGGAGTCGGAGGGCAGAGCCCTCAATCCGAACGGACCTGAGTGGGGGCTCGCGGCGGATCGGCTTGCCGTGGAACCCCATCAGTGCGGTCAGGGCTGCGGTGTTTCTGCGAGTGATCCGGAGCGCGATACAATCTCCGGATTCTCGCGGGCCCATATCCTGACGCTGCTGGCGAAAGACTGGGTCGATTACGCACGCGCAGGGACGCTGCGACGGCGTATCAGGGGACGCGTCGGGCGGGTGCTACGAGGTGCCCGCTAGCGAGGTTGGCCGGCTCGGTTGTGCCGACCCGCGCAGCCCGGCACGGGCTCTCCGAATCACGACGCGGTAGACGAAGCGTCGGAGCGCATTGTACGCGGTGAATGGCAGCAGGACTCGTCGCGTCAGCAGATGCGTCGCGTAACGGAGATCGTAGAGCTGTCCCGACTCTTCGCGGGCCAGCGTGTGATTGAGTTCGGCTTCGGTTCCGCGGCGCAGGCTGTTCTCGCCCTGGACGGCCTGTTTTCCGAGCGCGCTGTAGGTGCGTTCGTGGTTCTGGTGGACGCAGGTGACGACAGGAGTGGAGTCGATCACCGGTACTCGGCGAGCGCGCGCACGCCAGATCATCCAGCGGTCGTACGCGGTCCGCCCGACGGCGAACGGTGGCATCGGCGTGAATAGCCCCGGCGTGTACGCGTAGTAGTCGACGCCGAAGATCCAGTGCAGGACGGCATCGCTCGTGACGCGCGTCCGCAGCTGTCGTTCCCAGTCGGCGCGCGCGAAATCCAGAGGCGCTGCGACGTCGAGATCCCACCGCTGCCCGATCATGAGAAAGCGGGATTTCGCTGCCCGGGCGCGCGCGATCGCCGTGGCGAAGTCCTGGAAGAGAATGATGTCTGTGTTGACCCAGGCCAGCGTGGTGCCGCGCGCCACGTGCTCGGCTTGATGAAAGATGTCGCTCAGGAGCGGAGTGCCGTGCTCGTTGCAGGCGACAGTTGGCAGGTGGACGAGGCCAAACTCGGCGGCTGTCTGCGCGGCGCCGACCTCGTCGCCGAGTAGAATGATCTCGGGTCGCGGCTCGAGCCGGAGCCAACTCTGCAGGGCGTTTCGCTGGTGGACGGCGGTGCGTCCGATGAACGGCTTCGGGCAGGTGAAGATCGTCGTTGCCGTGTTGCTACCATCCATGTCCGCCCCTCCCGCACATGCCACGGGGAACGGTATAACGCGCGACCGGGTGTGTCGACCTAGGAGTGTCGTCTGCAAGACCATCCGCACCACCGAAACGGGTGTTCCCGAGGCTGCTCACCGTGACGGGGCATCGCGCGTGAGGAGGCTGGCTGTTCGAGCCCAGCCGTTGGCTGCGTAGTTTCGCGGAACGCGGCGCCAATTTCCCACCCCGGTTCGCGTGGCAATCGAGCGCGGTGTGTGCGAAAATTCCCGCTGATCGACGGGTCGATCAGCGATCCCCCCTTACCGAACAGGAGCTTGTGATGCCGGTCTTCCGCTTGCTGTCGAGACCCCTCCTTTTGGCTACGGCGATGGTGTTGGTGGTGGGCACCGCGAGCGCGTGGGCGCAGCCGTGCAACCCGGGCAGCTTTTCCGGGAGCGGGATGGAGCCCTGCAGCCCGTGCCCCGCGGGGACGTTCGCCGATGTGCCGGCGAGCCTCACCTGCAGCGACTGCTTGCCGGGGTTCTTCCAGAGCTTGGCGGGCCAGCAAGAGTGCATGGCTTGCCCGGCCGACACGTTTGCCGCCGCGTCGGGGAGCATCAGTTGCGTGGCGTGTGATCCCGGGCAGGTCGCGCCCCCTGGATCGACCATGTGCGTATCGGCGACGGCGCTCAATCACTTCCAGTGCCATGAGGTCGACGATCGGCCGGTCGTGCCCGATCCGTTCAAAGTGATCGGACTCGCCGATCCGTTCGGTGCTTCGTCCAGCGTCCAGGTTCGTCGGCTCAAGCGTCTGTGCAATCCCGCGGACAAGAACGATGAACTCGGCATGGTACCGGCAGATCCCGAGCACTACCTCGCCTACGACGTGAAGACCAAGAAGCAAGACTTTCCGACGGCCAAGGTCGGCATCGTGACCCAGTTCGGGGTGCTGGGGGTCACGGTGCAGCGACCGACGATGCTGTTTCTTCCGGCGGCCAAGAGCGAGGTCGCTCCGGTGGCGCCGCTCAATCCAGTGTTGGTCGACCATCTGCTCTGTCACAGGCTCCGCGGCGCGCGTTTCCGCCAGGATGGCATCGTTGTCGCCGATCAGCTCGATACCTACATCGAGAACATCAAGAAGCCGTTCCGTCTCTGCAGTCCCGTCGAGAAGACGGTGGGCGGCGTCGTGACGCCGGTCCAGAATCCCGATCAGCACCTCCTCTGCTACAAGGTTCGGACCGACCCACGCCGTCCCGGGACGACCGGACCCCTGTGGGCGGCGAGCCAATTCGATGCCCTGGAGTTCGATGTAACCCGCACCCGCGAGTTCTGCGTGCCGGCGACGATCTTCGATCCGACCCAGCCGACGGCGACGCCGACGCTCAGCGCAACGCCGACGCCGACCGCCACCAGCACGGCACCGACGGTGACACCCACGCCGACGCTCACGCCGACAGCAACGCCCACGCTCACGGCGACGGCGACGGCCACGGCGACGCCGACCCCGACAGCCACATCCACCGCGCTCCCGACGGCGACCCCGACGGAAACGGTGACACCCACGCCGACCTTGACGGCTGCGGTTCCTACCCTCACGCCGACGCCGACCCCGACCCCGACCCCGACCCCGACCCCGACCCCGACCCCGACCCCGACCCCGACCGTGACCTCGACGCCGACCGTGACGCCGACGCCGACCGTGACGCCGACCGTGACGGTGACGCCGACGGTGACCTCGACGCCGACCGTGACGGTGACGCCGACGGTGACCTCGACGCCGACACCGACACTAACGGTGACGCCCGGGCAGACGCCGACGCCAACACCAATGCTCCCGGAGCCGACGCCGACGCTCGCCCCGATCGATCACTACAAACTCTACGACGTGTTCCCGCTGGGTCCGGACGCACCGCCCGTGAGTTTGTCGGATCAGTTCCACACGGTGGCGCCGTTGGACACCGATCTCGGGCTCCTGGCCTTTCTCTTGAATCCGGCGAGTAAGAGTGGCGAGCCTGTTCTGAACCCGCTCGAGCACCTGACCGGCTACGAGATTCTCGGCGAGACGTTCGGTCCGGCGCTCGTCGACGTCGACAACCAGTTCGGCCCGCAGACGCTGGTCGTGCGTGATCCGGAGTTTCTCCTGGTCCCTTCGGAGAAAACGCATCCAGGTCCGTTGCCGACGCCAGGCATCGCGCTGACGATCGACCACTACCTCTGCTACGCGGCCGAAGGCGCGGCGCCGCCGTTCCTGACGATCAGTCTCCTCGACCAGTTCGAAGACATTTCAGAGATCGAGCTGTTCGAGCCTGTCTACTTCTGCAACCCGGTGTCCAAGAACGGGGAGGGCATCGAGAACTTCGATCAGCACCTCACGTGCTACGAGCTCGACGATCTGGGGACGTTCTCACCGACGCCGTTCGCGTTCCGGGATCAGTTCTTCGACGAGTCGGCGGTCGCCGACTTCCCGTTCGCGCTCTGCGTCCCGTCACTGAAGACGGCCGTAGTGCCGTTGCCGACACCGACGTCGACCCCGATCTAGTGACGTCGTGCTCCGTGCCCCTCCCCGGTCGATAGATGTTGGCCGGGGAGAGGCACGGGCCTCGTGCGATCCTCGCCGATACCTGCGACCAGTGTGCGGTCGAGATGCGACGACGGCTCGGGGGCGGGTCGCGGCGGCTGCATGGTCCAGGTCCAGGAGGTCCAGGGGCCCGGCATGAGGCCCGGCGCGAGGCTCAGGAACGCGACCGCCAATGCTGTTCTTAAAACTATCTTCCAGGGCTCGCTCATGACGCAGTGCTCCTCACTCCGGGAGTCTGGAACGCCGGCACGGCCGTTCCTGACTGGAGGGCGTAACGTTGCCTGTGACAACGTCAGGGGCGGCGTGACATCGGCCAATCGGACACGCCGGAATCCGACGGCGGCTGCAGACGGCCGGCGCCGTCGACGGTGAGATGCGCGCCGCGGCGGCTTAGCGCCAGTACCAGGTGCACACGGTCTTGCCCGTGTACGGTGCGTAGATTCCGAAGGTGATGAAACGCACGAAGCCCTGGCCGAACGTCCGCTTGGTGTGGATTTCCTGCACGTAGCCATCACCGCAGATCGCGGTCGTATCTATGGTGCGCACACTCGGGAGCACGCCGCCCGCCAGGTAGAACGGTTGCGAGCCCGAGTCGGCGGTCGCGCCACGGTTCACCCGTGACGGGTCAGTGAGGGGGGCTTCCGCGTAGAGGTTGATGTAGCGCGTATTGTGGCACCCCGTTCCGAGGGCGAGTGCGACGGCCAGACCGATCGTGCGCCAGCTCACGCGCGTCGATCCAGCGCCCCTGCTCAGACGCCTGCTCATGCGCCACTATCCGCGCGGCAGTGGAACGTGACCGTGTGCGGGACCTTCGCGCCGAATGTGAAGATGGCCGTCATGACGTTGCCCGCCGTGGCACGCTCGACCAGTGCGGTCGCCCCGTGGGGACATCGCGTGCGGACGTTGACGGTTCGGCGGGTGCCGAGTCCCCACCAGCCGCGAGTGCGCGTCTCGGTGATCGGTGTCCCCGCTTCCTCAGCGTGGGAGATTTGAAAGCGCATGGTGTGGCAGCCCCCGGTGGCGCAGGCTGTCAGCACGAGCGCGATTGCCACGAGGCACCGTCGGACGACCATCGTGTTCCTCTATCGCCCTGGGCGCGGCGGTCAAGCCTCAGGGCACCGCGACGGCCCAGATCGGCCCGAAGCCGGAGGCGAAGAGTGGCCCGGTGAATGAGAGCGTGGTGGAGTCGGGAAGGAAGTCGGTGTCGAGCATGAATCCGTCGAGCCCAAAGAGGGTGCCGGACATCGTGCCGATGCCGACGAACCCCCACGCGGTGATGTCGGTGATCGCGGTGCCGAAGGGCAGCTCGATGGCGGTCCGGCCCACGCCGTCGCTGAGCAGGGTCGGCAGGAGGCCGGTCGTCTCCGTGAAGTGGTCGGAGCGGTAGGTGAGGCCGCCGACGACCGCGTAGGCGGCGAGCACGTCGCCACCGACCGAGACGTCGATATCGTACTCGACGAAGAGATAGTTCCGGAGATCGCTCAGGACCTTGCCGGTTGGGCTGTTCGGATTGGGCTCAGTCTTCCCCTCACGGACGACCTCTTTGGCCATGGCCACGTACGAGACCGGGTAGAGGTCCATGCCCTGCTCACGCGGGACGCCGCTGTCGTCGAACTCGAACGGCGCGGTGATGAAGTGCAACGCCGACTCGCCGTCGTCCTCGACCAGCCCATTGGCGGTCGCCGTCCTGACGATGGGGTGCGTGCCCTGAAAGAACTCGCCGGCGAAGACCGAGAGGCTACCGCTTTCGTCGGGCCGAAAGCGTACCTCGTCGAGCGTACCGCCGGCGAGGACGTCGACCTCGACGTAGCCTTCGATGTCGGTGGTGCGCCCGAACCGGGTCAGCAGCACATCGGGAAAGATGCCGAAGCCCCCATCCTCGTTGCTCCAGATCATGACATAGCGGTAGGTCGTCTTGCCGGCGCCCGGGATGGCCCGGACATACTGCAGCAGTGGAACATCACTGACGGCATTGCCGGGATGGGTGCCGATGGCGTTCAGCTTGGTGTCGATGCCGCGGAGGATCGGCGCGAAACGCAAGGGATCGTAGCTGGCGTGGCCCGGGGGCAAGACGGTGACGACCGCGTTCGTCTCGACGATGACGCCGGACTTCTTGGATGGCGTGAGCTTCTTGTCGTGGCGGAGACCGATTTCGTGATCGCCCACGGCGAGATCACCGAGCATGACGTGGTAGTCGGTCGCCGTGTGCCCGTTGAAGAGGACGAGCTGCCCGATGGGCGCGCCGTCTACGTCGATGGTGACCACCACGGACTCGTCGCCAACCATCCCCCAGTCCGCGAGGTCTGTCGAAAGCGTCAGCGTTGCCTTCGCTTCACCGGCGATCGGAGTCGTGAAGCGCAACGTTTGGAAGCCGCCCTTCTTCATGAAGAAGGGGGTCAGCTCGTGTACCCAATCGGCGGCGGTCGTGCAGAGCGCGACGCCGCCACACGCCCCCGCCTTGTCGGTCTTGATGCCGCACTTCGCGGTATCTTTGGCGATCTTGTCCATTTTGCTCGTGCGCCGTCGCTTGATCGTGTCGGTCACGATCTTGCCGCCGTTCTTGCCCCGCGCCTTGCCGCACGCGGTCTGGAGGGCCGTCGGGCAGAACCCGACCTCGTCCCAGGTCGTGTCGTAGGCGGTCTCGGCCAGAGCCGCGAGCTCGCAGTCCAGGAAATCGATGCACGTCTGGGGGAGGAGGAAGGGCTTCAGCAGGCCGTCGGGAAGCGGGCAGGGGGTGGGACAGGCGGGCTCGCCTTTCTTGGCGCACTTGGCGATCTCCTTCCACGATTTCTTGACGTAGATCTCGATTGCTTTTGGCGTCGTCAGCATCTCGGCGCTGCAGTCGCCCGGGCACTGCGCATATGAGGGCAGCGCCGAGACGACGATGGCGAGCACTGTGACGAAGGGAAGGGCGATGCGATGGGCGCGGGAGCGAGCGTTCATGAGGATTCCTCCGGTTCGGCGACAGACGATGGGCGATCGTAGAGGGTCGAGGGCGGATTCGGCAAGGCCCCGGAGTTTCGGCACCGGAACTCGGCACACCGGGGTGGCTGTGGTAGAGAGCCCAGCGAGATCGCGGGATGACCCAGGCACTTTACGAACGGGCCGGCGGGGCCGAGCGGATTCGCGCCGTGCTCACCGACTTCTATGAGGCGGTGTTCGCCGATCTCATGATCGGATTCCTGTTCAAGGGGTCTGACAAAGCCCGGCTGATCGAGCAGGAACTCGCGCTGACGCTGCGTGCGCTCGGCGCCGACGTTCCGTACACCGGTCGCCCCCTGGCCGAGGTGCACGCGCGCCATCCGATTCTCGGCGGGCATTTCATGCGCCGGCGGAAGTTGCTGGCCGATGCGATGGCGCGTCATGCCCTGCCGGATGATGTACGCGAGGCGTGGCTCGCGCATACCGATGCGCTTCGTTCGTCGATCACACCCGATCGCGACAATGAGTGCGATGCGCCCGGCGCGGCCGCGCGGGTACGTGCCGTGCGCGGCGACTCCTGAACCCGTAGCGCGTGTCGCACGTCGTCTCGCATCGGTGTTCGACCGGCGGTGCGCGTCGATGCATGCGAAAGCGCGAACCGTGCAGGTTTGCAGGATGGACCACGCGACGCCTCCCCTGAGACGTCGCGCGCGGTTTCGTGCGTCATGGCGCAAAGCGAGGTCGGGAAAGTGCAGCAACGACGGCCGCTGCGTGTCGCCGAGTTGCCGAGCGGAGCCTGGGGCGCCGGTCGGCATCGCCCTTGCTCAAGCCAGTAGTCATGATGACGCTGAACAACGACCGTGGATTTTCGCTGATCGAGGTGTTGGTGGTGACCGTGATCGTCGGCGTGCTCTCCGGCATCGCCATCTCGCAGTACGCGAGCTACAAGGCGAGCGGCGTTGACGCCAAGGTTGCGGGCGCCGTCCGGCAGATCGCGACCGGTCAGGAGGCGTACTACAGCAGCCACCTGAGCTACGCGTCCGACGCCGACGAGATCGACGGCATCGTGGTCGACGACGTTCTTATCGAGGTCAGTGCCGGTAACACGGGGGATCTCGAGACGTCCTTTCGGGTGCAGGCTTCGCATCCGGACGCGACCCGCAGCTACGTGTGGGTCAGTGACCCTGCCCCCGGTGAGTCGCACTTGAGCGAGGTCTGAGGGTGAAGCCGTGGTCGCGCTGCGGTGCCGCGCAGCGCGACTGATCCACGCGGCTCCTCCACCTCTGCTCACGAGTCCCGTTCCTCTTCCTCCCCCGAAAGCACTTCCTCTTCCGCCACTCCCTGAACAGGAACGACGCGCGCTTGGCGTCGTCTCCGTCCTCTTGCTCTCTTCTTCCTCGAGCACCTCCACTTGCCCCGACCCCGCACGGGACGCCGCACGCTCGGCGTCGTCTCGCTCCCTCCCGCCGCTGCCTCGCGTCCCCTCGCCTCTGCCTCCGCTCTCTCCCGCCTCTGCCTCGAGCCCCTTCGCTCACACCGACCATGCGTAGCAGGGACGACGCCACACTGGCGTCGTCCTTGCCTCTCGCCTACTCGGCGAGCCGGAGCGTCGCGATGCCGCCGACGATGAGCGTGACGCCGCCGAGACGCGCGACCGTTGCCGCCTCCCCGTAGAGTGCAATTCCCGCGGCGACCGTGCCTACCGCGCCGATTCCGGCCCAGACCGCGTACGTGGTCCCGAGCGCTGTCGCGGGCCCGCGATCCCGAATGGAGTTGCGCCCTCTCCGGCGCGTCCACTATGAGGATTGTGGGGGGGCGAGGGGATGCCACTACGTAGTTGGCTACTGATGGTGTTGCTGGCTGGGCTCTTGGTGCCGGGGAGTGCGTCTGGGCAGTTCGTGATCAACGAGATCGACTACGACCAGGACGCCGACGACAACTTCGAGGTCATCGAGATCCGGAACGTCACCGACGAGCCGCAGAGTCTGAGCGACTGGGATCTCGAGATCGTGCCCGGCGTTCGTGGGAATTTCCCGCCGACGCTCGTCCAGCCTGGCGAGTATTTCGTCATCTGTGGCAACTTCGGCGGCCCGCTGCCCTGCAATTTCCGGTTTCCGCGAAACGACATCCTGCCCGATGCTGGCGCGGAGATTCGCATGATCACGCCCGCCGACGAGATCGCGGTATCCGCCGTGTACGGGGGTACCTCCGATGCGTTCATCGATCCACCGGGTGCGCCCTCGTTCGCGCTCGCGCGCTGCCCCGACAGTGTCGACTCGGGTGACGATAGCGTCGACTTCGTGCCCGTGCCGCTCACCAACGGCGGTGCGAACGCGTGCGGTGGGTTGGTGTCATCAAAGGTTTCCGAGGCCGGCACGGTCGGCGATCAGCTGCTCTTTTTCTTCGACGCGCGTCCGGGGAGAACCACCTTCCTGACGATCGGCAATCCAAGCGCGGATGCCGTGTTGGTCGAGGTCGTGTTCTACAGCCAGTCGCTGACGACCCGCCTCGCGGAGGATACGATCCTGCTCGATGGTGCAGGCGCGACGGTGATCGATCCAACGACGGTCGGTGGTGTCAGTGGGAATGCGGGCCTGGTGACAGTGACCCCAATTGTTGATGCGGCCGATCATCGGCCCATCGTGCCGCCACGGCCCTTGGTGGGGGGGTATACGATCGCGAATTTGGCGCTCGGCGCGGGCTTCGGTCAGAACCCGTTTGGGCGGCTCGCGGTGAGTCGTGGGCCCGGTACCCGCCCGGACATCCCCCGTGCGGCCCCCGGCGCCATCGTCGACGGGGACCGGATACGTTTTCAGGCCATCCAGCCCGGGCTGACGAGTCCGGCACTCGTCGTGCCGGCCTACTTCGATCCGACAGCGCTGGCGCCCGTCGAGCAGGACGGGAACCGTCTGCTGCTGGCCGCGTTTACCGAGACCTACGACGCACCGGTCGGTCCGGGCGGCGCGGCACGGTTTACTCTGGAGCCGCGTGCCCGCGCGATCACGGCCGACTTTTTCGACGATGCTGGTGCCGCGGTGGTTACCGATCAGCCGGTGCTCGTCTCGGGGGTGTACCTCGATTCGTTACAGGGGCTTGCCGGCGCCGCAGAGTTGGATCGGCCCGGGCGTGTCGAGTTGACCCTGAGCGAACCGCCGCAGCCCGGGGACGGCGTTTTCGGACTCTTCGGCCAGGCGCTGGGGACGTTCGCGGTGGGGCAGCGGCTGCCGGGGCTGGTGCCGGCGAGTCTCCCGGCGAGCAACCTGAACGAACCGTCACGCGTTGGCGATCAGCTGTTGTTTCCGTACGATGCGCGCGAGAACCGCACGACGTTTCTTCTCGTCGGCAATCCGAATGCGGAGGCTGTGGTCGCGGAGATCGTGTTTCACGCCCAGCCTCTCACCGCGCGCCTGGCGGAGGACACGCTCACGATTCCCGCGGGTGGCGTGCGGGTGATCGACCCGACCGGCGGTTTTTCGGGTGTCTCCGGAAACGTTGGACTCGCCATCGTGACGCCGATCGTGAGCGAGTCGGATCACACGCCGGTCCTGCACGCGGAGCCACTGACGGGTGGCTTTACGATCGTCAATCTGGTTCTTGGCGCCGGGTTCGGCCAGAATCCCTTCGGACGGCTTGCGGTGGACGCGACGGGCGTCCGCGTTGCGCCAGCGCCGGGTGCAACCACGGTCGTCGACGGGGCGACGATCGCGTACCAGACGGTGACCCCGCCGATGTCGCCGCGCGCCTCGGGCTCCGAATCGCCGACGCTGACCGTCCCGGTCTACTTCAATCCCGAGACGCTCTCGCCGGCCCTCGACGATGGTAACCGGTTGATCTTCGCCTCATTGTTCGATGACTACGCCGCGCCCGTCGGCCCTGGCGGCGCGGCGCGCTTTACCGTCAAGCCGGCGAGTCAGTTCGTCACCGTCAAGATCATCGATCGGAGTGGCACGCTCTTGCTGGGCGATGGCACGACCATTGTTGGTGGCGTGACGCTTCACGACCTCGCGGGGCTGGCGGGCGACGTGGCGCTCACCGAGCCCGGCCGGGTCGAGTTCCAGATGATCCCTCCGAGTGGCGCGAGCGTGTTCGGTCTCTTCGGGCAGGCCATCGGGACGTTCGCCGTCGGCCAACGGTTGCCGCCGCTCGACGTCGAGTAGCGTGCGGATCGCGTGCGGTGCCCGGCGCCGTGGGTTTATGGCGACGGGCGTGGCTTCGACGGGGCGGACGTGCGTGGAAGAATGCCCTGGAGCGTGGCTGGGATGGGCGTGGCGCGGCCGTGCTTGTAGCGCAGGCTGCATTGCTGGCAGCCGAGGCCGATCGTCTCGGTGGCGTCGCACCCCATGCCCATGAGTCGGCTGTACGTGACATCGAAGAAATTGCAGTACGGCTTCAGCTCCTCGACGTGCTGCGCCTCGTAGAACTTGTTGACCGCGCACTCGTCGAAGACGAGTGTCATCTCGCCATCATCGGTCTCGCGAAAGCGATAGACGAAGTCCGCAGCATACAGACGGCGCTGCGAACGGGCCGCCTGCTGGCGCAAGAGTGCGCGCATCGGTCCGGTGAATGCGAGGCGACCGACAAACCCGAGCACCCGGGCGGGAGCCGACTGGAAGACGTCGTCCGACACCGCGGCACAGACGGCAGTGACATCGGCGGGGGATTTGCCGCGGGCGTGCATGGCGCGATGGAGGGCCACGATCCAACCGTTGACCAGGATGACCGGCGTGAAGATGTTGCGGAAGCCTCCGATGTACGGCAGCTCGGGGAGCACATCTTCGAATCGGCTGCGGGCGTCGGCGAGGATGGCGGTGGCTGTGGCGGCATCCGTGCGCACGGCGATCCGCGGCGCGGCGTGGCGTGCGAACCAGTCGAAGCTGCGCAGCAAGGGCCGGCGGCGGCGTGCGTAGTAGTTGTGTTCGGACATGGCGCTCAGATCGCGGGTGGGGCCGTGCGCTCCCACCGGTCGAAGTAGGTAGGCTCTTCGGCGGGTTGGTAGCGCTCCTTGACGAAAAGATCGACGCTGGCCATGGACGGTCCGTAGCGCATGCGTCCTGCTGATCCAAGGGGCGGCCGCGGGCGATGCACGACCGGCGCGGGGTCGTCCGCGGCGGAGTGCCCGTGGACTGTCGAGAAAGGGACCGACGCGCTATGCAGAGTCCATGAGCGAGATGCGGCGTGCCGCCACGGTAGTGCTTCTCCGCGACCGACCCGACGGGCTCGAGACGTTGCTCCTCCGGAAGAACTCGAAGATCGCTTTTGGCGGGATGTGGGTGTTTCCGGGCGGACGGGTCGACGACGTCGATCACGATGGGCTCGGCGCAGCCGACGAGTTCGATGCCGCTCGGCGGGCGGCGGTACGCGAAGCCCACGAGGAGACCGGGCAAACGCTCGATGCGTC
>JAJCZP010000234.1 GCA_029262315.1 Deltaproteobacteria bacterium | reverse complement strand
CGCGCGGTCTTCGGCGTGCTGGCGATTCTTCCGCTGCGGGTGGCCATGGCAGGTGCGGCTGCCCTGGCCGGGATGGTGGTGCGCCTCATCCGACCGATGCGTCGGGTCGGTCTCATCAACCTCGCGATAGCCTTCCCCGAGAAGAGCGCCGCGGAGCATCTGAAGATTCTGGTCGCCAGCTGGCAGAATCTCGGTCGAATGGCGGCGGAGTTGGCGCACGTTCATCGTCTCGATGCGACGAACATCGGGTCGGTCGTGACGATCGACCGTCCGGATCTCTGGAAAGCGGCCGAGGATGGCTTGGCCACTCGCGGTGCGCTGGTGCTCTCTGGGCACTTCGGCAATTGGGAGCTGGCGGCGATCGCGCATGGATTGCTTGGGCATCCGGTGCATCTGGTCGTGCGAACGATCAAGAACCCGCTGGTCGATCGGTTCATCAATCAGCTGCGCTCGACCGGCGGTGTGACCCAACTTCGCAAGAACCAGGCGGCGCGGGGCGTGCTGCGGACGCTGCGTGCGAAGGGCGTCATGGTGCTGCCGCTCGACCAGAATGCGTCCCGGCGGACGGGCGTGTTTGTGGATTTCTTCGGCCGGCCGGCTAGTACGAACGCCGCCTTCGCGCGCATCGCGCAGCGCACTGGCGCCACGGTCTATCCGGGCTTTCTGGTGCGTGAAGGGCGATCGTCGCGCCACCGCATCGTCATCTTGCCTCCGGTAACGTTTGCGAGTATGGCGGACCCCGATCAGGCGGCGCTCGATTTTACCCAGCGCTGCACCGCCGCCCTCGAAGAAATGATCCGCCAACATCCCGATCACTGGCTGTGGACACACAAGCGTTGGCGGACGCGTCCGTTCGGTGAGCCGGATCTGTACTAGGTGTACGAGGAATAAAGGAGGCAGGTGATGGCGACGACGAAGCGCGGCACGAAGGGGGGGGCGAAGGCGCGGCCCGCGCGTACGGGCGGCGCCAAGAAGAGCTCCTCGAAGAAGACGAGCGTGAAGAAGACTGCCGCCAGGAAGGCCAAGCCGAAGAAGGCCACGGCAAAGAAGGCCACGGCAAAGAAGGCGCCCCCCGCGAAGGCCCGCGCGGCCACGAAGGCTGCCGCCACCAAGTCTCGGGCCAAGAAAGCCAGCGTTCGGAAGTCGGCAGCGCAGACGGCTGCCGATCTGGCCGCGGCCGCACTCACGAAGAAGCTCAAGGCGCAGTTTGCGCGCGAGCGTGGCCAGTTCGAGCGCCGCCTGACCGAGACCGTGCGTGAGATCGGCCTGCTGCGCCATCATGAGATGCGGGCCATGCAGTTCGAGCGCCAGCTGGCAGAGCGCGATGCGACGATCGCGGATCTCCGTCGTGAGCTCGAGGCGCAGAGCCAGCCGTCCGCGTCGCAGCCCGATACGCAGACCGGGCTGAACTTCGGCAGTAAGACGGTCGGGATCGATGATCTCGACGAAACGGCCGCCGCCGACGATGAAGACGACGATCTCCTGTAGCTGAGTCCCCCGGGCAGGGGGTTTGCAACCGCGGGCGGTTTAGCCTCTTATTGGTCTGCGGAGGGACGCAATTGGGGGCCATGCCCGCAGCAAAGCCTGGGGGCCCTCGCCGCGACGTCACGACGGCCGAAGCGCGCCGCGGGGACCGTTTGCGGAAGGTCGGCGAGGTGCTTCAACTCTACGAGCGGCTGACGCAAGCGCTCGGGGAGGCAACCGACGCCGAACTCGAGCGTCTGGCGGCGACGAGCCGTGCGGGAGAGCGGGCCTTCGGCGACTGGGCGCGCCGGATCGAGTCGTTCCGCCTCTTCAAGCGTGGCTTCGAGAACGGGACCTTCTCTCAGAGCCGTCTCTCCGCCGGCGATAGTCCAGCGCCGCGACCGTCCCGTTGGACGCTCGAGGGTCCGAAGGCGATTCCCTTCATGTGGGAAGTGATCGCCTTCGTCCTCGGTTTCGGCGTTTCGTTGTTGTTGACCTGAAGTCATCCCGCGGCAACCGCACCCCCCGGGCAGGCGCGGGAGCCGCGAGGTCTCGTCGGGACTCCGCTCCTCGCGCTGCGGAGCGCGACACGAGGGCGGATGTCCCCTAGATCCTTAGCGCTGGGGCTTTGCCGTCGTGCGTGAGTCGCGTGCCTCCCAGAACGTGCGGCGTCCACCATTGGCCGCGTTCCGCATGAAGGTACGAATCTCCCATGTCCCGTTGATCTTCCGACCGGTTGCCAGCAGCCGCTTACGTGCCGTCGATTGTTCTGTCGTCGCTTCGTTTCGCATGTTCGCCCTCCTGGGATGCGTTGTTGATCTCGGGAGGGGTAAAGCAGGTCGCGTGCCAGGAGGTTGATACGCGATTTCGCAAGACATTTCGGCAGGGGTAGGCCGCCAGAAGTTCAAAACTGTTCGAAGGTTGGCGACGTTTGTACAGCTGCGCCCGCGAAGCCAATCCGGGTCGGTGAGGGGGGATTCGGGAGCTACAGGAGTGGCTGGCAGAGCGTCAGCAGGCCGAGGAAGAGGAGAAACCCGCAGCTATCCGTGATGGCGGTGAGGACGACCGCGGACGCGATGGCGGGATCGATTCCGCACCACTTGAGCCCGAGGGGAATGAGCACCCCCACGAGCGCGGCCAGGCAGAGGTTGCCGAGGATGGCCGTGGCGAGCACGACGCCGACGATCGGAACGCCCTTCCAGAGAAAGGCGATCACGCCGGCGATGATACCGAGCGCGAGTCCGTTGGCGGCGCCGGTCAGGAACTCCTTGAGGACGACGCGTCGCGCGTTCAGGAAGGTGAGCTCGTCGAGCGCGATACCCCGGACGACGATGGCGAGTGTCTGGACGCCCGCATTGCCGCCGCTGCCTGCCACCATGGTCATGAAGGCGGCCGCGATGGCGAGCTGCTGAATGGTCCCCTCGAAGAGGGCGACGACGGTGGCCGAGAACGTACACGTGCCGAGGTTCAGGATGAGCCAGGGCAGGCGCTTGCGGATGGACTCGAACGCGGGCTCGAGGACCGAAGACTCCTGGCCGAGGCCCGCCAGGCGGTAGATGTCTTCCGAGGCTTCTTCCTCGATGACGTCGACGACATCGTCGACCGTGATGCGTCCGACGATCTGGCCGGTGGGCTCGATCACGGGCAACGACACGAGGTCGTACTTGCTGAACAGACCGGCGACCTCCTCCTGATCCATGCCGGTGTGCGCGCTGATCGGATCGTGCTCCATGATCGCGCCGACGGTGGTGCGTGGATCGGCGAGAATGAGGAGTCGGAGGGGAAGGCTGCCGACGAGCCGCTGGTCCGCGTCGACGACGAAGACGTTGTGGAGGCCCTCGGCGTCGGCGCCGCGCCGGCGAAGGGCCTCGATGGCGTCTTCCACCGAGGCCTCGGCCGCCACCGCCACGAACTCGCGCTGCATGATGCCACCAGCCGAATCCTCCTCGTAGCGCATGAGGTCGCGGACGTCGGCGGAGATGCGGGGTGGGATCGATTGCAGCAGCCGTTCAACCTGCGCGCGCGGAAGCTCCGCCAGGAGATCGGCGGCATCGTCCGATTCCAGACTGGTGACGATGGCGCGCAGGCGATGCTCCGAGAGTTGATCGAGAATGGTCTCGCGGGCATGGTCGCCGACCAACGAGAGGACCGCGGCGGCGCGAGGTGTCGAGAGGTCGGCGAAGAGTCCGACGCGGAGGTCATCCTCTTCGATGGCATCGATGACCTCGGCGACATCCGCGGGGTGAATGCGCTCGAAGGCTTCGCGCACCTGCTCTTCCCGGCCCATCTCGGCCAGGATGATCAGATGGTCCGGTGTCTGCGGCGTTGCCATGGGGCCGACGCGAGACGTCCGGGGGTTACGTCTGGCTCAGGAACTCTTCGACGGTGCGATTGAAGAGCTCGGCGTTCTCGAGCAACGGCGTATGGCCAACGGCGGGGAGCACCACTTGCCGGGCGCCGGGAATGCCCTCGGCCAGCATCGTGTGATGCGGGCCTTTGAAGATGTTGTCTTCCTCGCCACCGATGACGAGCACGGGAATGCCGATCGTGCTGAGACGATCGGTAGTGTCGTGGGTCAGGTCGGCGTCGACCTGACGGGAGAAGGCTTCGGCCGACTGCGGGTTCTCGAGCGCGCTGAACATGCCGATCAGCTGTTCGGTGCCGACGGCGTTCAGGAAACTGTGCCCGAGCGCGAACAGGAGGAACGCTTCCAGGAAGTCGTGACGGTTGAGGCCGGTGCGGAGATGCTTCCAGGTGTTGAGGACGCCGCGCGAGTACGCGTCGTTGCGAGCCCAGGTGGCGACCAGTGTCAGGGTGCGGACGTAGTCCGGCGCGAGCATGACCAGCTCCTGGGCGACCGCACCCCCGAGCGAATGCCCGACGATGTGCGCCGCGGGGAGGTCGAGCGCTTCCAGGAGCCCCGCGGTGTCTGCCGCCATGTCGCGGATGGTGTACGGTGCCGCGACGATGGTGCTCTGCCCGACATCCCGGTTGTCGAGCGCAATGCAGCGGAAGTCGCCCGCGAAGTGTGCGACCTGGGCGCCCCAGATCGAGCGATCGACGCTCGTCCCGCTCAGGAAAACGAGTGGCGCGCCGGACCCGGTCTCCTCGTAGGCGAGCTCGATGCCGTTGGTCTTGATGCGCGGCATCGGGTCACGCCTCTTCCGCGGGTGCCAATGCGGTCGTGGCCAGGGGGCGAGCGCGTAGGCGTGTCGCGACCGGCGGCACGGCCTTGAAGAGCATCTCGAAACGGGCCTGGACCGGCCCCACCGTTTCGGCGAGCAGCTGTTCGTATTCGCCGAGCGCCGTGTCGAGGGCGTCGGTCTGGTCCTCGCGGATGTCGTGCTCGTTCTCGGTGAGGGTGGCGTTGATGCGATCGGCGATCTCCGAGAGCTTCTTGTCGTCGTCCTCGGACACGGCCTGGGTGACGATCTCGGCCCAGACCGTGTGAAACGCGACCGTTGCCGGAACGTTCCGGCGCAGTCCTCCCGTCAGATTGTAGAGCCGGTCGGCCAGGACCTCGGGAGAGGGGGGCTTCTTGCGCGAGACGAACGCGTTCAGCCGGCAGAGCCGCTCGTGGAGCTTGCCGTAGCCTCCGGCGCCCGTCACGAGCAGGCCGATTGCCTCGCGAAGCTCTTCGCCCGTTGGGTGTGCCATCAGAATTCCTCCACGACGTGCGCTGCAGGTGCGGACCCGGTTCTTGCCCCGGTTCGCGTGAGAGAGTCAAGCGGGTTGCCGGGTGCCCGTGTCGCGCGGTACGTGCGCGTGACGGGATCGAGCGTCAGGCGGGACGCAGCGGTCCGGGTGGGGTGTAACTTGTGTCCCTCGGCCGGCTATCCCCACACAAGACCCGCCCCGGCCCGGGGCCCCCCGCGAAAGGACTCTGTATGGATGCGGCACGTGTTCTGCCCGAAGACGACTACAACCGCACGTTGGTCGAGCACGTGCATCCGGTGGCTTACACCAACCCCACGCCGGCGTCGCGCTACAACCTCGTCGTGATCGGCGCGGGGACGGCGGGACTGGTGACGGCGGCCGGTGCGGCCGGGCTTGGTGCCAAGGTGGCGCTGATCGAGCGCAACCTCATGGGTGGCGATTGTCTGAACGTGGGGTGCGTGCCGTCGAAGTGCGTCATCCGGGCCTCTCGCGCCGTCGCTGACGTCCGGGAGGCCGGGGCGTTCGGTG
Organism: Deltaproteobacteria bacterium; assembly: GCA_029262315.1. Classification (GTDB taxonomy): domain Bacteria; phylum Desulfobacterota; class Binatia; order UTPRO1; family UTPRO1; genus JAJCZP01. Next base: position 9,267 of record JAJCZP010000234.1, on the reverse strand, counting down.
TCACGGTGCCGGCGGGGATTGATGTCGATTTCGGTGCCACGATGGAGCGTATGCGTCGTCTGCGCGCCCGGATCAGCCGCAACGATTCCGTGCATCGTTTCCGTGAGGAGCTTGGTGTCGACGTGTTTCTCGGCGACGCGCGGTTCGCGGGCGGCGACCGGGTCGAGGTCGGTGGAGCGTCGTTGCGGTTCAAGCGGGCCGTCATTGCGACCGGCGCGCGCGCGGTCGAGCTGCCCATCCCGGGGCTGGCCGAGGCGGGATACCTCACCAACGAGACGGTATTCTCGCTGACGGCGCGCCCGCGTCGGCTGGCGGTGATCGGTGCGGGGCCGATCGGGTGTGAATTGGCGCAAGCGTTCCGCCGTCTGGACTCCGATGTCGTTTTGCTGAACGACGTGGATCATATCTTGCCGCGTGAGGACGCCGACGCCGCCGAGATCGTGCAGCGCGCGTTTACGCGCGACGGCGTGCGCTTGGAAATGAACGCCAAGGTGACCCGCGTGTCGTCGGGTCCCGACGGGAAGACGGTTCACTTCGAGCGTGACGGCGGGGAGCATGGGATCACCGTCGATGAGATCCTGATCGGCGTCGGGCGCGCGCCGAATGTCGAGGGACTGAACCTCGACGCGGTTGGCGTGGCCTACGGACGTCACGGGGTCGAGGTGAGCGATCAGCTTCGGACCACCAATCCGAACATCTACGCAGCGGGCGACATCTGCATGCAATACAAGTTTACGCACGCCGCCGACTTCGCGGCACGGATCGTGATCCAGAATACGTTGTTTCGGGGGCGGAAAGCGCTGAGCGCGCTCACCATTCCGTGGTGCACCTATACCGACCCCGAGGTGGCCCACGTCGGGTTGTACGAGCACGAGGCGGTGCGGGCGGGGATGGAGGTGACGACGTTCACCCGGGAGCTCGCCGATGTCGATCGCGCCATCGTCGACGGGGAAGAGGATGGCTTCGTCAAGGTGCACGTCAAGAAGGGCACCGATAGGATCGTCGGGGCGACGATCGTGGCGCGGCATGCGGGGGAGATGATTGGCGAGCTTACCCTGGCCATGACGGCGAAAGTTGGGCTCGGCGCGCTCGCGAACGTGATTCATCCGTATCCCACCCAGGCCGAGGCGATTCGCCAGACCGGGGATGCCTTCAATCGGACCCGGCTGACGCCGCTCGTGAAGCGGCTCTTTTCCTGGTGGCTGGCGTGGACACGCTAGCGTAGACTCGACGTCACCATGGCCTATCAGCCGATTGAGAACCACGGACTCATCGGAAACATGCGGACGGCAGCGCTCGTCGGCATGAACGGTTCGATCGATTGGTTCTGCTTTCCGCATTTCGATTCGCCGAGCGTCTTCGCGGCCATTCTCGATGATGCCAAGGGCGGGCGCTTTCAGATTGCGCCGACCTGCGACGGGGTGCGTCACAAGCAGTTTTACTGGCCCGACTCGAATGTGCTGGTAACGCGGTTCCTCGCACCTGACGGCGTGGGGCAGGTGACCGACTACATGCCGGTCGGGGTGCCGTCGGACGAGCGGGGCGAGCGCTGGCTCGTGCGTCGCGTGAGTGCGATTCGCGGTGCCATGACGTTTCGCGTCGTGTGCGCGCCCGCTTTCAACTATGCGCGCGATCGTCACGAGACGACGATCGACGCCGCCGGCGCCATCTTCCGCGCCCCGAGCCTCTCGCTCGACCTGCGGACCACGGTGCCCCTGCGTGCGGATGGTGCCAGCGTCGTTGGGGAGTTCAGGCTCGAGGAGGGGCAGGAGGCCGAGTTCGTGCTCCGCGAGCACGATCCGCAGGGGACCCGCGACGCGATCTCCGAGGCCGAGGCCGATCATCTCTTCAAGACGACGGTCAACTACTGGCGAAAGTGGCTGTCCCAGAGCACCTATCGGGGCCGGTGGCGCGAGACCGTGCACCGTTCGGCGCTCGCGCTGAAGCTCCTCACCTTCGAGCCGACGGGTGCGATCGTGGCCGCCCCAACGTGCAGTCTGCCCGAGGATCTCGGCGGCGTGCGGAATTGGGACTATCGCTACACCTGGATTCGGGACGCCGCGTTTACGCTCTACGGACTCATGCGGATCGGGTTCACCGAGGAGGCGGCGGCGTTCATGGGCTGGCTCGAGGCCCGCTGTCACGAACTCGGGCCCGACGGCTCGCTCCAGATCATGTACGGCCTCGATGGCCGCCACGAGCTCACCGAGGAGACGCTCGATCATCTGGAGGGCTACCGCGGCTCGGGGCCGGTCCGGATCGGCAACGGGGCCTACGGACAGCTCCAGCTCGATATCTACGGCGAGCTGCTCGACTCGGTCTACCTGTACAACAAGTACGGTGCGCCCATCTCGTACGATCTGTGGATCGAGCTGCGGAAGCTCATCAATTGGGTGTGCGACAACTGGCAGCGGACCGACGAAGGCGTGTGGGAGGTCCGGTCGGGCCAGCAGCATTTCGTGTACTCGAAGCTGATGTGCTGGGTCGCGGTCGACCGCGGGCTGCGGCTCGCAGACAAGCGTTCGTTTCCGGCGGATCGCGAGCGCTGGCTGAAGACGCGCGACACGATCTACGAGGACATCATGTCCAAGGGGTGGAACGAGGACCGGCAGGCCTTCACCCAATTCTACGGCTCCGATGCGCTCGATGCGTCCAATCTCACGATGCCGTTGGTGTTCTTCCTCTCGCCGAACGATCCGCGCATGTTGAAGACGCTCGATGCGATGAATCAGTCGCCCGCGCGTGGCGGTCTCGTCTCGAACGGCCTGGTGCATCGCTACAATCTCGACCATGCCGAGGACGGGCTCGAGGGCGAAGAGGGGACGTTCAACATCTGTACGTTCTGGCTCGTCGAGGCGTTGACGCGCGCCGGGAAAGCCGACCGGGCGCGGCTCGAGGAAGGTCGACTGATCTTCGAGCAGATGCTGGGACACGCCAATCACCTTCGCCTCTACGGCGAAGAGACCGGCCCGTCGGGTGAGGCCCTCGGCAACTTTCCGCAGGCGTTCACCCATCTCGCCCTCATCAGCGCCGCCTTCAACCTCGACCGCGCCCTCGGTTCCTCGGGCTAGCCGCGCCGGAGCCGGACCGGAGAGACCGGCTAGGCCGTGTCGCCGGTCGCGTCCTGCAGTGCCTTGCGCGCGATCCGCGTGACGAGGATCGTGACCACGGCCGTTGCCGCGAGGCCGACGATCCGGATGGTCCAGGACGCCGCATCCGCGCCGCCGCCGCTTCCCGCTTGCACCGCGGCATCGCCCACGACGCTGCCTGAGTAGACGTAGAGCAGGGTTCCGGGGAGCATGCCGAACGAGGCGACGACATAGTCAGCCAGGCGGACCTTTGTGAGACCGAGCGCGTAGTTCAGGAGGGTGAAGGGGAACACCGGCGATAGGCGGAGCAGAAAGACGATGCGTCGGCCTTGCTGCGCAACGGCGCGGTCGATGGCCGCAAAACGGGGGTTGTTGGCGAGGCGCCGCTCGATGGCGGTGCGCGCGAAGGTGCGGGCCACGAGGAACGCGCCCGTCGCGCCGAGCGTCGCCGCGACGAATACGTATGCGGTGCCGGCGCTGAGGCCGAAGATCGCCCCCGCCGCCAGCGTCAGGACGGAGCCGGGGACGAACGCGATCACGGCGACCGCATAGCCGACGATGAAGACGGCAGGCCCCCAGACGCCGAGGCTCTCGACCCAGGCCGTAAAATCGCCCAAGTAGGCGCCGGCAGAGCGTCCAAGCACGATCGCGGCGATGACTACACCCCCGGCGAGGGCAAGGCGCGACCATGGGAATCCTGCTGCTTTCGCGGAGGCCGCGTGTTCCTGCTGTTGTTCATCCATGCCCTAGTCTTTTGGGCTGGCGGCCGCCGAAGTTACGGTATCGCCGTCATGTTCCTCGGTTGCCTCCCGCACCGCGGCGCTCGCCAGGCGGGCGATGACGGTGGTGACGGCGATCGTGGCGACCAGACCGAGCGTCAAAAACGCCCAGTAGCCGGTGCCGGTGGCGACGCGCTCCCCGCTCGCCAGCTTCGCCACGTCGCCGATCAGCTTGCCGTAGTACACATAGAGGAAGGCGCCTGGCAGCATCGCAACCGATGCCAGCGCGTAGTCCGTCAGGCGGACGCCGGTGACGCCGAGCGCATAGTTCAGGAAGTTGAATGGGAAGACGGGGGACAGCCGCAGCAACATGACGATGCGCAGTCCGCGGACGGCAACCGCGCGATCGATTGCCGCGAATCGTGGCGTCCCGGCAAGGCGGCGTTCCACCAGCGGGCGGGCGATGCGTCGCGAGACCAGGAACGCGGCGATGCCCCCCAGGCTCTCGCCGATGAACGCATAGACGGTTCCCCATCCGAGACCGAAGAGCGCCCCGGCGGCCATGGTGGGCAACGAGCCCGGGATGAAGGCGATACAGGCGACGATGTAGCCACCGATGTAGGCGACCGGGCCCCAGGGACCGAGACGCTCCACCCAGCTCGCGAACGCGGGAATGCTGGAGCCAGCGAAACGCCCGATCAGTACAATGGCGCCGATTCCGAGAAGCGCGAGCATGAGACGGCCGCCGCTTGGCCGGGTCCCCGCGTAGGCCGGTGCTTCCACAGCGTCATGATACGCGGTCCGGCGCGCAGGGCTAGTGATCGGAGGGGCCTTGGCATGCCGTCCGCGGGGCGGGGATTCGTTGCTGATCGGGCTCGCTCGCGGGATCGGCATTCGTGAACTCGAAGCGATGGCTTGACAACGTCGAACCGCTGGCGTTACGCGCAGTGACCATGACGGACCGCGCCCAGGGCATGATCGAGGCGGCGACGTTTGCCGAGGGATTTCGGCAGACCGTCGACGCGTATCCCGAGCAGATCGCCATTCGTACGATGGACGACGCAACTTCGCTGTCGTATCGGGCGCTCCGCGACCGGGCAGCGAATCTCGCCCGAGGTCTCGCGGGGTTGGGGCTCGGACGTGGCGACTGCGTCGCGCTCATGCTCGCCAACCGGCCAGAGTTCGCGGTGGTCGACCTGGCGGCGGTGATGCTCGGCGCCGTGCCGTTCTCCGTCTACCAGACCCTCCCGCCGGAGCAGATCGCGTACGTCGTCGGGGATTCGGGGGCGCGGATCGCCATTGTCGAGCAGGCGTTTCTGAAGCCCTTTCTCGAGGCGCGTGCAGCGCTCCCCGATCTGGCGCATGTGATCGTCATCGACGGGGACACGCCCTCGGGGACGACCGCGCTCGGTATGGTCGAGGGTGCGAACGCGGGCTTCGACCTCGAGGCCGCCTGCCGTGCAGTGACGCCAGACGATCTTCTCACGTTGATCTACACGTCCGGTACGACGGGACCGCCCAAGGGCGTGCAGCTCTCGCACCGGAACCTGATGAGCGTCGTGCGGAGCTTGAACCAGTCGACGCAGTTGCCCGTCAACGGACGCGTCATCTCCTGGCTCCCGACCGCGCATATCGCGGAGCGTGCCTTCGGCTACTACCTCCCGGTGTTGATGGGTGCGTCGATTACGACCTGCCCGAATCCGCGCGAGATCATTGCCGTGCTGCCGAAAGTGCGCCCGCATTTCTTTTTTGCCGTGCCGCGTATCTGGGAGAAGATGAAAGCCGGCATCGAAGCGCAGCTTGCGGGAATGCCGGCCGAGCAGAGCGGCCCCGTCAAGGACGCCATCGCGGCGGCGGTGCGGAAAGTACAGCTGGAGCAGTCAGCCGACACGGTTCCGGACGATCTGGCGGTCCGTGTGGGCAAGGCCGATGCGGAGATGTTCCATCCGTTGCGCGCATTGCTGGGCCTCGACGAGGCGACCGTCGTCGGGACCGGTGCCGCGCCCACCCCGCGTGACGTCCTCGAGTTCTTCCATGGCATCGGCGTACCGCTCGGCGAGGGCTGGGGGATGTCCGAGACGTGCGGCGTGGGCACGGTCAATCCCCCCGGGGGGATCCGCCTGGGCACCGTGGGCAAGCCCGCACCAGGCATCGAGATCAAGCTGGCCGCGGATGGAGAGGTGCTCATTCGCGGCGCGAATATCATGGTGGGCTATCGCAATCAGCCCGAGAAGACCGCCGAGACGATTGGGTCCGACGGCTGGTTGGTGACCGGCGACATCGGCGAGCTTGACGACCAGGGGTACCTCCGTATCGTCGATCGCAAGAAGGAACTGATCATCAACGCCGCCGGCAAGAACATGTCGCCGGCCAACATCGAGGGGACGATGAAGGGCGGCAGTTCGCTCATCGGCCAAGTCTGCGTCATCGGCGATCGCCGTCCCTACAATACGGCGTTGATCGTGCTCGACCCCGAGTACGCCGCCGTGTGGGCCGCGCAGCACGGAATGGCCGACGCCTCGCCGGCGGCGCTGGCGGCGAGCGAGGCCGTGATCGCCGCAGTGCAGGAGGGGGTCGATGCCGCCAACAGCAAGCTCTCCCGCGTCGAGCAGGTGAAGAAGTTCACCCTCCTGCCGGAGGATTGGCTGCCCGGTGGCGATGAGCTGACGCCGACGATGAAGCTCAAGCGGAAGCCCATCGCCGAGAAGTATCAGGACGTCATCGAGCGCATGTACGCGGCGTAGGGGCGATTGACGTTCGACGAGAACCAGTCCGGGTACGACGTCGTCATCGTCGGGGGTGGGGTCTCGGGGTCGTGCATCGCCGACGAGCTGTCCCGCGCGGGGTTGCGCTGCGTCATGCTCGAGGCCGGGGCACACGTCGATCGGGGCACGTACCCGCGTGCAGAGATTGACGCCAACTCCCAGCTTTACTGGGGTGGTGGGATCGAGTTGACCGGGGATGGGCGGCTCGGTTTGCTCCGCCCGAAGGTCGTGGGTGGGGGATCGATCGTCGGCCGAGCCGTCCTCGATCGGTTCGATGATCTCGCGCTCGATGCGTGGCGCGAGCTGTCGGGAGTTTCGTTCTTCAGCCGGAGCGCTCTCGATCCCTGGTACGATCGCGTCGCGGAGCGGATCAGTATTCGCGCCGTGCCCGAGGGCTATCGCAACGGCAACGCCGAGATCTTTCGGCAGGGGTGTGAGCGCAACGGCTATGGCTACGCACCCGTGCAGCGCGCGGCGCGCGACTGCCGGTACCAGGACGGGAACTGCTGCATCGAGTGCGTGATGGGGTGTCGGATCGACAGCAAGCAGAGTACCGCCGTCACGGTCCTGCCGCGTGCGCTCGAAGCCGGGTTGACGCTGGTGCCGCGCTTCGAGGCCGAGCGCGTCGTGGCGGATGTGGATGAGGTCACGGTCACGGGGCGGACGGAGAGCGGGGCGCGATCGTCGTTTCGCGGTCGGCGCCTCGTGCTCGCCGCGGGCGCCATCGGCAACGCGCGCGTGCTGTTGGACTCGCCGCTGGCGTCGTCGCTTCCCGCCCTGGGGCAGCACTTCTACACCCACCCGCAAACCGTCATGCTCGGGCGGTATCGCGAGCCTGTCGGTGCGCATCTCGGCCCTGTGCAGTCGTATGCGTCCGACGAGCCGACGTTCCGACGCGCCGGCTTCAAGCTCGACAACGTGTTCGCGCCGCCGGTCGCGATCGCCCTGCAAGTGCCCGGGTTCGGTGCAGCGCATCAACGGTTCATGCGCGACATCACCCATCTCGCGTGTGTCGAGGTCGTGGTTCGCGATACCAATCCGGGGCGGATTCGTCTCGGCAAAACTGGCCGGACGGTGGTGGACAAGCGATTGAACGCGGAAGATCGTCGGCGCCGCGAGCACGGCGTGCAGGCGGTCCGCAACATCTTCGCGTCGACGGGCGTTCGGGAGGTCGTCGAGGGGCAGGTGGCGCTCGGGATGCATCTCATGGGCGGTTGTGCGCTTGGGGACGACCCCGCAGTTTCCGTGACGTCACCGACGTTCCAGCTTCATGGATGTCCCAACGTGTACGTTGCGGACTCCAGTGTCTTTCCCAATGCGCCGGGGCTGAATCCCGCGTTCACCGTCATGGCGCTTTCGCTCATGGCGGCCGAGCGGATTCTCGAGGATGCGCGCGCATGAGCCGCGTCCAGTTCCTTACGCCACGACAAATCCGCGGGCTGGTGCGGATCGGCGACGTGCTGATTCCAGGGGACGAGCAGTTTCCCTCGTTCTCGGGGTCGGATTGCGCTGACGAGGCTGATCGCATCTTCATGGAGATGCCGCAGCTCGATCGCGATCGCGTGCGCCGCATGCTCGGGATCTTCCGCTTCCTGCCGCGTGTCGTCGTCCGTTCGTTGTTTGCGTGGACCGAGCGGAACGAGCATCTTCCCGAGCCGGTGGCGACGACGCTCCGGTCGCTCGGGTTCGCGATCAAGCGCGTGGTCATGACGCTCTACTACTCCGACGTCGGGGACGGTCCCTCGGTGCACGCGTCGATGGATTGGCATCCTCGCATCGTCGAGCCCGGCACCGAAGACGCCGAGGTGCGGCCAGTGGTCGCCCAGCCGCGGCCCGAGCGGGCCCGCTCGGGCTCGCTCGCGGTTCGTGCTGCCGAGCAGGCACGGGGGGGCGCACGCTCCCTGGCGCGTCTGGCGTTGGACGAGCGCGCGCAGCGAATTGGCGTGCTTCGTCGGGCGGTGATCGAGCGATGCGAGTCGATCCTCGATCATATCCAGTCCGACACCGCCAAGACGCGCTCGGACGCGCTCCTCTCCGAGGTACTGCCCGTTGCCGATGCTCTCCACTGGCTCGAGCACGACGGCGTTGCGCATCTTCGCGATCAGCAAGAGCACGCGCCGATGCCACTCCCCGGAAAACAGTCGTGGATCTGGTACGAGCCGCTCGGCACGGTCCTGGTCATCGCGTCGTGGGATCATCCGTTCTCCCAGGCGCTCGTGCCGATCGCGTCGGCGTTCCTGGCCGGCAACACCGTGATATGCAAACCGTCGGAGTGGGCGCCGCTCGAAGGGTTGATCGAGGGGCTGCTCGCCGAGGCGGGGTTCGCCCCGCATTGGGCGCAGGTCGTCCACGGGACCGGCAAGGTGGCGGCGGGGCTCATCGACCAACGGCCGGACAAGATTCTCTTCACGGGGAGTGCGCGGACCGGACGGAAGATCTTGTCGCAGGCGGCGCCACTGCTCGTGCCAGTCGACCTTGCGCTCGGCGGCAACGACCCGATGATCGTGTTCGACGATGTCGACATCCAACGTGCGGCGGCCGGTGCGGCGTGGGGCGCGCTCACGAACGCGGGTCAAACCTCGACCTCGGTGGAGCGGTTGTATGTACAGGCCTCGATCTTCGAGGCATTCAAGGCCGCATTGGTTCGCGAGGTGGAATGCCTCGAGCAGGAGATCGACACCGATGGCGCCGCCG